>NZ_CP067113.1:1993868-2326179 GCF_016615955.1 Luteimonas sp. MC1750
CCCGCTCCGCTCTTCGCTCCATCAAACAAACCCGCTTTTGCCCTATCCGCGTAAATCCGCGCTCATCCGCCTCAATCCGCGGCAAAGCTTCTCGCTCTTCCCTCAGCCGCCGGCCACCCACTTGAGGGCCATGCGGCGCAGGGAGGGGTCCATGGACTCGTCGGCGGCCACGGCATCGACGGCGATCCAGGCGAGATCGTTCGACTCTTCGCCGACCACATACGCCTCGTCGGCGCCCGCGCGCACCACGTAGCGCACGTCGTGGTGCCAGTGGCCGGGCACGCCCTTGCGCTCCGGGATCCAGTGGCGGTCGAGGTCGAAGATCCCGCCCTCCACGCGCAGGCCCGGCAGGCCGCTCTCCTCGCTGGCCTCGGTCAGCGCCACGCGCGCCAGGTCGGTGTCGCCATCGGCGTGTCCGCCGGGCTGCAGCCAGCGTCCGAGCTTGCGGTGATGGGTGAGCAGCGTGCGCCGTCCGTCGGCGCTGACCAGCAGGGCGGAGGCGGTGAAGTGCCCCTCGAGCCGCTCGCGCAGGAAGGCATGCACGCCCTCGCGCAGCAGCACGATGAACCGGGCGGCGTCCTCGGCTTCGCCCGGCCACGCGGCGGCATGGGCGGTGAATGCGGACTCGAGCGCGGTGATCGGATCGGGAGGCATGCTGGATCGCCGCGGGCGGCACTGGGACGGGGCGCCATTATCACCGCGCAGCGCGCTGCACTGCGGCTTGTGCATGCGCAACCGCTTTGGCAAGGTACGGCGGCCGTGGCGCGCGATGCGCCACCCATCGCGGCATGGCCATGGGAAGGCCCGCCGCGGGACCTGACCAACGAGGGGAGAAGCTGCGGATGCTGAAAGCGCTGATGAGGGTCAAGCCGGTCGAACCGGCTCCGCACGTCGATGCCGGCGAGCCCGTCGAGGGCAGCCTGCAGGGCGAAGCCACCCTCAAGCGCACCCTGACCGCGCGGCACCTGGTGCTGCTGGGCGTGGGTGCGGTGATCGGCGCCGGCATCTTCGTGCTGACCGGCCAGGCCGCCGCCAACCACGCCGGCCCGGCGATCATGCTCAGCTTCGTCCTCGCCGGCCTGGCCTGCGCGTTCGCGGGCCTCTGCTACGCCGAGTTCGCGGCGATGATGCCGGTCTCCGGCAGCGCGTATTCCTACTCCTACGCCACGCTGGGCGAATACGTCGCCTGGTTCATCGGCTGGTGCCTGGTGCTGGAGTACCTGTTCGCCTCGAGTACGGTCGCGGTTGGCTGGTCGGGCTATCTGGTGAGCTTCCTCACCACCACGCTCGGACTCCCCTTCCCCGCCGAGCTGGCCTCGGCGCCCATCACCTGGGACGGCTCGGGCTTCGTGCGCACCGCGGGCGTCATCAACCTGCCGGCGGTGGCGATCGTCGCCGCGGTCAGCGGGCTCTGCTACGTCGGTATCACCCAGTCGGCGTACGTGAACGCGATCGTCGTCGCGATCAAGATCACCGTGATCGCGGCCTTCCTCGGCTTTGGCATCCAGTACATCGATCCGGCCAACTTCACCCCGTTCATTCCGGCCAACGAAGGCCCTGGCCGCTTCGGCATGGACGGCGTGTTCCGCGCCGCGACCATCGTGTTCTTCGCCTACATCGGCTTCGACGCGGTCTCGACCGCCGCCGGCGAGGCGAAGAACCCGCAGCGCGACATGCCGATCGGCATCCTCGGCTCGCTGGTCCTCTGCACCCTGGTCTACATCGCGGTCTGCGCGGTGCTGATCGGCATGGCGCCGTATCGCGAACTCGACACCGCCAAGCCGGTGGCCACCGCGCTCGAGCTGGCCATGCGGGCCAATCCCGGCGCCAATCTCGGCTGGCTGAAGACCGCGGTGGAGATCGGCGCGATCGCCGGC
This sequence comes from Luteimonas sp. MC1750, assembly GCF_016615955.1. Classification (NCBI taxonomy): domain Bacteria; kingdom Pseudomonadati; phylum Pseudomonadota; class Gammaproteobacteria; order Lysobacterales; family Lysobacteraceae; genus Luteimonas; species Luteimonas sp. MC1750. The sequence continues at coordinate 1,995,746 of NZ_CP067113.1, forward strand.
CTGTCGTCGGTGATCCTGGTGATGCTGATGGCCCAGCCGCGCATCTTCTATTCGATGTCGCGCGACGGCCTGATGCCGAAGATGTTCGGCAAGGTGCACCCCAGGCACCACACGCCCTACGTCGGCACCATCGTGGTGGGCGTCGTGGCCTGCCTGCTGGCCGGCTTCATGCCGCTGAGCGTGCTCGGCGAACTGGTTTCGATGGGCACCCTGATCGCATTCGCGACGGTCTGCCTGGGCGTGTTCGTGCTCCGCTATACCCGACCCGACCTCACGCGGCCGTTCCGCGTGCCGATGTTCTGGCTGATCTGCCCGCTGGGCGTGATCGCCTGCCTGTTCCTGTTCTTCCAGTCGTTCATGGAGCACTGGCTGATCTTCGTGCTGTGGACCCTGCTCGGACAGGCGATCTACTTCGGCTACGGCTACCGCAACAGCAAGCTCAACCAGGCGCGCTGACCGCGCGTTTCGGGGAATCCCAACAACGATGTCCACGACCACCGCCGTGAAGAAGATCGGCCCGGTGCTGGCGACCTTCATGGTCGCCAACAACATGATCGGCTCCGGCTTCTTCCTGCTGCCGGCCACCCTGGCCAAGTCCGGCACGGTCACCGCGCTGTCGTGGCTGATCGGCACCCTGCTGGCGGTGGCACTGGGCGCGGCCTTCGCGCGCATCGCACGCCAGCATCCGGACCTCACCTCGCCGGACGACTATGTGCGTCCGTCGCTGGGCCGCGACATGGGCTTCCTGGCGTCGACGCTGTACTGGCTGTCGTCGTGGATCGGCAACAACGCCATCGCGGTGGCGGCCTTCGGCTACCTGATCATCCTGCTGCCGATCGAGGACTCGCTCGGCGTGCGGCTCACCGGCCAGGTGCTGCTGATCTGGGCAATGTTCGGCCTCAACCTGCTGGGGCCGCGCAGCATCGCGCGCTTCCAGTCGTTCTGCGTGGTCTTCGGCCTGCTGCCGGTGGCGGCGATCCTGGTCGCGGGCTGGACCCACTTCAATCCCGAGCTGTTCAGCGCCGGCTGGAACGTCAGCGGCCAGTCCGATCCGATGGTCGCCTTCGGCTCGCTGGCGGTGGTGTTCTGGGCCTTCATCGGCCTGGAGACCGGGGCCATGGTCGCCGGCGTGGTGCGCGATCCGGACCGCAACGTGCCGATCGCCACGCTCGGCGGCATCGTCCTGGCCGGCGTGGTCTACCTCACGTCGTCGGTGCTGATGATGGGCATCGTGCCGGTGCAGGAACTTGCGGGCTCCAGCGCGCCGTTCGCCCTGGTGGCAGGGCGGATGTTCGGCGAGTGGGCGATTCCGGTGATCGCCGCGGCCGCCGCGCTGAAGGCCACCGGCACGCTCGGCGGCTGGATGCTGGTCACCGGCGAATCCGGCGCGCGCGCCGCGCAGCGCGGCTTCCTGCCCGCCGTGTTCGGACGCGTGCGGCGCAACGGCGCCGCCTCGACCGGCCTGCTGCTGGTGGTGCTGGCGATGACGCTGATCGCCCTGACCACGCTGTCGGATTCGGTCTCCTCGCAGTTCGAGGCGATCATCAACATGGCCGTGACCCTGGTGGTGATGGCCTACGTCGCCGCCGGCCTCAGCCTGCTGCTGGGCAGCCCCGCGCGGCCGGCGACCACCTCCGACCGCCTGCTCGGCATGGGTGCCCTGGTCGCCTGCGGCCTGCTCGTCTGGTCGACCCCGATCGACACCCTGATCGGCGCCGTCGTCATCGCCCTGCTCGCACTCGCCGCCTACCGCGGCTTCGGCCGGCGGCACGTCCCAGCGCCCTGAGCGGGCTTTCAAACGCTTTTTTTGCCACGGATTACGCGGATAAGAGCAGATAGTGGATGGCGGCGCGCTCGCCCCGGCCAATCTGCTTTGATCCGCGTAATCCGTGGCAAAAAAGCGCTTGCTGCCCCGTACCCGCGATCGGCTGAGGGGCTAGACTTGCGGCATGAACGAGACACTGCCCTACGACGTCCACCGGCTGCGCGAGCTGGCCGGTGAGATCATCGTCAACGTGCGCGAGCTGGCGGCCCTCGGGTGGACGCCGGCGACGAGCAGCAATTTTTCGCACCGGCTGGATGGCGCCCACGCGGCGATCACCGTCTCGGGTCGCGACAAGGGCAAGCTGCGCGAGGACGACATCATGGTCGTCGACATGGACGGTCGCGCCGTCGGCAGTGACCACCGGCCTTCGGCCGAGACGCTGCTGCATACCCGGCTCTATGCGCGCTTCGCCGACGTCGGCTGCGTGCTGCACACCCATTCGCGCGCGCAGACGATCGCTTCGCGGCTGTTCGCCGGCTCCGGGCACGTGCGCCTGGAAGGATACGAACTGCTGAAGGCCTTCCGCGGCAATGCGACGCACGAGGCCGCGATCGACGTGCCGGTGCTGCCCAACTCGCAGGACATGCCCACGCTCGCCGCGCAGGTCGATGCCCTGCTCGACCAGCGCCCGATGTGGGGCTACCTGATCGACGGCCACGGCCTGTACGCCTGGGGCCGCGACATGGCCGAGGCGCGCCGGCACCTGGACGCATTCGAATTCCTGCTCGACTGCGAGCTGGAGCTGCGCCGGCTCACCGCCGGCCACTGACTGGAGACCGCCATGAGCCGCCTGCGCATCTTTGCCGACGACGCCCCCGGCGCACCGCTCTTCGACACCCGCGACGGCGACGCGATCGCGCGCGAGCTCGCGTCGATCGGGGTCACCTTCGAGCGCTGGCAGGCCAGCCAACCGGTCTCCGCCGGTGCCTCGCAGGACGAGGTGCTCGCCGCCTACGCCGACGACATCGCGCGCATCAGCGCCGAGCGCGGCTTCACCACCGTCGACGTGGTGAGCATCGCGCCCGACAACCCGAAGCGCGAGGACATGCGCCGGACCTTCCTCGACGAGCACTTCCACAAGGAAGACGAGGTCCGCTTCTTCGTCGCCGGCTCCGGCCTGTTCACCCTGCACGTGGCCGACCGCGTCTACGAGATCGAGTGCGTCAAGGGCGACCTGATCGCCGTGCCCGACGGCACCACGCACTGGTTCGACATGGGCCCCGAGCCCGAATTCGTCGCGATCCGGTTCTTCCAGCAGCCCGACGGCTGGGTGGGCCACTTCACCGGCACCGACATCGCCCAGCGCTTCCCGCGCTACGAGAAGCCGTCGCGTCCATGAAGACCACCATCCTGACCGACATCGAGGGCACGGCGGGCAGCATCTCGTTCGTGCGCGACGTGCTGTTTCCGTATGCGCGGCGCGAGCTGCCCCGATTCGTGCGCGAGCGCGGCCAGGAGCCGGAGGTCCGGCGGTGGCTGGACCAGGTGGCGACCGAGCACGGGGCGGTGTGCGATGACGCGGTGATCGTGGAGGTGCTGCAGGGCTGGATCGACGAGGACCGCAAGCACACGGCGCTCAAGGCCCTGCAGGGCCTGATCTGGACCGATGGCTACCGCCGCGCCGACTTCACCGCGCACGTCTATCCCGATGCGGTCGACGGCCTGCGCCGCTGGCACGCGGCGGGGCACCCGCTCGCGGTCTACTCGTCGGGATCGGTGCCGGCGCAAAAGATGTTCTTCGGGCATTCCGATGCCGGCGACATGCTGCCGCTGTTCGACGCGTTCTTCGACACCGAGGTCGGCGGCAAGCGCGAGGCTGCCAGCTATGCGCGAATCGCCACGGAGCTCGGCGTGGCACCCGAGGCGATCGTGTTCCTGTCCGACGTGGTCGCCGAACTCGACGCCGCGCGCGAAGCCGGACTGCGCACGGTGCTGGTCGACCGTCTCGAGGACTATCCCGAGCCGCGCGGCGGTGACGCCTGCAACGGACACGCGCGGGTGGAAAGCTTCGACGCCGTAAACCCCTGACGCCGCCGGTCTGCTTCCGGTCTGCTTCCGGTCTGCTTCCGGTCCTCTGCCGGTCCTCTGCCGATCCACTGTAGGAGCGGCTATAGCCGCGATCCACGGTGCGATGGCCTGACCCGGCAAGGGCGATCGCGGCTGTAGCCGCTCCTACAGGTCGCGATCCGACGCTGCGGACATCGCGGCTGTAGCCGCTCCTACAGGGGGCGGGGCGCGGTCGCGGGGGGCGGGACGGGTGTCGGGCGTTCTTCGAGGCGGTAGCGGGTCGCGGCCCGCTGCTCGCCGTGCCAGCGGTCGAAGGCGCGCACCTCGATGTCGTGGTCACCGGCGGCCAGGTCGGTCGGCAGCGCGCCGCGCCACAGGTGGGTCGAGGGTTCGGCTTCGGGCGAGCGGTCATGGCCGCGCAGGGTTGCGGCGGCATCGTCGCGCGCGTTCTCGGCCATGAGCCAGGGGTCGGGACGCTCGACCCGCTGCATGGCCGTCCACTCGCCGCCGTCCACGCGGTACTCGACGCGCGTGTCGGCCTCGCCCATGTAGACGTTGGCGTACACCGCCCACGCCCGATACGCGCCGCGCCGCAGCGCGCGGGGTGCGTGCAGGTGCATGGCCGCGGTGCGCGCGGGGTCGTCGGCCGGCAGCCGCGCCGGATGCCAGGAGAGGCGATAGCGCCCGTCGGCCGCGATGTCGAGCAGCGCATGCCCGTTCGGCGTGCCATCGGCCATCGTCGCGTCGGGGATGCCTTCGGCGTCCGGTGCACCCGACCAGAAGGCCCCGCTGGCGGCACCAACGTTGAACTCGTGCAGCGGCTCCGCGCCATGCCAACCCTCCGCGGGTCCGTGGCGGTGGTGGCGCTGGGTATGCCGGTGGCCGCTGAGCACCAGCAGCTTCGGAACGTCCTGCAGTAGTGCGAAGAGCCGCTCGCGGTCAGCGGTGCGGAACGTGGCGGGCCGACCGGGCGCAGCGGTATCGAACAGCGGGATGTGCACGCCCAGCACCAGCAGGCGGTCCCTGGGCACGCTGGGCAGCCAGGCCTCGAGGAAGGCGAACTGGTCCTCGCGCAGGCCGCCGACATAAGAGGGCCGTCCACCGGGCTGCAGCACCACGTCGTCGAGCATGAGGAAGCTCGCGGCATCCTCATGCCACGCGAAGCTGTCGGGCCCGTAGCTGGCGTGGAAGGCGGCGAGCGAGGCATCGTCGGCGTCCGCGCCCGGGTCGAAGTCGTGGTTGCCGGGCACGTGCAGCCAGGGCACGCGCAGCCGCGTGGTCGCCGCGTTGACCTGCGGATACAGCGCGACCACGTCGTCGACGATGTCGCCCAGGCTGATGCCGAGGTCGGCACGGCGGTCCGCGGCCGCCAGCGGCGCGACGATGTCGCGCGCGTAATGGTCGACATCGACCAGCGATTTCACCTGCGGGTCGGCGAACACCAGCACCGACAGCGCGCGGTCTCCCCGCCGGTCCGGCTGCTGCAGGGCGAAGTCGCCGCGGTGCACATGGCCAGGACCACGCGGCGCGTGCCAGGCCGCGGGCAGGCCGTCATCGCGCGCCGGCAGTCGCCAGCCGGCGGGCTTCACCACGAACACCGGGACAGCGTCGCGTGCGTCGAGACGGTAGCGGCCATCGGCGTCACTCAGCGCGAGCGTCCTCCCGTCCGACACCGCCACCCCTGCGATGCCCGGCTCGTCGGGGTCCGCCAGGCCATTGCCATCGAGGTCGTGGAAGACGCGCCCCTCCCAGCGCACCGCATCGGCAACGCCGGACGCCGCCAGCAGGCAGATCAATGACAGGAGGCGCAGGGACATGGACATCGTGGCTCCGTGGCCGGACGGATGGCCCGTTATCGTGCCCGATCGCGTTTAGACATGGGTTGCCGGCAGGCATATGATCGGGCCGGGCTGTGGCCGGCAGATGTCATGGGCGCGTCTGGAGGGGTCAGGATGATCGGCGCGAGGCCCTGGATGGCCTGGCTCACGGCCTTCGCCGTCGCGCTTCTGGCGCTCGGTGGATCGGCCGTGGCCGGCACGATCGAGCTGGCACCCGGCACCGGCGAGCTGGCGCTCTCGCCGCACGTCGACTACCGACACGACACCACGGGACGCGACACCGTGCAGGACGCCTGGGCGCTCGTCGGCACCGATGCCTTCGCGCCGCTTCCCGGCGGCAACCCGGCCTTCGGCTTCCAGGACGGCGCCTTCTGGGTCCACGCGCGGATCATCAACCGGGACCCGGCCGAGGTGCGCTGGCTGCTGGTCCAGACCTATCCCCTCAGCGACCACCTCGACCTCTACCTGCGCTATCCCGACGGCCGCATCGTCCACCAGACCGGGGGCGACGCCCTGCCCTTCGGCGAACGCGTGATCCGCTACCGCCACCCCAACTTCCTGCTCGACCTGCCCGTGGGCCAGCCGGTCGACATCCTGTTCCGGGTCCAGAGCCAGAGTTCGATGCAGGTGCCGCTGGTGCTGTACACGCCGGCCGCGTTCACCGAGCTCTCGCGCGACGCCCAGTTCTCGATCGGCCTGTACTACGGGATCCTGGTGGCGCTGTTCTTCTACAACCTGGTGCTGTGGCTGGTGCTGCGCGACGCCAGCTATTTCTGGTACCTGTTCCACATCAGCGCCTTCGGCCTGGTGCTGTTCTGCCTCAACGGCCTCGGCTTCGAATACCTCTGGCCCGACAACACCTGGCTGGCCGACAAGTCGGTGCCGCTGTCGATCAGCCTGGCGCTGATCGGCATGCACCAGTTCGCGCGCATCTTCCTCGGCCTCGGCGAACGCTGGCCGGCCGGCAACCGGGTCAGCATCGTCGCCATCGCGACCTTCGCCTGCTTCGGCATCGCCGCGCTGGTGGTGCCCTACCGGCTGATCACCCCGGCGGTCTCGCTGGCGGTGCTGGCGAGCATTCTCTGGATCACCGTGGTCGGCGTGGTCGCGCTGGGACGCGGCTATGCGCCGGCCAGGCTGTTCCTGCTGTCCTGGGCGATGTTCCTCGCGGGCACCGCGGTCTACACCCTGGTGGCCTTCGGGGTGTTCCCGAAGACCTTCTTCACCGAGTACGGGGTCCAGCTCGGCTCGGCGCTGGAGATGCTGTTCCTGTCGATCGCACTCAGCTACCGCTACGCCTCGCTGCGCAGCGAGAACGAACGCATCGTGAGCGACGCCAACGTGCAGCTCGAACGCAAGGTCGCGCAGCGCACCCGCGAGCTGCGCAACACGCTCGACCAGCTCGAGGAAACCGCGGCGCGGCTGCGCGAGTCGGGCCGACGCGACGGGCTGACCGGCCTGTACAACCGCTCGCACTTCCACGACGCGTTCGAACGCCTGCTCGTGGAGTGCAACCGCGAGCGCCAGTCGCTCTCGCTGCTGATGGTCGACCTCGACTACTTCAAGTCGATCAACGACGAGCACGGCCACATGGTGGGCGACGACGTGCTGCGTGCCGCGGCCCAGCGCATCGGCGATGCCCTCGAGCCGCACGAGGCGCTGCTGGCACGCTTCGGCGGCGAGGAATTCGTCGTCGTCCTGCCGCGCACCGACCTGCGCGGCGCGGTGGCCGTCGCCGAGGGCGTGCGCCGGGCGATCGCCTCCCGGCCCTGCATCTCGCAGCACGGCCCTCCGGTGCGGGTGTCCGCCAGCGTCGGCGTCCACACCGTGGTGCCGGGCACCGTCGACGACATCGAGGACGCGCTGCAGGTCGCCGACCAGGCGCTGTACGCGGCCAAGGCCCACGGACGCGACTGCGTCCGCACCTCGATCTCGGCGGCCTGAGGCGCCGCGTCTGCCAAAGAACCGTCAGCTGTCGACCGTGGTGCTGCCGGAACGCCCTGCAAGCGTGCGCTCCAGGTCCGCCAGGCCCAGGCCGCGTGCGCGCAGCAGCACCAGCAGGTGATAGGTGAGGTCGGCGGCTTCGCCGAGCAGTGCCTCGTCGTCCTGGGCCACCGCGGCCAGCGCGGTCTCCACGCCTTCCTCGCCCACCTTCTGCGCGATGCGGCGCACCCCGCCTTCGAACAGGCGCGTCGTATAGCTGCCGGGAGGACGTTCCGCCTCGCGTCGCGCGAGCAGCGCATCCAGAGGCTCCAGCGCGGCGGCGGGCGCACCGGGAAAGCAGCTGGCGCGCTGCAGGTGGCAGGTCGGACCCTTGGGGCGCGCCAGCACCAGCAGCGCGTCGTCGTCGCAGTCGGCGCGGACCGAGACCAGGTCCAGCACGTGGCCCGAGGTCTCGCCCTTGGTCCACAGGCGGCCCTTGCTGCGGCTGAAGAAGGTCACCTGGCCACTGTCCAGCGTGGCGGCCAGCGCATCCCGGTCCATGTAGCCGAGCATCAGCACCCGCAGGCTGTCGGCGTCCTGCACCACCGCCGGCAACAGCCCGTCGCCCTTCGCCCACGCCAGCGCGTCGGGATCGAGCGTGGCCTCCTTTGGTCCCGACTCATGCATCACGCACCTCGATGCCCTGCGCGCGCAGGGTCGCCTTGAGCCCGCCGATCGCCAGCGCGCCGCTGTGGAAGACGCTGGCCGCGAGTGCGCCATCGACGTCCGCGCGCTCGAAGGCCTCGATGAAATGTTCCGCCGCCCCGGCGCCGCCCGAGGCGACCAGCGGTACTTCGCAGATCGCCCGCACCGCCGCCAGCTGCTCGATGTCATAGCCCCGCCGCACGCCGTCGCTGTCCATGCAGTTGAGGACGATCTCGCCGGCACCCAGGCGCTGCGCTTGCACCACCCAGTCCAGGGTGCGCAGCGCCAGCGCTCGCGTCCTGTCGGGGTCGCCGGTGTGGCTGCGCACCCGCCATTCGCCGTCGGGCTCGCGGATGGAGTCAATGCCGACCACCACGCACTGCACGCCAAACGCCTCGGCGAGTTCGCTCACAAGCGCCGGCCGTTCCAGCGCCGGCGTGTTGATCGAAATCTTGTCGGCACCGGCGTGCAGCACCGCGCGCGCCGTGGCCACGTCGCGGATGCCACCGGCCACGCAGAACGGAATATCCAGCAGTGCCGACACCTGCTCCACCCAGCGGTAGTCGACCGAGCGCCCCTCAGGGCTCGCGCCGATGTCGTAGAACACCAGTTCGTCGGCGCCCTCGTCGCGATAGCGCGCGGCCAGCGTGGCGATATCGCCCATGTCGACGTGGTCGCGGAAGCGCACGCCCTTGACCACGCGGCCGTCGCGCACGTCCAGGCAGGGAATGATGCGCCGGCTCAGCATGTCGCGGCCTGCAGCGCTTCGCGCAGGCTGAAGCGTCGTTCCAGCAGGGCGCGACCGAGGACGATGCCGGCGCAGCCGGCGTCGCGCGCACGGGTCACGTCGGCGACGCCGGAGACGCCGCCCGAGGCCTGCAGGGACAACGCGGGCGCCGTGCTTCGCAGATGGTCGTACAGCGCCAGGTTCGGTCCGGTGAGCATCCCGTCGCGGGCGATATCGGTGCTCAACAGGTGGCGCAGGCCAACGTCCGCATAGCGCACGGCCAGGGCAGCGAGGGATTCCTCGCCGGTCTCGGTCCAGCCGTGGACAGGTAGCCGCCAGATGCCGGCCGTGTCGAGCCGTGCGTCGAGCGCCACGGTGATCCGGTCCGCGCCGAAGGCTCGGATCCAGGCCAGCACGCTGTCCGGCTCGCGCACCGCAAGCGAACCGATCACCACCCGCGCGGCACCGGCCTCGAGCAGCTGCACCACATCGTCGCGCCCGCGCACGCCGCCGCCGGTCTGCACCTTCAGCCGACCATCGCCGGCCAGCGCGCGCAGCAGCGGAAGCAGCGTGTAGCCACCAGCGCGGGCCGCGTCCAGGTCGACCAGGTGCAGCCACTGCGCGCCCTGGTCGGCATAGTCGAGGGCGAGTGCCAGTGGATCGTCGCCATAGTGCGTTTCGCGGGCGTAGTCGCCCTGTGCCAGCCGCACCACGCGGCCTTCGCGCACGTCGATGGCGGGATAGAGGGTGAATCCGTCGCTCATGGCGTCGCCTCGATGAAATTGCGCAGCAGCCGCGCTCCCACGCGCGCCGAGCGCTCGGGATGGAACTGCGCGCCGGCGACGTTGCCGCGCTCCACCACCGCCGCAAAGCGGGTGCCGTGCTCACAGGCCAGCACGCAGTCGTCACCCGCCGGCGCGGCGTAGCTGTGCACGAAGTAGGCGAAGTCGCCGTCGGCAATGCCGCGGGTGAGCGGCGATTCGCCCAGCGGCCGCAGCCGGTTCCAGCCCATGTGCGGCACGCGCACGCCGGGCGACGGCGGCAGCCGCCGCACGCGACCGGGCAGCAGGCCCAGGCAGGGCGTATCACCCTCTTCGGAATGCTGGAACAGCAGCTGCATGCCCACGCAGATGCCGAGCAGCGGCGCCTGCAGGCTGCGGAGCGTCTCGACCAGGTCGAGCTCGCGCAGCCGCCGCATCACCTCGGCCGCGGTGCTCACGCCGGGCAGGATCACGCGGTCGGCGGCGCGGATCGTGACCGCGTCCGTGGCCAGCTGCGGCTCCACGCCCAGCCGGTGCAGCGCCTGCCGCACCGAGCCGAGGTTCGCACCGCCGGCATCGACCAGCACCAGACGCATCAGAGCGCGCCCTTGGTGCTCGGCAGCTCCACGCCTTCGCGCCGGATCGCGTGGCGCAGTGCGCGCGCCAACGCCTTGAACGCCGCCTCGATCTTGTGGTGGTCGTTGTCGCCGCGCACCGAGAGGTGCAGGTTGAGCCCGGCCGCATCGCACAGCGAACGGAAGAAGTGCGACACCAGCTCGGTCGGCAGGTCGCCGACGCGCTCGCGGCGGAAGTCGCCCTCGAACACCAGCCACGGGCGCCCGCTGAAGTCGAGCGCGGCGCTGGCCAGGGTCTCGTCCATCGGCAGGGTGAAGCCGTAGCGGCCGATGCCGCGCTTGTCACCCAGGGCCTCGCGCAGCGCCTGGCCCAGCGCGAGCGCGGTGTCCTCGACCGTGTGGTGCTCGTCGATGTGCAGGTCGCCCGTGGTCTCGACTTCCAGTGCGAAGCCGCCGTGCTTGCCGATCTGCTCCAGCATGTGGTCGAAGAACGGCAGGCCGGTGGACACCTTCGGCTCGGCCACGCGGTCGAGGTCGATCGCGATGCGGACCCGGGTCTCCTTCGTATTGCGCTGCACATCGGACCGGCGCGGCGCATCGGCCAGCTCGTGCGCGATGCTGGCCCAGTCCCACTCGCCGCCGAACTGCGGGCTGCGCAGCTTGAAGCCGCGGATGCCCATGTTGGCGGCGAACTCCAGGTCGGTATCGCGGTCGCCGACCATGGCCGAGCGCGCAAGGTCGATGCCGCGGTCGCGCAGGTAGTGCAGCGCCAGGCCGATGCCGGGCTTGCGCGTGGGCAGCTTCTCTTCCGGCCAGCTGCAGTCGACCAGCACTTCGCGGAAGGCGATGCCCTGGCTTTCGAACACCTGCATCATCAGCGCCTGCGGACCGTCGAAGTCCGCCTGCGGATACTGCGCGCTCCCCAGCCCGTCCTGGTTGCTGACGATCACGAACGCATAGCCCGCATCGCGCAGCTTCAGCAGCGCCGGAATCACGCCGGGTACGAAGCGCAGCTTGTGGTAGGCGTCGATCTGGAAGTCGTCCGGCTCCTCGATCAGGGTGCCGTCGCGGTCGACGAACAGGATCGGGGTGCTCATGCCAGTGTTCCCTTGGAAAGTGCCCGCAGCACCCGGTCGTTCTGCGCCGGGGTGCCGATGGTGATGCGCAGCGCGTCGCCCAGCTGCGGCGCTGCTCGCTGGTCGCGGACGACGATGCCTGCGGCAAGCAGCTGCGCGAACGCGCGCGAGGCGTCGGCAAAGCGGACCAGCAGGAAGTTGCCCTCGGACGGATACACCCGCAGCACGCCGGGCACGTCGGCCAGCGCCGTCCGCATCCGCTCGCGCTCGCTGCGCACCTCGGCCACGCGTCCCGCAGTGCGGGCGAGCGCCTCCGGGGACAGCGCGGCCAGCGCCAGCGCCGCGCAGGGTGCGGGCACCGGGTACGGCGCCTGGCAGCGCCGCAGCGCCGCGACCAGCGCCGGATCGGCTGCGAGCACGCCGATGCGCGCACCTGCCAGTGCGTGGGCCTTGGACAGCGTGCGCAGCACGCCGAGGTTGTCGTGTTCGCCCAGCAATCCGATGGCCGAATGCTGCGAGGAGAACTCGCCATAGGCCTCGTCCACCACCAGCAGCGCCCTGCCCTGCAGCCTGCGCGCCAGCGCGGCGATGTCGTCCAGCGCGATCGCGTTCCCCGTTGGATTTCCGGGTGAACACAGGAACACCAGTCGCGCGCATCGGGCCAGTGCAATCTCCGCCAGCGCATGCAGGTCCGGCGCGAAGCTCTCCACGCCGTCGATCAGCGGCACCTCGATCAGCGGCGCGCCCTGCAGCCGCGCGCTCACCGCATACATGCCGAACACCGGCGGCGACACCACCACCGCATCCCGGCCCGGCACGCACAGCGTGCGCACCAGCAGGTCGATGGCTTCGTCGCTGCCGCGCCCGATCAGCAGCTGCCCGGGCACGCAACCGTACAGCCGTGCCAGCGCTTCAGCGAGCTCCGGTGGTTGCGGCTCGGGATAGCGCCTGCAGCCGTCGCCCGGGTCGCCCGCGCTGGGCCAAGCGGACTCGTTGGCGTTGAGCCAGACCTCGCCCTGGAGCTTTTCGCTGCGCGCGGACCCGTAGCCGGTGAAGCCGCGCAGGTCCTCCCTGATCAGATCGATCACCGCACCCATGCAGGCGCCTCCATTCGTAGCCGCACTGCGTTGGCATGCGCTTCGAGGCCCTCGGCTTCGGCCAGGGTCACCGCCCAGGGGCCGATGCCGGCGATGCCCTCGCGGGTCGCCGCCTGCACGCTGATCGCGTTCTGGAAGCTGCCCACGCTCACTCCGCTCCAGGCACGCGCGGCGCCGTTGGTTGGCAGCACGTGGTTGGTGCCGCTGCAGTAATCGCCCAGCGCCTCGGGCGTGTGGTCGCCGAGGAAGACCGAGCCGGCCGCCTCGACCCTGGGCAGCCAGGCACGCGGCTCGCGCAGCGCGAGGATCAGGTGTTCGGGCGCGTAAGCGTTGCTGATCGCGAATGCTTCATCCAGCGTCTCGACCTCGACCAGGCGCGACTGCGACAGCGCCTGCGCGGCGATGGCCGCGCGCGGCAGTCGTGCCAGCTGCGCGGCCAGTTCGCGCTCGACGGCATCGAGCAGCGGCGCACTGTCGGCCAGCAGCACCACCTGCGAATCCGGACCGTGTTCGGCCTGCGACAGCAGGTCCGCGGCGACAAAGGCGGCATTGGCGCCGGCATCCGCGATCACCAGCACCTCGGACGGCCCGGCCGGCATGTCGATGGCCACCGCGCCCGTCTGCGCCAGCTGCTGCTTGGCCTCGGTCACCCAGGCATTGCCCGGGCCGAACAGCTTGTCGCACTTCGGCACGCTGCCGGCACCCAGCGCCATGGCCGCGATCGCCTGCGCGCCGCCAAGCTTAAATACCCGCTGCACGCCGGTCATGCGTGCGGCCACCAGCACGGCAGGATCGGCGCTGCCGTCGCGGCGCGGCGGCGTGCACAGCGTCACCTGCGGACAGCCGGCCAGGCGCGCCGGCACGCCCAGCATCAGCGCCGTGGACGGCAGCGGCGCGCTGCCGGCGGGCACATACAGGCCGACCCGGCCGATGGGCCGCAGGATGCGTTCGCAGACGACACCTGACGCGGTTTCAACCGCGTAGGGCTGCGCCATGCCGGCGCGGTGGAACGCTTCGATCCGCCCGGCGGCCTCGGCCATGGCTGTGCGCAGCGCCTGGGGCACTGCCGCTTCCGCGGCGGCGAACTCGGTGGCGTCCACTTCCAGTGTTCCAGGTGCGACGCCATCCAGCCTCAGCGTGAGATCGCGCAGCGCCGCATCGCCGCCGGCGCGGACTTCGTCGATCAGTGCGGCCACGGTGTCGCGGACCGTGCCGGCCACCGCCTGCACCGGGCGCGCGAGTGCGTGCGCGCGTGCATCCACATCGAGTCCGGACCAGCGCAGGCGCTTGACCGGAGCATGGTTGCTCGTGGCCGCGGCGCGGCTGTTCGTGGCCGTAGCGCTGCTGGCCGTGTTTTCAGCGACGCTCATGCCAGCGTCCTCTCGACCGGCAGCACCATCAGACTGCGCGCGCCGGCCTGGCGCAGATCCTCGAGCCGCTGCCAGGTCATCGCCCCGTGGCACAGCGCCTGCAGCGCCAAGGAGTCCTCGCCATCGACCTGCAGCAGGGTCGGCCGCTCCGCGTCGGGCAGCAGCTTGAGCAGCGCATCCACCTGGCCGCGATCGGCCTGGAACATCAACAGCCTGCTGTCCTTGATCCGCAGCGCGCCGTCCATGCGTCGCAGCAGCTGCTGCAGCAGGCCCGCGCGCACGTCGACAAGCGGCTGCACCGGCCCGGCCAGCACCGACTCGCTCTGCAGCAGGGTCAGCACCGGCTTGAGCTGGTTGGCCGCCAGCGTGGCGCCGCTGGAGACCAGGTCGCAGATGACGTCGGCCTGGCCCAGGCGCGGCGCGATCTCCACCGAGCCCGACAGGAACACCACGTCGGCGGCGATGCCCTGCGCGTCCAGCCACTGGCGCAGCAGCTGCGGATAGCTGGTGGCGATGCGCCTGCCTGCGAGATCAGCGGGGCCCTGCCAGTCCCAGTCGTCCGGCACCGCAATGTCGAGGCGGCAGCCGCCGAAGCCCAGCGCCCGGATCTCCTGCGCCACCTGCGGCCTGCCGGACAGCGCACGCTCCGCGGACTGCTCGGCCAGCACATTGCGGCCGACGATGCCCAGGTCGCAGACGCCATCGGCGAGCAGACCGGGGATGTCGTCGTCGCGCACCAGCAGCAGGTCGATCGGTGCGGATTCGCCGTAGCAGAACAGGCGGTCGCGGCTTTCGCGCCACTCCAGGCCACAGGACTTCAGCAGGGCGCGGGACGGCTCGCCAAGGCGGCCGCTTTTCTGGATGGCGATGCGCAGGCGCTCGCGCGCCGCGATGGGGGCGGGGGGACTCATGCGGGGGCGCTCAATTCGAAGGGACGAGACGGGGGAACTGCTTGCGTACCGCCGCCGCGTAACCGCCGGCGCCATGCTCGATGGTGCGGGCGACGCGACCGACCGTGGTGACGCTGACGCCGGTGCGCTCGTGGATCTCGCGGTACGGAACCTTCTCCAGCAGCAGTGGCACCACCCGCCAGCGGTCGGCCATGGCCTCGAGCTCGGCCGGCGTGCACAGGTCGCGAAGGAAGGCGGTGATCTCGGCCGGCTGGTCGAGCGCTGCCAGCGCCTTGGCCAGGGCGCGGAGCGAGGCATCGGCCTCGCGCTTGGATGGGGATTCGGGGCGCTGCTTCATCGCGCCAATGTAATAGCGCGCTAGTACATTGTCAACGCGGTCGTTCCGCCCCGTGATGGGGCGCGTTCACTTGAATCAGTTCCCTTGGCGCGTACCCGTGCTGCCGCGGTGCGTCGCCATCCACCCCAGGGCCACGCCCGTGAGGGCACCCAGCACTTCCATCAGCACGCGCACACCCAGCCCATCCGGGTCGTGGATCTTCGACAGCGCGATACGCGCATAGACCGGGGATTCGAGCTTCACCACGCCGAGGTAGAACAGGTTCCAGAGATCGATCCCGGCGCCGATCGCCACCGCGCCCAGGCAGGCCCAGCCGACAGAATGACCCGGGTTCCAAGCCAATCGCGCGGAGAGCGCGTGGAACACGAGGAACAGCAGGAAGCCGATCGCCAGCGCGATCAGGCCGGCTTCCAGTGCTCCCGGCCAGCCCAGGTGCAGCGGCAGGTTCATCCGCCTTCGCCCGCCTCGGCCCTGCGTGCCGCTTGCAGCAGGCTGCCGTCGACCACCAGGCGCACCGCTTCGGCCACCTCGCCGTCGAGCGCGCGGTCGCGGTCGAGGAAACCGATCCGCTCGCGCAGCGCGGCATGCGCGGCGGCAACCGCCACGCCCGGGTGGTAGGGCTCGGACGCAGCAAGCTCGGCGCGCAGCGCACCCACTTCCTCCACGAACTGCGCGTGGTCGCGATGCCCGGCCATGGGCGCGCCATGCACCTTGGCGGCAAAACCTGCGGCGTCACCGCTGCGCGCCAGGTCGCGCGCGGCGTTGATCATGTCGCGACGGAAATCCAGCGCCTGCGCCGCGGTGTACAGCTCCAGCGCCAGCACCTTGCCGAGATCCGCCGTCATCGACAGCACGTGGCGGGCCTCGTTCGCGCCCATGGACACGTGGTCTTCCGCGTTCGCGCTGGTCGGCACCGAGTACACGCTGGCCGGATGCGCACGGGTGGCGAGGTCGTTGACGATCGCGGCGGCGGTGTACTGCACGATCATGTGGCCGGATTCGGTGCCGTCCTCGTTGCCGATCAGGAAGGCCGGCAGGCCGTCGCTGGTTGCCGGATCCACGAGCTTGTTGAGCCTGCGCTCGGAGATCGATGCCAGCACGGGGATCGCCGCCTTCACGTAGCTCAGCGCCAGCGCCAGCGGCATGCCGTGGAAGTGGCCGGCGGAGATCACCTGCTCCTCGACGTGCGCGGCCTGCCTGTCGGGGAAGACCAGCGGGTTGTCGGTGACCGCGTTGAGTTCGATATCGAACACCCGGTGCGCCTGCTCCACCGCGTCGCGCACCGCGCCGTGCACCTGCGGGATGCAGCGCAGCGAATAGCTGTCCTGCGGCTGGTGCTTCTTGCCGCCGCGGAAGGGCTTGAAGCGCAGGTAGAACTTCTCGCGGCCGTGGCGCTGGCTGGCCGGCACCCAGTCCCAGCCGATGTCGAAGCTCAGCGCCTGTGCCTCCGGCGTCTGCCAGCTGTCGGGCAGCCACTGCCGGAAGCGCGGCACCAGGTGGTAGGGGATGTCGGCGAGCGTGGAGCCTTCCAGCAGCGCGCGCAGGCGCGCGGCCACTTCCACCTGCCCGGGATGCGGGCGCAGCGCGTGCACTTCTTCGGCGAAGGCACCGAGGCGGCCGGCGAAGGCATCGATGGTCATCGCCGCGGCCAGGTCGGCGGTTTCCAGCAGGCGGTCCAGGCGATCCAGCGCCAACACGCCCATGGCCAGCATCTGCGCCGTGCCGTTGTTGAGCGCCAGGCCTTCCTTGTACGAGAGCGTCACCGGCTCGAGGCCGACACGGCGCAGCGCATCCGCACCCGGCATGCGCTCGCCTTCGACGAAGGCCTCGCCACCGCCCAGCAGCACGATCGCCAGGTGCGACAGCGGCGCCAGGTCACCCGAGGCGCCCACCGAGCCCAGCTCCGGAACCACCGGCACCACGCCGGCGTTGAGCATCGCCGTCAGCGCCTGCAGGGTCTGCACGCGGATGCCCGAGTGTCCCTTGAGCAGGGTGTTGATGCGGATGCACAGCATCGCCCGCACCACTTCGGGGCTCATCGGCTCGCCCACGCACACCGCGTGGGTGACGACCAGGTTCTGCTGCAGCTCGGCGTGCAGCGAGCGTCCCGAAGGCTTTGCGCCGGGCAGTTCGTCACGCAGCGGATGCGCGCCCAGCAGTTTGTCGGCATTGCTGCCGAAGCCGGTCGACACGCCATAGATCGGCTCCTCGCGGCGCACCTGTTCGGCGAGGAATGCCGCGGCGCGCTCGACCGCCTGCAGCGCCACCGGATCGAGTTCGACCGAGGCGCCGTTGGCGATCATCACCAGCTGCGAGCGCGTGAGGGACCTGCCGTCGAGACGGATGTGCTTCATGTCGGTTGCCTTTCCTGTCCGGGGGCGCGCCGTCAGGCGCCGTGTGCGCGCAGCTGCTCGAGCTCCACCCGCAGGGTGCTGCCCAATTCGTCCTCGGCGACCTCGAACTGCTCGCCGCGGCGCAGGTCCTTGACCGCCACCACGCCGCGGGCGGCCTCGTCCCCGCCGCGGATCACCACGAAGCGGATGCCCGCCCGGTCGGCGTACTGCAGCTGCTTGGCCAGCTTGCGCGGCTCCATCTGCGTTTCCACGTTCAGGCCCGCGGCGCGCAGGCGCTGCGACAGGGCCAGCGCGTGGTCGAGGCCCTCGTCGTCGAGCAGCACGACCAGCGTGTCCACGGTGCTCTCGGCGGTCCCCACCAGGCCGGCCTCGCGCAGCTGCCAGAACAGGCGCGTCAGGCCGATGGAAATGCCGACGCCGGGAAGCTTCGACTTCGTGTAGTGGCTGGCGAGGTCGTCATAGCGACCACCGGAGCAGATGGAACCGATCTCCGGGTGCGCGTCCAGCGTGGTCTCGTAGACCATGCCGGTGTAGTAGTCCAGGCCGCGCGCGATCGAGAGGTTGATGGCGTAGCGCGACCCGGGCACGCCCATGGCATTGAGCATTCCGAGCAGCGCACGCAGCTCGTCGCGGCCTTCTTCGAACAGCGGCGTGCCGGCGCCAAGTGCGTCGAGCTTCGCCAGCGCGTCGTCGTGCCCGGAAGAGCGCACGCGCGAGAACTCCAGCAGCCGGTCCGCAACTTCAGGGGCAAGGCCGAAGGCCTCACCCACCAGCGTCGCGCGCACCGCCTCTTCCCCGCGCTTGTCGAGCTTGTCGATCTCGCGCAGCACCAGCGGCTGCGCCTCGTCGCTGATCCCCTGGCCGGCAAAGAAGCCACGCAGCAGCTTGCGATGGTTGAGCTGGATCGTGAACTCGCCGATGCCCAGGGCCTCGAACACCGCGTTGATCACCGCCGGCACCTCGGCCTCGAAGCGCGGCGACAGCGTGTCCTTGCCGATCACGTCGATGTCGCACTGGTAGAACTCGCGGAAGCGGCCGCGCTGGGCGCGCTCGCCGCGGTAGACGCGCTGCATCTGGTAGCGGCGGAACGGGAACGCGAGATCGTGCTCGTGCTCGGCCACGTAGCGCGCCAGCGGCACGGTCAGGTCGAAGCGCAGCGCCATTTCAGGCCGTCCCGGGTCGCCCTTCTCGAGCGCGCCCGTGGACTGCACGAAATAGACCTGTCGCTCGGTCTCGCCCCCGGTCTTGGTCAGCAGCACGTCGGAGAGTTCGAACACCGGCGTTTCCACCGGCAGGAAGCCATAGGCCTCGAAGGTGCGGCGGATGGTGTCGAGCATGCGCTGGAAGGCGACCTGCTCGCGCGGAAGCAGCTCGAGGACGCCCGGGGGCGTGCGGGGCTTGATCAAGGCGGATCTCCGGTGCGGGGCGAGGCCGCGGTGGGCCCGACATTCTAGCGGCTGCACGCGGCGCGGCCCGGGTGCCGGCACGGGGTGCTTGCCTCCCCCCGCCCCCGGTCATTACAATGTGCAGCTCACCTGTCGGGGTGTAGCTCAGCCTGGTAGAGCGCTACGTTCGGGACGTAGAAGTCGCAGGTTCAAATCCTGTCTCCCCGACCATCGGTGAACACGCAGAAACCGGCCGCAGGGCCGGTTTTTTGCTTTTCGCGCCCGCGGGCGCCAGGACACCACGATGCCGGCCTTCCCCACCCCTGCCGGCGGACCGCGCGTCCCCGGCCGGCTGCTCGCCCTGGCCGGGATCGCGCTGGCCGCCTTCAACCTGCGCACGGCGGTCACCTCGATCACGCCGCTGCTCGACGTCGTCGGCCGCGAGTTCGGCTTCGGCGCCGCCATGGCGGGCGTGATCGGCATGCTGCCGGCCGCCGCATTCGCCGCGTTCGGTGCGGCCACGCCGGCGATCGCCCGCCGCCTCGGGCTCGAGCGCACCGTCCTGCTGGCAATGGCGCTGGCCGCCGCCGGCCTGGTGCTGCGCTCGCTGGCGGGCGGGGTCGGCGTGCTGATCGCCGGCTCGCTGGTGTCGCTGGCTGGCATGGGCATCGGCAACGTGGTCCTGCCGCCGCTGGTGAAGCGCTGGTTCCCGCACCGGGTCGGCACCCTGAGCGTGGTCTACATCACCGCGCTGCAGGCCGGCACGATCCTGGCGGCGCTGCTGGCGGTGCCCCTGGCCGACGCCTTTGGCTGGCGCCTGTCGATGGCGGCGTGGACGCTGGCCGCGATCGCGGCGGCCCTGCCCTGGGTCCTGCTGCTGCGGCGCGTCCCCGGGGCCGGTTCCGGGACGGGCCACGACCGGGGTCGCGACGCGGGCGCAGCCGGCATCCCGGCGGCGGGCGCCACCGACCTGGCGTCCACGCCGGGCACCCGCAACCGCGTCTGGCACACCGGACTCGGCTGGGGCATGGCGCTGATGTTCGGCATGACCTCGCTGGCGACCTACGCGATGTTCACCTGGATGCCGCGGATCTTCACCGAGGCCGGCGCCTCGCCTGCATTCGGCGGCGCGATGGTGGCGCTGTACACCGGCTTCAGCCTGCTCGGCGGCCTGGTGGTCCCGGCGCTGGCCGTGCGCATGCGCAACAGCTTCCCGATGGCGCTGGCGTGCGCGCTGGCCCAGTTCGCCGGCTTCTACGGGCTGTGGCAGGCGCCGATGGCCGCGCCTTGGCTGTGGGCGACCCTGGTCGGCATCGGCGGCTGCACCTTTCCGCTAGGCCTGACGTTGATCAACCTGCGCACGCGCACGCCGGATGGCTCGGCGGCCCTGTCGGGCTTCACCCAGGGACTGGGCTACACGCTGGCGTGCCTGGGGCCGCTGCTGTTCGGCATCCTCAGGGAGGCGACCGGCGGATTCGCCTGGCCCTTCGCGATGCTCGCGGCCAGCGTGGTGGTGATGCTGGGCGGCGCATGGCAGGCCTGCCGGCCGCGCGTGCTCGAGGATGGCCCGGGCCGCGGGACAACCCGGGACGAGGCCGCGGCCCGGCAGCCGTGATCAGGCCGCGCTGATCCCGAAGGCCGCCAGCCGCCGAGCCAGCAGGTCGAGTCCCGGCGCGCCCGACGCGCCCGGCGACACGCGTGCCGCGAGGCTCGCGGCAGGATCGCCCTCGGCCCAGCGCGCCGGGTCGGCGGCCTGTCGATAGGCCTCACGGAAGGGCAGGCCGTCGCGCGCCATGTCGACTGCAAGGTCGGTCGCATACATCGACGGTTCCAGCGCCGCGCGCATCCGGTCCACGTCCCAGTCGAGGTTGCGCAGCAGGTCGGGCAGCAGGGACAGGGCCTGCAGGCCCTTGCCGAAGCCGTGGAACAGCGCGCCCTTCGAGACCTGCAGGTCGCGGTGGTAGCCGGAGGGCAGCGACAGCAGCTGCTCGATCTCGCAGCGCGCCGCGGCGACGCTGGCATAGGACGCGCGCATCAGCTCGATGACGTCGGGATTGCGCTTGTTGGGCATGATCGAGCTGCCGGTGGTGTACTGCGCGGGCAGCCTGACGAAGCCGTATTCGCCCGAGGTGAACAGGCTGAGGTCCCAGGCCAGGCGCCGCAGGTCGAGCATCGCGCTGGACAACGCCTCGATCGCGGCCATCTCGAACTTGCCGCGCGACAGCTGGGCATAGGTCGCGGCCACCTGCATGCGGCCGAAGCCGAGCGCGGCCGTGGTGTGCTCGCGCTCCAGCGGCAGGTTGACGCCGTAGCCGGCCGCGCTGCCCAGCGGGTTGGCGTCGACCCAGGCCAGGGTGTCGTCCGCGCGCCGGGCGTTGTCGATGAAGGCCTCCGCCCAGGCCGCCCACCACATCCCGAGCGAGCTCACCACCGCGCGCTGCAGGTGCGTGTAGCCCGGCAGCGGAACGTCGGCTTCGGCCCGTGCACGCTCCAGCGCGATGCCGGCGATCTCCAGGCACAGCGCGCGGGTGCGCGCCAGCTTCTCCTTCAGCCACAGCCGCGTGGCGACCAGCACCTGGTCGTTGCGGCTGCGGCCGGTGTGGATGCGGCGCCCGGCGTCGCCGAGGCGTTCGGTCAGCCGCGCCTCGATCGCCGAGTGGCCGTCCTCGTAGCGCCCGTCGAGGATGAAGCTGCCGCTGCGGAAGTCGTCGGCCAACCGCTCGAGCTCGCGCCCGATGCCCGCCAGTTCGTCCGCGGACAGGATGCCGATGCGCTCGAGGCCTTCGGCGTGCGCGCGGCTGGCGCGGATGTCGTGCAGGAAGAAGTCGCGGTCCAGCACCACGTCGTCGCCGGCGAGGAAGGCCTGGATGTCGGCGTCGACGGTGACGCCGGGCTTCTGCCAGAGGAGGTCGGACATGTCGGTCTCCGGGATGGGTTGTGTGTGATGGCCGGCGGTCGCAGCTCCTGTAGGAGCGGCTACAGCCGCGATCCGATGTGCCAGAAACCGCGATCAGATGTGGCGGAGCATCGCGGCGATCGCGGCTGTAGCCGCTCCTACAGGGTGGGTGCGGGCGGCCAGTCCAGGGGGATGCCCTCGACCTCCGGCCGGCCGAACGCAAGGTTGAGGTTCTGCAGGGCCTGTGTCGCGGCCCCCTTGAGCAGGTTGTCGAGCGTGGCGACGACGACCAGGCGGCGGCCGTCCGCCGACACCGTGAACCCGCCGATCTCCACTCCGTGCCGGCCGGCGATGTGGCTCACCCACGGCGCGTCGGTGCACACCCTGATCAGCGGCTCGCCCTCGTAGCGCGCGCGATAGGCGGCTTCCACGGCCTCGGCCGCGACCGGCTCGTGCAGATGCAGGTTCGCGGTCAGGGTGATGCCGCGGAAATGCGGCGCCACGTGCGGCATGAACTCCACCTCCGTGCCGAGGTGGCGGGTGACCTCGCGTTCGTGCAGGTGGTCGACCAGCGCATAGGGCATGAGGTTGTCGCGCAGCTTGTCGGGATCGTTGCGCTCCGACGGCGTGGTGCCGGCGCCCGAGTAGCCGGACACGCCGAAACACTGCACCGGGCCGTCCACCAGGTCGAGCATCGGCGCCACCGCCAGCTGCATGGCGCTGGCGTAGCAGCCGGGATTGGCGATGCGCCGCTGGCCGGCGTAGCCGTCGCGCGTGAGTTCGGGCAGCCCGTAGTACCACTCGTCGTCGAAGCGGTGGTCGGCGGACAGGTCGACGATCACCGGATCGCCGCCGCCGGACGCCAGCGCATCGACGTAGGCCCTGGCGCGGCCATTGGGCATCGCCAGCACCCAGGCGTCCAGGCCGGCCGACGCCAGCGCGTCGGGCGCGAGGTTCGAATAGCGCAGCTCGCCGCCGTATTCCGGCACGTGGGCGCCGACGCGCTGTCCATCGAGTTCGCGCGAGGACACCGCGGCGAGCTCGAAGCCCGGATGCGCGGCCAGCAGCCGGATCAGCTCGGCGCCGGTGTGTCCGCGCGCGCCGATGATGCCGATCGATGCGGTCACGCCGCGTCCTCCTTTTCGACCAGGGTCGGCGGACGGTCGGCACAGTGCTCCACCGCGCGTTCGATCGCGCGGAAGCCGTCCATGCCGTACCAGAACACCTTCCACGGCCCCTGCTTCAGGCAGCCTTCGCTCTCGGCGTAATAGAACGCGTTGGCGGCATTGCCGCTGCGCGAGCGCCAGAACAGCGTCGGCGTCTCCTCGCGCATCACCTGCCACACCGCGCGCCCCAGGCCCTCGCCCTGGGCGTCGTCGAGCACGGCGAACTTGTCGAGGTAGGGCACGCCGTCGACCTCGGTCAGGATCACCGCGGTGCGGTAGTTCTCGCTGACGTAGGCGCGCAGCAGCGGCGTGCGTTCGAAGTAGTCGGGCAGCAGGGTGCGGCCGAACGCGGACTCGACCAGCATGCGCAGCCGCGGCAGGTCGAGCGCATCCCATGAACCGGCGCGCATCACCCGCTCGCCGCGCCGCACCAGGGTGCCCGAGCCCTTGTGCGTGAACAGCTCGCGCGCCAGCTGGTCGGGCCGGGTGATCGACACCGAGGACGACGGCGGCAGCGCCATCAGCAGGTTGTGCACCTGCTCGATCTTCAGGCGCATGCCCGAGTGCAGCCAGGGCTGGCGCAGGAGCTCTTCGTACTCGGTGCTGAGGTTGATCGAGTCGATCACCTGGCCGTCGGGGCCGAGCAGGCCGCCGGTTCCGGTGAGGAAGACGATCTTGTAGGGCTGCAGCGTCTTGATCAGCTCGTTGGCGGCCCAGTCGGCGTTGACGTTGACGATCTGGCCGTCGGCGGTCTCCCCCAGCGACGTGATGACCGGGATCGAGCCGGCCTTGATCGCCGCGCCGATGCCGTCGGTATCCACGCGCATCACCTGCCCCACCAGGCCGTAGCGCTCGCGGTCGAGGAAGGCGCACTCGAAGACACCCGACTGGATCGAGGTGGCGCGGACGTCCTGAACCTGCAGTGCTTCGACCAGGCGCAGGTTCTGCTGCCGCATCACCCGGCGCACGATGGCCAGGCCGGCGGCGTCGGTATGGCGCAGGTTGTCC
This sequence comes from Luteimonas sp. MC1750, assembly GCF_016615955.1. Taxonomy (NCBI): domain Bacteria; kingdom Pseudomonadati; phylum Pseudomonadota; class Gammaproteobacteria; order Lysobacterales; family Lysobacteraceae; genus Luteimonas; species Luteimonas sp. MC1750. The sequence goes on from NZ_CP067113.1 coordinate 2,019,707, forward strand.
ACGGTGCGCTTGGTAATGCCCGCGGCCTGCATCGCCTCGTCGAGCTGCGGTCCGGCACCGTGCACCACGATCGGCGTCAGGCCCACCTGCTGCAGGAAGGCCAGCGAGGACGTCAGCGCGTCGAGGTCGTCGCGCAGCACCGCGCCCCCGACCTTGACCACGGCGAAGCGCCGGGCGTCGACCTGCGAGAACCGCTTCAGGTACTGGCTGATCTCCTTCGCGCTGCCCATGCTCGAAAGCAGGCGGACGATGGTCTGGCGGGTCTGGACGTGTGTGTGCATGTGTATCGCTTCGTAGGTGGGGCTGTGGGGGTTTTTGCCACGGATTGACGCGGATAAGGGCGGATTCACACGGATGGAGCAGAAGCCCTTCTGTGAAAAGTCCTGCCTTCTGTAGGAGCGGCTATAGCCGCGATTGCCGCCTGCCGATCGCGGCTATAGCCGCTCCTACATGTGAGGGACCCCATCCATGCGCTGCTCTTGAACGACCTCCGCTCTATCCGTGTGAATCCGCCCTTATCCGCGTCAATCCTTGGCAAACGTTTTTGCTCCAATCACCCGCCCCACCGCCTCGCCATAGGTGCGGAGCTGCTCCAGCGCGACCCATTCGTCGGCGGTATGGGCCTGGGCGATGTGGCCGGGGCCGTAGACGATGGCGTCGAGGCCGGCGGCCGAGAACAGCGAGGCTTCGGTCCAGAAGTCGACCGCGTTGCCGATCGGCAGGCCCAGGCCTTCGGCAAGATCGCGCGCGGCCAGGCGGCGCTCCTCGGCCGCGGCGGTGTCGCCGGCGGGCAGCGCGGGGCCGTGGAAGGTCGCGGCGTAGTCGCTGCCATCCGGGGCCAGCGCGGCGAAGCGGGCGTGCAGCTGGTCGACATCGTGCGACGGCAGCGGCCGGAAGCCGAAGCGCACCTCGGCCGCGGGCGCGATCACGTTGGCCTTGATGCCGCCCTCCACCCGCCCGATGTTGAAGCGCAGGCCCGTGAGCCCACCGAAGCGCTGGTGCGCCTCGGCCTCGGCCAGGTCCAGCGCGTCCACACCCCAGCGCATCGCCTTGTGCACCGCGCTCACCGAAAGCGCTTGCGCGCCGGACGCGTGGCCCGCCTCGCCGTGGAAGCGCAGCTGCACGGCGGCGATGCCGCGGTGGGCGAGCACCGCCTCGCAGCCGGTCGGCTCGGCCACCACCACCTGGCGAAAGCCGTGGGCGGAGGCGAGGAAGGCGGCCATGCAGCGCGGATCGTTGGCTTCCTCGTCGCTGGTGAACAGGAAGGCGGCGTCGCCTTCCACGGCCTGCGCCGCGGCGATGAGCGCGGCCGCGGCACCCTTGATGTCGCAGGCCCCCAGGCCGACCGCGCGGTCGCCTTCGACGCGCAGCACATGCGGGTCGGCGGTCCACGCCGGCGAGTCGGGCACGGTGTCGAGGTGCACGTTGAACAGCAGCGTGGGCGTGCCGCGACGCGCGAACAGCGACACCGCGCCTGCGCCGTGGTCGGTGACGGTCACCTCGAAATCCGGCAGCTGGGCGCGGATGTAGTCGAAGATCCCGCCGGTGCCGATGGCGCGCGGAGGATTGCGGGTGTCGAAGGACACCAGCGCCGCGAGGTGGCGAAGTATTGGCTCAATCACGTCCAAGCCGCCCTGTAGGAGCGGCTACAGCCGCGATCGGCACTCTGCAATTGCGGCTATAGCCGCTCCTACAGAATCCCTGGCTGTCCGCTGCGGATTCGCGGCGCGGGTGCACATGGCTGCCGGCGTGGCTCACGACCGGTTGACCTCGGCCCACAGGGTGCTGCTCATTCCGAACAGCTTGATGAAACCCTCGGCCTCTTCCACGCCCCAGTCGGCGGACTGGGCGTAGGTGGCGCCGCTGGCATTGAGGATGTGCGGCGAGCGCACCGCGACCGCGTCGACGCGACCACCGCGCGTCTCGAGCATCACCTCGCCGTTGACCATGCGCTGCGACGAGGCCAGGAAGGCCTCGAGGTCGGTCTTCAGCGGGTCGTGGTAGAAGCCCTCGTACACCAGCTCGACCCACTTGCGGCCGACGTCGGGCTTGAAGCGGTTCTGCTGCTTGCTCAGCACCGCCTCTTCCAGCGCGCGGTGGGCCACAAGCAGCGCGGCCAGTCCCGGCGCCTCGTACACGATGCGGCCCTTCAGGCCGATGGTGGTGTCGCCGGTGTAGATGCCACGGCCGACGCCGTACTGCGCGAACATGGTGTTGAGCCTGGCCAGCAGCTTCGGTCCGGGCACGTCCTCGCCGTCCAGGCCCACCGCCTCGCCGTTGACGAAGCGCACCGAGACCTGCAGCGGCTCCACGGGCCACGCGCCGCGTGGCGCGCACCAGCCGCGTGCGCCCTCGCCCGGCGCTTCCCAGAGATCGATCTCGCCGCCGGACATGGTGATGCCCAGCAGGTTCTCGTTGATGGTGTAGCTCTTCTGCTTGGACTGCACGCCGAAGCCACGCTGCTCGAGGTAGGCCTGCTCGTAGGCGCGGGTCTGGGTGTGTTCCTTCTGGATCTCGCGGATCGGCGCCACGATGCGGTAGTCGCCGCTGGCCTTCACCGCCAGGTCGAAGCGCACCTGGTCGTTGCCCATGCCGGTGCAGCCGTGCGCGATCGCGGTGGTGCCGAGGTCGTTCGCGCGCGCGAGTGCGGCGTCGACGATCAGGTAACGGTCGGACACCAGCAGCGGGTACTGGCCCTGGTAGGCCTCGCCGGCGTGGATGAAGGGCTTGACGAAGCCGTCCCAGATCGCGGGACCGCCGTCGATGGTGACGTGGCTGGCGACGCCAAGCTCGGCCGCGCGCGCCTCGATCGCCGCACGCTCCGCCGCGTCCACGCCGCCGGTATCGGCGAACACGGTGTGCACGTTCCAGCCGCGCTCCTTCAGCCACGGCACGCAGAAGCTGGTGTCGAGGCCGCCGGAAAAGGCGAGGACGATGTCTTTGGATTCGGAGGCAGCGGTCATATCGGGTCTCTGTGGGGGAGAACTGTAGGAGCGGCTACAGCCGCGATCGTTGTCGCCGGATCGCGGCTGTAGCCGCTCCTACAGGAAAGGGTTGTGACGTATCGGCAGGCTTCAGCGCCCGGCCAGCGCCTTCATCACCGCCTTCTGCACGTGCAGGCGGTTGCCGGCTTCCTGCACGGCGATGCAGCGCGGCGAATCCATCACCGCGTCGGTGGCCTTGACGTTGCGGCGCAGCGGCAGGCAGTGGCTGAAGACGCCGCCATTGGTCAGCGCCATCTTGGCCTCGTCGACAATGAAGTGCTTGAACCCCTCGCGGATCGGCTTCTCGGGGCCCCAGTTGCCGAAGTACGGCAGCGCGCCCCAGCTCTTGGCATAGACCACGTCGGCACCGGCATACGCGTCCTCGATGTCGTGGCTGACCGCCAGCGAGCCACCACTTTCGGCGACGTTGGCCTTCGCCCAGCCCATGTAGCGCTCGTCGAGCACGTACTCGGGGGTCGGGCACAGCAGGGTCACGTCCATGCCCATGCGGGTGGCGATGGTCAGCGCGGAATTGGCGACCGCGGTGTTGAGCGGCTTCGGATGGTAGGTCCAGGTCAACACGTACTTCTTGCCGCGCAGGTCGCTGGTGCCGAAGTGCTCCTGCAGCGCCAGCGCGTGCGCCAGCTCCTGGCAGGGATGGGTGATGGTCTCCATGTTGATCACCGGCACGGTGGCGTACTTCGCGAAGCCCGCCAGCACCCGGTCCTCCCGGTCCACTGACCAGTCGACGAACTTCGGAAACGCGCGCACGCCGATCAGGTCGACGTACTGGCTGAGCACCCGTGCCACTTCGGCGATGTGCTCCTCAGCCTCGCCGTCCATCACCGTGCCCAGCTCGAACTCGATCGGCCAGGCGTCCTTGCCCGGCTGCAGCACCACCGCGTGCGCGCCGAGCTGGAACGCGCCCAGCTCGAAGCTGGTGCGGGTGCGCATGGAGGGATTGAAGAACACCAGGGCGATCGACTTGCCCTTCAGCGCGTCGCCGGTGGGCGCGCGCTTCAGGCGCGCGGCCTCGGCGAGCACGGCGTCGAGCTGGGCGCGGGTCCAGTCCTGGGTATTGAGGAAGTGCTGCGGGGCGGTGGTCATGGCGGAGTCCATGGAATCGAAAACGAAAAAACCCGGCTTGGGCCGGGCTTCAAAGACGGAAAAACAGGCGTTGTCCGGTCCTAACCCAGGGAAATGTGGGCTTCCGGTCGGCGCGCGCGCGAGGTCATGCCCGCCGCCATGTAGGCGGAGGTCAGCAGACCATGGACGGAGGCGCAGGCGTGTTGCATCGCGGCAATCTTCCCACGCGGCGCGCGGACCCGCAAGCACGGCCCCCGTCCGTCCATTCCGGCCCGCTCAGTCCTGGGCACCGCTCGGCACCACCGGCGTCACCGCCACCTTGACCCGGAGGCGGTTGCCGGGATCGGCAGGCAGGCGCGAGCGGTACTTCACGCCGCGCACCACGTAATCGACGTCATAGGCGATCGGCCGCCGGAACTCGCGCTCCACCGGCACCATCCTGCAGTCCGCGTCGCCCTCGTCCGTGCCGGGCTCGCGGCGGCTCGGCGTCAGCACGTCGCGCCCCGCGCCCACCACGCGCGAGAGGCCGCGCCGCTCCTCGCCCTCGTCGGGCGACACCATGCTCGACTGCTCGCAGCGCTCGACCATGCCGGTGGCCCGCAGGGTCTGGTACACCGGCTCGGCGCGCAGCACCTGCGCGTACTCGTAGCGCACGTTCTCGGCCTGGATCACCGTGTGCTGGGCCCACGCAGGCGCCGCCGCCAGCAGCGGGGCCATGAGCAGCGGCAGCCACCGCTTTGCGGGCAGGAAGGAGTGCATGTCGATGCCGCAGTGTAGGCGGTGGCCGCCGCAGCGGGCTGAATCGTGGCTGTCACGGTCCCCCGCCGGTAGAATCGACGGCCTGCCCAGCGGCCCCAAGGCATGACCCTGAGACTCTTCAACAGCCTCACCCGCCGGGTGGAGGACTTCCAGCCCCGTGATCCCGCGCGCACGACGATGTATGTCTGTGGCCCCACGGTCTACAACTACGTGCACATCGGCAACGCGCGCGGCCCGGTGGTGTTCGACGTGCTGGCCGGCCTGCTGCGGCGCCGGTTCGGCACGCTGGCCTACGCCCGCAACATCACCGACGTGGACGACAAGATCAACGCCGCCGCGGCCGAACAGGGCGTGCCGATCTCGACGATCACCGACCGCTTCGCCGCCGCCTACCGCGAGGACATGGCCGCGCTCGGCGTGGCCCCGCCGGACATCGAGCCCGAGGCCACCGGCCACATCGCCGAGATCATCGCGATGATCGAGCGGCTCATCGACGCCGGCAACGCCTACGCCGCCGAGGGCCATGTGCTGTTCTCGGTCGCGAGCTTCGACGGCTACGGCAAACTGTCGCGCCGCGAGCTGGAGGACATGCTGGCCGGCGCGCGGGTCGACGTGGCGCCGTACAAGCGCGATCCGGGCGACTTCGTGCTGTGGAAGCCGTCCAGCGGCGACCTGCCCGGCTGGGATTCGCCCTGGGGCCGCGGCCGCCCGGGCTGGCACATCGAGTGCTCGGCGATGGCGGCCGCGCACCTCGGCGAGACCATCGACATCCACGCCGGCGGCGTCGACCTGCAGTTCCCGCACCACGAGAACGAGATCGCGCAGAGCGAATGCGCCCATGGCGGTGCGCCCTTCGCGCGCTTCTGGCTGCACAACGGCATGCTCAACTTCGGCGGCGCGAAGATGTCGAAGTCGCTGGGCAACATCGAGAAGGTCCACGACCTGGTGCGCCAGCATCCGCCCGAGGCGCTGCGCCATGCGCTGATGTCGGCCCATTACCGCCAGCCGCTGGACTGGTCCGACGCGCTGGTCGAACAGAGCGTGCGCACCCTGGACCGGCTGTACGGCACGCTGCGCGATGCCGACGCGCTGCTGGCACGACACGAGGCCGCCGAGGGCGGAAATGCCCTGGCCGCGGACGTCGCGATCCCGGACGCGATCGAAGCCGCCCTGTGCGACGACCTCAACACGCCGCAGGCGCTGGCCGAGCTCGCGGCGATCGCCGGCAGCGCGCGCGTGCTGCGCAATGCGCTGGCCAACGGCGAAGCGTCCGGCGACGGCCCGCTGCTTGCGCTGGCAACGCTGGCAGCCAGCCTTCGCGCGGGCGGCCGCGTCCTCGGGCTGCTGCAGCAGTCGCCGGCCGCCTGGTTCGGCCGCGGCGCCTCCGGCGACGACGACGCCCGGATCCAGATCCTGGTCGACGAGCGCGCGGCCGCCAAGCAGGCGCGCGACTTCGCCCGCGCCGACGCGATCCGCGCCCAGCTGGCCGCGGAGGGGATCCTCCTCGAAGACACGCCCCAGGGCGCGCGCTGGAAGCGGGGCTGAGCATGTCCACATCCCACTTCCCGCTTGAAAGCAGCGCCGCCGAGGCCCAGGCCGCGATCCGCGACGAGTTCGCGTTCTTCAGCGACTGGTCCGAGCGCTACCAGTACCTGATCGACCTCGGCCGCAAGCTGCCGGACTTCCCGGACGAGTTCCGCACCGAGGCCCATCGCCTGCACGGCTGCCAGTCCATGGTCTGGATCGTGCCCTCGGGTGACGCCGGGCGCATGGACTTCGCCGCCGCGAGCGACTCGGCGATCGTCTCCGGCCTGGTCTACCTCGCCCTGCGCGTCTACTCGGGCCGCAGCGCGCGCGAAATCCTCGCCAACGACCCCTCGTACATCGCCGACATCGGCCTGGCCAAGCATCTTTCACCAACGCGCAGCAACGGCCTCGCGTCGCTCCTGGCCTTCATCCGCGACGCCGCGCAGCGCGCCCTGGCGTGAGCACGGCGGGGTCCGGCGGGGACGCGCGGCGGCCGGGCCCGGCCGCCGCGCCGCCGGCACCGGTCGGCGCGGACGACAGCCGCATGGCCCCGCTGCGCAACCGCGCGTTCCGCGGCCTGATGGCCTACCGGATCTGCACGATCCTGTCCTACCAGATGGTCGCGGTGACGGTCGGCTGGCAGGTCTACGAGCTCACCCGCAATCCCTGGATGCTGGGGCTCATCGGCCTGGCCGAACTGGTCCCCTATTTTTGCGTGGCGCCGTTCGCCGGCTACCTCGTCGACCACCTGCCGCGGCGCCGGCTCGGCATGTACGCCTGCATCGGCCTGGCGTTGACGCCGATCGCGCTCGCGCTGATCGCCTCCGGCGTCCTGGGCACGGTGGACGTGGCTTGGATCTATGCCGCGCTGGTGCTGACCGGAGCGGTCCGGGCCTTCCTGGGTCCGGTCTACAACGCGCTGTTCGCGCGCGTGCTGCCGCGGCCGCAATTCGCGCGCGGAGCCAGCCTGGGCAGCATCGTGTTCCAGTCGGCGATGGTGCTGGGACCGGCCGTCGGCGGGGTGATCGTGGGCGCGGCGGGCATGTGGGTGTCCTACGCGCTGGCCGCGGGCTTCGCCCTGGCGGCGGCGTTCGCGGTGCGCCGGTTGCAGGTCACCGAGCCCGCGATCACCCTGCAGGGCGCGCCGATCTTCGCCAGCATCGCCGAAGGCGCGCGCTTCGTGTTCTCGCACCAGCTGCTGCTGGCCGCGCTGGCGCTGGACATGTTCGCGGTGCTGTTCGGCGGGGCGATTTCGCTGGCCCCGGCCTTCATCCGCGAGATCCTCGACTACGGCCCCGAGGGCCTGGGCATCCTGCGCAGCGCGCCGGCGCTGGGTGCGGTGGCGATGGGCGTCTGGCTGGCGCGCAGGCCGGCGACGCGTCATGCAGGGCGCATCCTGCTGATTGCCGTGGCGGGCTTCGGACTGTGCATCGTCGGCTTCGGCCTGTCGACCTCGTTCTGGCTCTCGGCCTTCTTCCTGCTGCTGTCGGGGATGTGCGACGGGGTCTCGGTGGTGCTGCGCTCGACCATCCTGCAGCTGTCGACGCCCGACGCCATGCGCGGCCGGGTGTCCTCGATCAACGGACTGTTCGTGGGTTCGTCGAACGAGCTTGGCGCGTTCTATGCCGGCTCGATGGCGCGGCTGCTGGGCCTGGTGCCCGCGGTCGTGCTGGGCGGCTGCGTGACCATGACCGTCGCCGCGGTCACCGCGTGGCGGGCACCGAAGCTGCGGCGGCTGGACCTGCGCGAGCTGCACTGAGGGCGGAACGCTGGGCCGCTATGGCGCAACACAGCGTCCGCGCCTGCGCCCATGGTCGCGTACACCCGGGCGCGGCGCCCGCCGTATGCTCGAATCCCCCTCGCCGCCCCGCCCCGCCATGGCCACCCTGCACACGCCCACCCCCAGCCACGTCAGGGGAGACACCTCGCAACCGCTGCTGCACGAGACCGTCGGCGCGATGCTCGCCCGCATCGCCGCCACCTGGCCCGACCGCGACGCGCTGGTGGTGCCGCCGCAGGGCGTGCGCTGGTCCTGGCGCGAGTTCGACGCACGCGTGAGCCGGCTTGCGGCCGGCCTGCTGGCGCTGGGCCTGGCGCGCGGCGAGCGCATCGGCATCTGGTCGCTCAACCGCGTGGAGTGGGTGCTGCTGCAGTTCGCCAGCGCGCGCGCCGGCCTGGCGCTGGTCAACATCAATCCCGCCTACCGCACGCACGAGCTCGAGTACGCACTGACCCAGGTCGGCTGCCGGGCGCTGGTGCTGCCGCCGGCGTTCAAGTCCTCGGACTACCTCGGCATGCTGCGCGAGCTGGCGCCCGAGCTGGACGCGTCCGCGCCCGGACAGCTGCAGGCCGCGCGACTGCCCGAGCTGCGCCACGTGCTGCTGATCGGGGACGAGGGCGACGCGGCCGGCGCCTGGCGCTTCGATGCGATCGCCGCCTGCGGCGATGCGGCCGCGCACGCGCGCGTCGCGGCGCTGCAGGACGCGCTCGATCCCCACGATCCGGTCAATATCCAGTTCACCTCGGGCACCACCGGCGCGCCCAAGGGCGCCACGCTCACCCACCACAACATCGTCAACAACGGCTTCTTCATCGGTGAGCGCATGCGCCTGACCGAGCACGACCGGCTGTGCATCCCGGTGCCCTTCTACCATTGCTTCGGCATGGTGCTGGGCAACCTCGCCTGCGTGACGCATGGCAGCTGCATGGTGCATCCGGCCGAGGGCTTCGACGCCATCGCGACCCTCCGGGCGGTCGAGGACGAGCGCTGCACCGGCCTGCACGGCGTGCCGACCATGTTCATCGCGATGCTCGACCATCCGCGCTTCGCGGACTTCGACCTGTCCAGCCTGCGCACCGGGATCATGGCCGGATCGAACTGCCCGGTCGAACTGATGCGCCGGGTCATGGAGCGGATGCACATGTCCGAGGTGACGATCTGCTACGGCATGACCGAGACCAGCCCGGTGAGCTTCCAGACCACGGTGGACGACCCCGTCGAGCGGCGCCTCGACTCGGTCGGCCGCATCCATCCGCACGTCGAGGTGCGGATCGCCGACGAGGACGGCAACACCGTGCCCCACGGCACCATCGGCGAGCTGCACACCCGCGGCTATTCGGTGATGCAGGGCTACTGGGGCGACGCCGCGCGCACCGCCGGGGCGATCGACGCCGAGGGCTGGATGCACACCGGCGACCTGGCCACGATCGACGACGACGGCTGGTGCCGCATCGTCGGCCGACTGAAAGACATGCTGATCCGCGGCGGCGAGAACATCTATCCGCGCGAGATCGAGGAATTCCTGCACACGCATCCCGACGTCGTCGACGTGCAGGTGTTCGGCGTGCCCGACCCGAAGTTCGGCGAGGAGGTCTGCGCCTGGATCCGCGTGGTCGAGGGCGCCACGCCCGACGCCGACGGTATCCGCGACTTCTGCCGCGGCCGCATCGCCCACTACAAGATCCCCCGCTACGTGGAATTCGTCTGCGGCTATCCGATGACGGTCTCCGGCAAGGTCCAGAAACACCTGATGGCGGCGGAGATGGCGAAGCGCCTGGGCGGCTGATCCTGCGCTGGAAGCAGGAAAGGGCTTTCGCATTTTGGGGAAAGACGCTGGTGGGGCTCTCGCGGCGCTTCGATGCATGGCCTGCTGACGCTCATGTCCCCCGATGCCGGCCCGAAGGGCCGGCATCTCCTCCTTGACTTCCCGTCAGCAGGCCACGCGCCGCAGCGGTGCGAGGCCGTCGGCGCGCCGCCGGAAAGCAAGGGCCACGCGCGGCGGTGCCCTGGCGCGTCGCACGGCCCAGGCAGCCGACACCCTTCCCGACTGCGGTGCCATGTCTGCTGTCGCTCATGCTCCCGTCTCCGGCTTGCGGGCGGACCCTCCACCTTGGCTTCCCGTCACCGCGGTCCGGATCGGGTTCGGCCCCTTGAAGCAGGACGCAAGGCCGGTCCCCGCGCCGGCGCCGCTCGTGCTCTTCGTGGTTGTGCTCGTGCTTGCTCCTGCTCCTGCTCCTGCTCCTGCTCCTGCTCCTGCTCCTGCTCCTGCTCCTGCTCCTGCTCCTGCTCCCGCTCCTGCTCCTGCTCCTGCTCCTGTTTCTGCTTCTGCTCCGCTCCTGCTCTTACTCCGGTCGCCCGCGGCCTGCACCGCTTTGGCGCGTGGCCTGCTGACGGGAAGTCAAGGAGGAGGCGCCGGCCCCTTGGGCCGGGGCCGGGGGACATGAGCGGCAGCAGGCCATGCGTCAAAGCGCCGCGGCGCGCCACCACGGCGCCTCCCTCACGTGGAAGCAGAAGCAAAAAAAAGCCCGGCGATGCCGGGCTTTCTGCTGACGCGGTGCGGATCGAGGCTCAGTCGCCGATCTGCTTCTGCAGGTGCTCCCAGCGCTCCTGCTCGTCGATGGTGCGCTCGGCGGTGAGGCGGGCCTCGAGGCGGTCCAGGCCGATCTCTTCGCCGGAATCGACGCTGAAACCGTATTCGCCCGAGTCGACGCGCTTCAGCGTGCTGTCGATCTTGCCGATCAGCTTGCGGTAGCGGTCACGGGTGCGCAGCTCGAGCGAGTTCTCGGTCTCGCGGGTGGCGCGCTCGGCGTCGTCGCCGACGTCGCGCACTTCGTCCTTGAGGTTCTCGATGGTCTGCTTCGATTCCTCGACCAGGTCCGCGCGCCAGTCCATCAGGCGCTGGCGGAAGTACTCGAGCTGCAGCGGGCTCATGTACTCCTCGTCGGCGCCGGGCTTGTAGCCCTCGGGCGGGATCGGACGGCCGGTGGCTTCGTCGGTCTTGTAGGCAACGACCTTGTAGCGCGGCTTGGGTGCCGGCGCCTGCGGCTGGCGCGTGGTCACGGCCTTGGCCACCTTGGCGCCGCGGCGCGCGGGCGCCTGGCGGGGAGCGGGAGCCGCCACCGGGGCGACCTTGGTCGAGGGCTTGGCGGTGGCCTTGCGCGCGGCGGCGGGAGCCTTGGCCGGCGCCGCGGCGGGCGCGGCCTTGGCGACCGCCTTCTTCATCGGCGCCGCCGGCACGGCCCTGGCGGCCGGCTTGGCCGCCGGCCTGGGCGCAGGTGCCTTCGCCGCGGCGGACTTCTTCGCCACCGGGGACGGGCTGGCCGGCGCCTTCTTCGCGGGCGCGGCCTTCTTCGCAGCGGTCTTCACGGGCGTCTTCTTCACCGCCGGCTTGGCCTGGGCCGCCTTCTTCGCGACCGGGCCCGCGGCGGCCTTCTTCGCGGGAGCCTTGGCCGGCGCCTTGGCCACGGCCTGCTTCGCAGGGGCCTGCTTCGCGACGGCCTTCCTGGCGACGGCCTTCTTGACCGCGGCCTTGGCCGGGGCGGCCTTCGTGGCCTTCTTCGCTGCGGGCTTGGCGGCCTTGGCGGCCTTCTTGACGGTCTTCTTCACTGCCACGTTCGGCGATCCTTCTGGGACGAGTGGGCGCCGGCCCGCTGGTTGGCGGCCGGCCGCCGGCCTTGCAGCGGGAGCGGGGCATTCACCGACGTGGCCGCATTGCGGCGACGATTGACGTGTCCGGCCACCGGGAGCGCCCCGGGGGGCGCGCAAGTGGCCGGCGCCACACTCCCGACGCTTGGACGGGAAAGCGGGCTGTTATACCCTGCCCCGGCTGCAGCGGCAACCGCGGCGCGCCGCACACCCGACCTTTTGCCGACGCATCTTGATCGATCGCCTGCTCATCGCCCTGCTCCGCGGCTACAAGCGCTGGCTCAGCCCGCTGCTCGGCCCACGCTGCCGGTTCGTCCCCAGCTGCTCGGAATACGCCATGCAGGCGATCTCGCTGCACGGCGCCCTGCGCGGCAGCTGGCTGGCCGTGAAGCGCGTCGGGCGCTGCCATCCCCTCCATCCGGGCGGCTTCGATCCCCCGCCGCCCCGCGACCACGGACCCCCACGATGACCGACACCCTCATCCTCAACGCGCGCCTGGTGAACGAGGGCCGCGAGTTCGACGCCGACCTGCGCATGCGCGGCGGCCGCATCGAGGCCATCGGCAGCCTTGCGCCGCGTGCGGGCGAGACGGTGGTCGACGCCGACGGCCGCCGCCTGCTGCCGGGGATGATCGACGACCAGGTGCACTTCCGCGAACCAGGCATGGAATACAAGGCCGACATGGCGACGGAATCCGCCGCGGCCGTGGCCGGCGGCCTGACCAGCTTCATGGACATGCCCAACACCAGCCCGCCCACGCTCGACGCCGCGGCGCTGGAGGACAAGTACGCGCGCGCCGCCGGCCGCGCGCGCGCCAACCACGGCTTCTACATGGGCGCCAGCAACGACAACCTCGCCGCCGTGCGTGCCATCGATCCGCGCGCGACCCCGGGGCTGAAGGTGTTCATGGGCGCGTCCACCGGCAACATGCTGGTCGACGATCCGCAGACGCTCGACGCGATCTTCCGCGAGACGCCGGTGCCGATCATCACCCACTGCGAAGACACACCGATGATCGACGCGGCGCTGTCGGCGGCGCGCGCGAAATACGGCGAGGACATCCCCGCGGAGCTGCACCCCGACATCCGCTCGCGCGAGGCCTGCATCAAGTCCACCCGCCTGGCGCTGGAGCTGGCGCGCCGCCACGACACCCGCCTGCACGTGCTGCACATCTCGACCGCCGACGAGCTGGCGCTGTTCGAGGCCGGCCCGCTGGTCGATGCCGACGGCCGGCTGCGCAAGCGGATCACCGCCGAGACCTGCATCCACTTCCTGCGCTTCGACCGCGCCGACTACGCGCGCCTGGGCCACCAGATCAAGTGCAACCCGGCGATCAAGGAGGCGAGCGACCGCGCCGCCCTGCTGCGCGCGCTCGCCGACGACGTCATCGACGTGCTGGCGACCGACCACGCCCCGCACACCTGGGAGGAGAAGCAGGCGCCGTACGCGCGCGCGCCCAGCGGCCTGCCCCTGGTGCAGTACGCCCTGGTGGCGGCGCTGGAGTGCGTGCACGAAGGCCACTTCGACGCCGCGCGCGTGGTGCAGAAGTTCGCCCACGCGCCGGCGCAGCTGTTCGACGTGAAGGAGCGCGGCTTCCTGCGCGAAGGCTACTGGGCCGACCTGGTGCTGGTGGAGGACACCCCGTTCACGGTGAGGCGCGCCGACGTGCTGTCGAAGTGTGGCTGGTCGCCGTTCGAAGGCACGACCTTCCGCTCGCGGATCGCGTCCACCTGGGTCAACGGCGCGCTGGCCTGGGATGGCGCGCGGATCACCGGCGACGCGGCAGGGCGCCGCCTGGAGTTCGCGCGATGAGGCGCTGCGCGAACGGCGTGGTTCCGGCACCGGACTACGCACGGTGACCGCGGCAGGCGCGGTCCTCGTGGGCCTGCTGTCCGCCCTGCCCTGGGCACTGGCGATCGCGCAGGCCGTCCCCGCGATGGCGTCGGTCGACGCCGCCGCCCCGGACGCACGCGTGGTGTTCCCGGAGCGCGTGCAGCAGGGTGCCCTGGTGCTGGGCAAGGTGCCCGCGGGCAGCCGCGTCGAGCACGCCGGTCGCGTGCTGCGCAGCACCGCCTACGGCACCGTGGTCTTCGGCGTCGGCCGCGATGCCAGCGGCCCGCTGGAGGTGCAGGTGATCCGGCCGGACGGCAGCCGCACCGCGGCCCGGATCGAGGTCGATCCGCGCGACTGGCCAATGGAGCGCGTCAACGGCGTGCCGCCGAAGACCGTCGATCCGCCGCCGGCCATCGCCGCGCGCATCCGCCGCGAGCAGGCCCGCGTCACCGCCGCGCGCACCCGCGACGACGACCGCGCCGATTTCGCCAGGCCCTTCATCCGTCCGGTCGAAGGCCGCATCAGCGGCCGCTTCGGCAGCGGCCGGATCTACAACGGCAAGCCGGGCGCCGGCCACTCCGGAATGGACATCGCGGCCCCGACCGGGACGCCGGTCCAGGCGCCGGCTGCAGGCACCGTCACCTTCGCCGACCCCGGGCTCTATCTCACCGGCGGCACGGTGGTGATCGACCATGGCCACGGCGTGAGCTCGAACTTCCTCCACCTCTCGCGCATCGACGTGGCCGAAGGCGAGCGCGTCGAGCAGGGGCAGGCCTTCGCCGCCGTCGGCGCCACCGGCCGCGCGACCGGGCCCCACCTGCACTGGGGCATGAACTGGTTCGACGTCCGCGTGGATCCGCTGCTGGTGCTGGAGCGGCCGTAGGCCGGAGCGTTGGTTGCGCCGGAACGCCGACGTCAGCCCGCGGCGCGCTGCATGACGCGGCCGAGCAGCCGCGTCGCCGGCGAATTGGCCAGGTCCTGCGGTGAGACCAGGCGCGGGTTCGGGCGGTGGTCAAGCGGTGCGCGCGCTCCGGCGCTCGCGGCGCGCAGCGGGCCGGGGCCGGCGAGGCGCGCGAGGACCTGCTCGCGGGCATCCTCGAGCGCGTCGTCGGAGGGATCCACCACGTCACGCAGGAGCGATGCGGCATCGGCCTGGCCGGCGCTGCGCAGTCCGGCCGGCGCCTTCGGAAACAGCACCGGGCCGATTTCCTCGGCCAGGCGCTTCCAGTCGATGGCCGGGAACGGCGCGGTGCCGCGCCTGCCTTCGACGATCGGCGGGGCCATGCGGCCGCGCGGCTGGGCCCCGCACTCGGCCCAGGCGCGGTAGACGACTTCGCTGCAGACCATCCCCGGCGACTCCGAGGGCAGCGCCCGATCGAGGGCGATGCGGACCAGGCGCCTCGCCAGCGGATGCACCGGCCACTTGCCGCGCACCGCCATGACCGCGCCGAACAGCGCCAGCTGGTCGACCGGGTACGGCGCGCCCAGCAGGTCGCCGGCGTGCGCGCAGACCAGGGCGCGGTCGGCTGCCGCGAACGCGCCGCTGCCATCCTGCGGCCGCCAAGCGTCGATGAAGTGGAAGTGCTCGAATTCGACCGCGCGCCGCGCCAGCGGATAGCGCCGTACGCCGCCGAGCGAAGCCTCGACCAGCTCGCCGCCCTCCACGACGATGCCCGCATGGCTGTAGACCCCGTCGCTCGCCCAGGCGATCAGGTCCGACAGGGGTCCCTCGCCCATCATCAGCAGGATGTCGCCCGCTTCCAGCGCCTCGATGCCGATCGTGTCCATTCCGTGTCCGTTGTGTCCGAGTCCGATGTTCATGCGCCCGCGACCGCCAGCTCCGCGCGCTCCGCGGCCCCGGCGCTCGACACCCGGTTCCGCCCGGCCTGCTTGCTCGCGTACAGCGCGGCATCGGCGCGTTCGACCAGGGACTCCACGCTGTCGCCCGGCCGCGACTCGGCCACGCCGATGCTCAGGCTCGCGCGCAGCCGGTGGTGCTCGATCGTCAGCGGGCGGCCGTTGACCGAGACCCGCATCCGCTCGGCCACCGCGAGCGCGTCGGCCAGCGGCGTCGCCGGCAGCACCACCAGGAATTCGTCGCCGCCATAGCGCCCGATCAGGTCGCCGCCGCGCAGCTGGTTGCGCACGCGCTGCGAGACGACGCGCAGGCACTGGTCGCCGACGCCGTGGCCATGTTCGTCGTTGACCGGCTTGAAGTTGTCGAGGTCGACGAAGGCGATGCACATGCCGCCCGCCTGGTCGGCCTGCAGGGCGCGGCGCAGCTCGGCTTCGATGCCGGCGCGGTTGAGCAGGCCGGTGAGCTTGTCGGCGACGGCCAGGGCGCTGGCCTGGTCACGGTCGCGGCGCAGCTCGAGCAGCTTGTCCGCCAGGCCGATCGCCAGCAGCAGGCTGGCCAGCGCGAAGCTGCCGGCGAGCCCCTGCGCCAGCCAGGGCGGTGCCGACCACAGCTCCATCAGCCCGGTCGCCACCAGGGTGGTGAACACCATCAGCGGCAGCCAGGACACCATCACCACGCGTCCGGAACGGTCGCCACGCAGCGCGAGCGTCGTGCTTCCCACCAGCAGCAGGGCCGCCGACAGCACCAGGCCTGCATTGCCCGCGAGCGACTGCCACGGCGCCAGCGCGAGGATCGCCCCGATGCCGCAGGACGCGGACAGCGCGGTCCCGATCCACAGCAGGCGGTCGACGCCGGGCAGCTTGCCCGGGAGGTCGAGGTAGCTGCGCTGGAACAGGTTGCTGCAGACCACGCCGAAGCCGCCCACCACCATGTGCGCCCGCGTCGTCGAGAACAGCTGCTCGGCCCCGGGCAGCAGCCGCGCGTCTCCGCCCACGGACACCAGGTAGAGCACCGCAAAGCACAGCATCCCGCCGAACCAGGCGAAGCTCGACTCGCCCGTCCCGGCACGGAACACGAAGGCCAGGACCGCGAGCAGGGCGATGACCGACAGCACCAGGGTCCGCCACGTGGTGTAGGCGAGGTCGTCGCGCTGCACCGTGGCGAGCGGCTCGACCGCCACCTGCATCGGCAGGCTGGAGCGAGCCTCCACCCGCAGCCACACCGCCGACCCTGCCGGCAGGCCTTCCGGCAGGTCCACGACCAGGGCACGCGGCGCGTGGCTCGGATCGGCGTGTGCGCCGTAGATCGACAGCTCCACCGGCGCGTCGCGGCCCGGCACCCAGGCCTGCACGCGGTTGACGAAGGGTGAGCGCAGCACCAGCTGTGGCCGGTCGCCCGCCGGAATCGGTGCTGGCGCGGTCACCCGCCACCAGCCGACCTCCCCCTGGCGCGCGCGCAGGAGCGGCGCGTCAAGCCGCGCCAGTGCGCCATCCAGGCGACCGGAACGCAGGGCTTCGATATCGAGCGCCGCGCCATTGGCCTGCCGCAGTTCCTGCAGCACGAGGAGCGGCTGGGCGGGCACCGTCTTCGCGGCCATGGCGAAAGGTGGCAGCGCGCACAGCAGCAGGAGCAGCAGCCAGACGCTGCAGCAGAGCCCCCGGCGTCCGCGTTCCCCATTCCCCATGGCGCAATCGTATCCCAGCCCCTGCGCGCCGGCAGCCGGGAAACCACCCGGATCCCGCCGGGGATCGACCCGGCCCGAGCGGATCGGCTTCCGTCGTCTACGCCACCACGCCCGTCACCCTGGCCACGGCGTCGTGCGCGTGCAGGCTTTCGAAATGCGAGACGGTGGCGTCGAAGCGGGCCACGTGCGGGCTGGCGCTGATGGCGGCGGCGACGCGCCGGGCGGCGTCCTCGCAGAACATCAGGTTGTCGGCGTTGGCGCGGGCGAAGGCCTGCTCGTCCTCGCGCTTGACCGCGGTCTGCACGGGGGTGCCGAGCGCGGCCTCGATGGCATCGACGAGCTGCAGCAGCGGCAGGCACTCGACGTCGTCGCGCAGGGTCACGCGCACGTCGGCGCGGCTGCGCTGGGCATGCGGGGTCGCGGCCAGGCCGCGACCGGAGGCCAGCCACTCGCGCACTTCGACCTTGGACGGTGCGTCGTCGGCGCCGAAGTCGTCCTCGAAGCGATCGGCGTTGGCGCGTCGCGACAGCGCGGCGGAGGCCGGGCAGGTGCTGGAGTAGTCGACGCCGAAGGCGAGCACGATGTCGGCGCCGGCCGGGGACAGCACCGCGTCGATTTCCACCGGATAGGCCTTCCAGCCGGCATTGTCACTGGCCAGGGCGCGGCGCCTGAGCAACTGGTCCCAGCGCAGGGTCAGCCGCGCGGTGGTGGCGAGCCCGGACTGCGAATCGATGCACGCGCGCAGCAGGTCGCGCAGGACCGGCACGGCCAGCGGCTGCGCCGACAGCGCGTCCTGCACCAGCAGGTAGAGCCGCGACATGTGAATGCCGCGGGTCTCCGCGCTGGCCAGGTCGACGCCGATGTCCGCCGATGCCGGCACCCGTTGCGGCTCCCCACCCTCGCCCGCCACGCACAGCGGCAGCGCGATGCGGCGCATGCCGACCCAGTCGAGCGGGCGCGCGGCGGCGGCGCGATCGTAGGCGACGTCGGGCAGCGCCGGAGGCTGGTTGGAAGAAGTCACGCGAGGGCCTGCAAATGGGAATGGATTGCAATTGTAACCGTGCGGCGATGCGGGCCCACGCAACGCTGCATGCCGTGCACGCCGCAGCGGCGTGGCCGCGCGGAGGGCCCGGCGATCCGCTGGTTCAGCGCGGCGAACGCGCGCCGCGCCACGCCGCCAGCAGCGCGCGCACGGGCGGCAGCGCCGCGCCGGCGCCGCGTCGGCGCGCCGACGTGAAGGCGCTGGCGATGCCGCGCGGGCGGGTGCCGGGACGGGCCCGGCGCGCATTGCGATCGGCCACGTCGATCGCCTCCATCGGCGTCGCCTGCACCAGGCTGCGCTCGTCCAGGAGGCCGCGCAGCACGACGGCGCGGGCGTCGGCGTCGGCGCGTCCGTCGAACAGCGCGGCCTCGCAGTCGGCCATCGCGGCCGCGAACGCCTCGCCCGCGACCACGTCGCCTGCGCCATGCGGCTCCGCCGCGGCGTCGGCATCGCGTCCACGCAGCGCGCGCAGGTCGGGCAGCGCCCGGCCCAGCGCCAGCCACGGCACCGCGCTGCGCGGCTGCAGCAGCGCGCCCAGGGGATGGCGGCGGGCACCCTTGCTCCAGCCGCCGAGTTCCTCCTGCCACCACGCCAGCTTGGCCAGTCCCGGCGTCGGATCGGCGCCACCCCAGGCGGCATCGGTCAGCTCCTGCAGCAGCGTGAACCAGGCTTCGACTAAGGGCCGCTGCGCAGCCGGCACGAAGACCATGCCCAGCTCCCACTCCGGCCAGCGCGCGCGCCACTTGGCGACGAAGCTGGCGGCGCCGTCGCGGACGTCGACGTCGGTGCTCACGGCCAGGCGTCCGGGTCCAGCAGCGCCTGCGGGCTCTCCACCATCGTGTCGGCCTGCCATGCGCGCGGATCGTCATGCTCCAGCCGGTAGCCCCAGAGCGCGACCAGCGAGCGCATGCCGGCGGCGCGCGCGGCCACGATGTCGCGTTCGTCGTCTCCGACGTAGACGCAGTCGGCGACCGCGAAGCCCATCGCATCGGCCGCGTGCAGCAGCGGCAGCGGGTGCGGCTTGCGTTCGGCCAGGGTGTCGCCGCCGATGAGCACGCCGCTGCGCGATTCCCAGCCCAGCGCGGGCATCAGGCCACGCGCGAGGTATTCGGGCTTGTTGGTGACGATGCCCCAGCGCGCGCCGTCGGCCTCGAGCGCCGACAGCATCGCCTCGATGCCGTCGAAGGCGGCGCCGTGGCGGCCAAGCTCTTCGGCGTAAACGTCCAGGAACTCGCGGATGAGTTCCGCCGGAACCTCGCCGCCCAGCCCGGGGAAGGCCGCCGCGCTCATCGCCCGCGCACCCTTCGAGACGTGCGGGCGCAGCTGGGCGAGCGGCATCGGCGCCACGCCGCGCGCGGCGCGCATGCGGTTGACCGTGGCGGCCATGTCCGGCGCGCTGTCCAGCAGCGTGCCGTCGAGGTCGAACAGCACGCAGCGCGGGAAGCGCCCGCCCGTGCGCCGGCCCTCGCCGCTCACGACGCGTCCGGCTTCGTGGCCGAGGCGAGGTAGTTGACGTCGGTGCGCGACGACAGGCGCGCACGGTTGGCCCAGGGCTCGTAGGCCAGCCCGACGACGTCGTCCAGCTCCAGTCCGGCCTCGCGCAGCCAGCCGGCGAGCTCGGACGGGCGGATGAAATCGCGGTACTGATGCGTGCCGCGCGGCAGCAGGCGCGCGACGTATTCGGCGCCGACGATCGCCAGCGCGAACGCCGCCGGGGTGCGGTTGAGCGTCGACACGAACAATTTCCCGCCGGGCCTGAGCAGCGTCGCGCAGGCCTGGATGATCGCCCCGGGGTCCGGCACGTGCTCGAGCATCTCCATGCAGGTCACGACGTCGAAGGTCCCAGCCGCCTCTGCGGCCAGCGCCTCGACCGCCTGCACGCGGTAGTCGATCTTCAGGCCCGACTCGAGCGCGTGCAGGCGCCCCACCCGGACGAGGTCGTCGGCCAGGTCGATGGCGGTCACGTCGGCGCCGGTGCGGGCCATGGCTTCGCTCAGCAGCCCGCCGCCGCATCCGACGTCAAGCACCTTCGCGCCGGCCAGCGCCCGACGCGCGGCGACGTAGTCGAGGCGCACCGGGTTGAGCGCGTGCAGCGGCTTCTGCGGGCCCTCCGGGTCCCACCAGCGGTTGGCCAGCTCGGCGAACTTGTCGAGTTCGGACTGGCGGAAGTTGCTGCCGTGCGGCGAGGTGGTCATGGCGTCTGCTCGGGAGTGGGGAATGACCGGCGCTTCAGGCGCCGGTGCGGACGCCGGCCATGCGCGTGCGCCACTGGCGCGCGTTGGCGACCAGCGCCGCCGGATCCATGTCGACCAGCTCGCGTCCGCGCAGCTTCGCCGCGCCGGCGATCCAGACGTCGGACACCTGGTGGCGGCCGGCGGCATAGACGATCTGCGAGACGACGTGGTGCAGCGGCTGGGTCTCGAGCTCGCCAAGGTCCATGCAGGCCATGTCGGCCTGCTTGCCCGGCTCGAGCGAGCCGACCAGGTGGTCGAAGCCGATCGCCTTCGCACCGCCCAGGGTCGCGGCGCGCAGTGCGGTGAAGGCGTCGAAGCCGGCCGCATCCTGGCCCACGGCCTTGGCCAGCAGCGCCGCGGTGCGGGTCTCGCCGACCATGTCGAGGTCGTTGTTGCTGGCGCAGCCGTCGGTGCCGATGGCCAGGTTCACGCCGGCGCGCTCCAGCGCGCAGGCCGGGCAGAAACCGGAAGCCAGCTTGAGGTTGGACTCCGGGCAGTGCACCACGCTCACGCCGCGCTCGGCGCAGAGATGGATCTCGGCGTCGGTCAGCTGGGTCATGTGCACCGCGATCAGGCGGTCGTTGACCAGGCCCAGGCGGTCCAGGCGCGCCAGGGGACGCTGGCCGTGGTCCTTCAGCGACTGCTCGACCTCCTGCGCGGTCTCGTGCAGGTGCAGGTGCACCGGCACGTCGAGCTGGTCGGCGAGCATGCGCACGCGCGCGAAATTGGCGTCGTTGACCGTATACGGCGCGTGCGGCGCGAAGGCCATCGCGATCAGCGGATCGCCGCGCCACTGGTCGTGGACGGTGCCGGCCTTGTCGAAGTACTCGTCGTCGCCCGAGGCCCAGGCGGTCGGGAAATCGATCACCGGCAGCCCGACACGCGCGCGGAAGCCGTGGCGCTTGTACACGGCCGCCTGCACGTCGGGGAAGAAGTAGTTCTCGTTGCAGCAGGTGGTGCCGCCGCGGAGCATTTCGGCGATCGCAAGCGTGATGCCGTCGGCGACGAAGTCCGGCGCCATCACCGCGGCCTCGATCGGCCAGATGTGCTGCTGCAGCCAGACCTTGAGCGGCAGGTCGTCGGCAATGCCGCGCATCAGCGTCATCGGGTTGTGGGTGTGCGCGTTGACGAAGCCCGGCAGCAGCACGCCGTCCGGACGCGACACCACTTCGGCCGGGGCGAAGCGCGCGCGCGCCTCGGCCCGCGGCAGCAAGGCGACGATCACGCCGTCGCGCACCGCCACCGCGTGGTCTTCGAGCACCACGCCGTGCGGCACCACCGGGACCACGTGGCCGGCCTCGACCAGCAGGTCGCAGGCCTCGGGCGCGCCCGCCTCGACCACCATCACTTGACCCGGCTGACGTACTCGCCGGAGCGGGTGTCGACCTTGATCACCTCGTCCTGGCCGACGAACAGCGGCACGCGCACCACCGCGCCGGTCTCGAGCGTGGCCGGCTTGCCGCCGCCGCCCGAGGTGTCGCCGCGCACGCCCGGATCGGTCTCGCTGATCTTGAGTTCGACGAAGTTCGGCGGGGTGACCTGGATCGGCGTGCCGTTCCACAGGGTGACCACGCAGTCTTCCTCGCCCTTCAGCCACTTTTCCGCGCCGCCCATGCCGGTCTTGTCGGCCTGGACCTGCTCGAAGTTGTCCGGGTCCATGAAGTGCCAGTACTCGCCGTCGGCGTACAGGTAGCGCATGTCGGTATCGACCACGTCGGCGGCGTCCACCGAGTCGGTCGCCTTCATGGTGACTTCCTGCACGCGGCCCGACTTGATCATGCGGTACTTCACGCGGGTGAACGCCTGGCCCTTGCCCGGCTTGACGTACTCGGTGTCGGAGATGATGGCGGGTTCGCCGTTGATGAGGATCTTCATCCCGTTCTTGACGTCGTTCATGCCGTAACTGGCCATGCGTGCTCCTGCTGGGTGGGGCCGCGCGAGCGGCTAGAATGTCGGGGAAATGATACCCGCAGCCCCCCTTTCCATGCAGCCACGCGGCTGGCAGCAGGCCTGGCGCGAATCCGTCCGCGATCCGCGCGAGCTGCTCGCCCTGGTCGGGCTGGGCCACGAGGCGGCCCGCGTGCCCGCCGGGACCCTGGAGGCGTTCGCGCTGCGCGTGCCCCGCGGCTTCGTGGCGCGGATGCGGCCCGGGGATCCGGACGACCCGCTGCTGCGCCAGGTCCTGCCGCTGGCCGACGAGCTGCGCACCGTGCCCGGCTTCGGACTCGATGCGGTGGGCGACGCGGCCGCCCGCAAGGCCCGCGGCGTCATCCACAAGTACGAAGGCCGCGCCCTGCTGGTGGCCACCGGCAGCTGCGCCATCAACTGCCGCTACTGCTTCCGTCGCCACTTCCCGTATGCGGAGGAGACCGCGGCCGCCGGCGGATGGGCCGATGCGGTGGCGGCGATCGCGGCCGATCCCGGCATCACCGAGGTCATCCTGTCGGGCGGCGATCCGCTGTCGCTCGCGACCCGCAAGCTGTCCGAGCTCACCGGGCTGCTGCGCGACATCCCGCACATCCGCCGCCTGCGCATCCACAGCCGCCTGCCGGTGGTCCTGCCGGAGCGGGTCGACGACGCGCTGCTGGCCTGGCTGCGCGGGCTGCCCTGGCCGGTGGCCGTGGTGGTGCACGCCAACCATGCCCACGAGTTCGACGCGTCCGTCGACGCCGCCATGGCTGCCCTGCGCGGCGCCGGAGCCAGCCTGCTCAACCAGGCGGTGCTGCTGGCCGGCGTCAACGACTCGATCGATGCCCTGGCGGCGCTGTGCGAGCGCGGCTTCGACGCCGGCGTCCTGCCCTACTACCTGCACCAGCTCGACCGCGTCGCCGGCACCGCGCATTTCGAGGTCGACGACGGACGCGCGCGGGCACTGCATGCCGAGCTGGTCGCGCGACTGCCGGGCTACCTTGTTCCGCGCCTGGTGCGCGAACTGCCGGGCGACACGTCCAAGCGCGCACTGTGACCGCGGTCGCCCCCGGGACGCTGCCCGGGTCCGCCAACGCATCGGTGTCATGGACGCCAGGCGCCGGTGCATGGCATAACGCCGCATCCACGGAGAGACCCATGTCGAAGAGCCAGGACACTGCACTGCGGCTGATGATTGTCGATGACAGCCCCGAGGCGGCCGAGGCGATCGTCAGCACGCTGCGCAATGCGGGGATCGCCGTGCGTCCGCTGCGGCCGGCGTCGGCGGACGAGCTTGCCGGCATGCTGGCCGCGCAGCCGGTCGACGTGGTGGTGGCCCAGGTGGACTCCGCCGTGCTGCCGCTGGCCACCGTGCTGCAGCAGGTCACCGCCACCGGCAAGGACCTGCCGGTGCTGGCGGTGGCGGACGTGCTCGACCAGGAGGCCTACGTCCAGGCGATGGGCGCCGGCGCGCGGGCGCTTGCGCTGCGCGAACCCGCGTCGCTGCTGCTGGCGCTGGTCCGCGACGCCTGGACCGACCTCGAGGCCCGCCGCGCCCAGCGCCGGCTCGAAGCGCGCCTGCGCGAAACCGAGCGCCGCTGCGACGCGCTGATCGATTCCTCGCGCGATCCTATCGCCTACGTGCACGAAGGCATGCACATCCGCGCCAACCAGGCCTACCTGGAGATGTTCGGCTACGACGAGTTCGAGGACATCGAGGGCATGTCGCTGCTGGACATGGTCGCGCCGCAGCACGTCGAGGACTTCCGCCAGCTGCTCAAGTCGCTGGCCCAGGGCGAGGCGCCGCCGCCGCGATACGAGCTGCAGGCCCGCGACATCGACGGCAACGCCTTCCCGGCGGCCATGGAGTTCGCCCAGGCGCAGTACGAAGGCGAGCCCTGCGTGCAGGTGGTGATCCGCCGCCAGGAACTCGATCCCGAGCTCGCGCAGGAGATCGAGGAGCTGCGCCAGCGCGACCAGGCCACCGGCCTGTACAACCGCGCCACCTTCCTGCACGCACTCGAGGGCGCGGTGGATTCCGCCGCCCAGGGCAGCGCGCAGCACGGCCTGCTGCTGATCGAACCCGACCACTACCAGCAACTGCTGGCCGACATCGGCCTGGATTCGGCCGACCACCTGCTGGCCGCGGCCGCCACGCGCCTGAGCGCCGCGGCCGAAGGCCTGGACGCCGTCGCCGCGCGCTTCGGCGAGCACACCCTGGCGCTGCTGGTGCGCAATACCGACCATGCCGGCACCCAGTCGGTGGCGAACCGCGTGCTGGCCGCGTTCTCCGCGGAGCTGTTCGAGATCGGCGCGCGCTCCAGCGTGATCACCGCCAGCATCGGCGCGGTCCAGGTCGGCGAGCGGATCGCCAGCGTCAGCCAGGTGCTCGCCAAGGCCACCGAGGCGGTGGCGTCGGTCAACGCCACCGGCGGCAACCGCTTCGAGCTGTTCGATCCCAGCGCGGTCGACCGCGCCGAGGAAGAGCACATCCAGGCCTGGGTGACGCGCCTGCGCGATGCGCTCGACAACCAGGGCTTCGTGCTGCACTACCAGCCGGTGATCAGCCTGCAGGGCGACACCGGCCCGGTGTACGAGGCCTTCCTGCGCCTGAAGGGCGCCGACGGCGAGCTGATCAAGCCGCTGACCTTCCTGCAGATCGCCGAGGAGCACGGGCTGCTCTGGGAGATCGACCACTACGTGGTCGGACGCGCGATCGCGGTGATCGGCGAGCGCATCCGCGCCAACAAGCCGACCACCCTGCTGGTGAAGGTCAGCCAGGCCTCGCTGGCCGACGACAGCCTGACCCGCTATATCGGCGAGCAGCTGCTCGCGCACGGCGTGCCGGGCGAATACCTGGTCGTGGAGTTGGCCGAGGCCAAGGTGTTCACCCACCTCAAGGCGGCGCAGGCCTTCGCCGCCGCGGCCGCGCGCCTGGACTGCCGCATCGCCCTGGAGAACTTCGGTGCCGGGCTGGATTCGTTCCAGCTTCTCGCGCACCTGAAGCCCAACATGCTGAAGATCGATCCCGGGTTCACCCAGGACCTGACCGGCAACCCGGACAACCAGGTGCGGGTCCGCGAGATCGCCTCCAAGGCGCGTGAACTCGGCATCCAGACCATGGCCGACTTCATTTCCGACGCGGCCAGCATGTCGGTGCTGTTCGGCACCGGCGTGGACTACGTCTCGGGCAACTTCCTGGCCCCGTCCGGCCCGGACATGTCCTACGACTTCGAGTAAGGCCCTTGGCGGCGCTGCGGCGCGGGGGCGGGATAACTGGCGGCGCTGCGGCGTGGGGGCGGGATAACTGGCGGCGCTGCGGTGCGATGCCTGCTGCCGCTCATGTCCCCCGGCTTCGGCCTTGCGGCCGAAGCCTCCTCCTTGACTTCCCGTCAGCAGGCATCGCACCGCAGTCCGGGCGGCTGCGGGCCGCTTGGAGCAGCGCCACACCCCGAGGCCCGGAGAAACGCCGGCCTTGCTTCTTTTGTCGGGCGCCCCGAGGCCCCGCATCGCTTCGGCGCGTGGCCTGCTGACGGGAAGTCAAGGAGGAGATGCCGGCAGCAGGCCGGCATCGGGGGACATGAGCGGCAGCAGGCCATGCGTCGAAGCGCCTTGATACCCCACGCGCGCTCCTGGGCCATGGCTCAAAAAACGCCGCCATGGCCCACCGGCGATGCCTAGGCCAACAGACCCTGGCGCAGGGCGGCCTCGCCGTCGATGCTGCCGGCCTCGAGCGCTCGGATGCGCTCCTCCAGCGGCGGGTGGCTGAGCAGCAGGCGGCGCAGGCCATGGCCCACCGCACCGCTGATGCCGAAGGCCGCGACCTGCTTGGGCAGGGTGTTCTGGCCCTGGTTGATCGACAGGCGCTTGAGCGCCGCGATCATCTTCGGCCTTCCCGCCAGCGCGGCGGCGCCGGCATCGGCGCGGAATTCGCGATGGCGCGAGAACCACATCGCGATCATGCTCGCGAAGATGCCGAAGACCATGTCCAGCGCGAAGACGATGGCGAAGTACGCCAGCCCACCGCCGCCGTTGTCGCGGCCGCCGCTGAGGTAGCCGTCGACCACCCGGCCCACCAGGCGCGCCAGCACGATCACGAAGGTGTTGAGCACGCCCTGCAGCAGGGCCATGGTGACCATGTCGCCGTTGGCGATGTGGCTCACCTCGTGCGCGAGCACGGCTTCGGCCTCGTCCTGGTCCATCGAGCGCAGCAGGCCCGTCGAAACCGCCACCAGGGCGTTGTTGCGGTTGGCGCCGGTGGCGAAGGCGTTGATCTCGGGCGCGTCGTAGATGGCGACTTCCGGCATGCCGATGCCGGCCGCCTGGGCCTGGCGGGCGACGGTGTCGACCAGCCAGCGCTCGACGTCGCTGCCGGGGCGTTCGATCACGTGCAGGCCCGCGGCGCGCTTGGCGACCCACTTCGACGACAGCAGCGAGATCAGCGAGCCCCCGAAGCCGAACAGCGCAGCCATGACCAGCAGGCCGCCCATCGACTGCGGGTTGATGCCGAACACCGACATGATGATGCTGAGCAGGGCCAGCACCGCCA
The DNA here is from genome assembly GCF_016615955.1 of Luteimonas sp. MC1750. Taxonomy (NCBI): domain Bacteria; kingdom Pseudomonadati; phylum Pseudomonadota; class Gammaproteobacteria; order Lysobacterales; family Lysobacteraceae; genus Luteimonas; species Luteimonas sp. MC1750. Next base: position 2,046,596 of record NZ_CP067113.1, read on the forward strand.
GGTTGGTGGCGAGGAAGAGGGCGACGCGCTTGAACATGGGACGGGTTTCCTGCGGGTTCGATTCTGTGGGTGAAGTGTGTCCGACCGGCATTGAATTCAAGATGACGCGATGAGCCTCGACCCAGCCCCGGATGCGCGCCCTGCTCTTGCCATGACGACTCCCCCGCCGCTGCGCGGCCGCTTCGCACCCTCGCCCACCGGCGCCCTGCATTTCGGCTCGCTGCTGGCCGCCTTCGGCAGCTGGCTGGCCGCGCGCAGCGCCGGCGCGGAGTGGTGGCTGCGCGTCGAGGACGTCGACCGCGGGCGGGAGGTGCCGGGCGCGGCCCTTGCACAGCTGCGCACCTTGGCCGGCTTCGGCCTGGAACACGACGGCCAGGTGACGTGGCAATCGCAGCGCGGCGAACTGTACGCCGCGTCGGTTTCGCGGCTGCTGGACGCCGGGCTGGCCTTCGAGTGCCACTGCAGCCGCGCCGACGTCGCCGCGACCGGCGGCGTCCATCGCGCCTGCCGTCCCGGCGCACGCCGGACCCGCCCTGCCCTGCGGCTGCGCGTCCCGGATGGCAGCCGCGTGGCCTTCGAGGACGCCGTGCATGGCCGGACCGCACAGCAGGTCGACCGCGACGTCGGGGACTTCGTCCTGCGGCGTGCCGACGGCTTCTGGGCCTACCAGCTCGCCGTCGTGGTCGATGACGCCGACCAGGCCATCACCGACGTGGTGCGCGGCGCGGACCTGCTCGACTCCACCCCGCGCCAGGTGCTGCTGCAGCGCACGCTCGGCCTGACCACCCCGCGCTACATGCACCTGCCGCTCGTACTCGGCGAAGACGGGCGCAAGCTGTCGAAGTCGGAGGGCTCGCTGCCGGTGGATGCGGCCGACCCGCTGCCGACGCTGCGCGCGGCCTGGCGCGCGCTGGGCCAGCCGCCGTCCAGGTTGCCGACGTCGGGTCCGCTGCGCGACGTGCTTGCGGCGGCCGTCGCCGGCTTCGACGCAGGACGCATCCCGCGCGGGCCGCTGTCCGCCACCGCACTGCACAATGCCGCTGCAATGCCGGGACCCTAGAATCGATCGCGAAGCGGACGCATGCCGCGTCCACGCATCGGGAGCGATGACATGACGTCACGGGTCGCGTTGGTCACCGGGGGAACCGGCGGCATCGGCACTGCCATCTGCAAGCGCCTGGCCAAGGCCGGCCACAGGGTGGCCACCAACTACCGGAACGAGGACAAGGCCCGCGCCTGGGAACAGGCGATGCGCGCGGAAGGCTTCGAGTTCACCCTGGTGCCGGGCGACGTGTCCTCGGCGGCCGAGGCCGAGGCGATGGTGCGCAAGGTCGAGGAACTGCTGGGGCCGGTCGAGATCCTGGTCAACAACGCCGGCATCACCCGCGATTCGACCTTCCACAAGATGACGCCGGAGCAGTGGACCGACGTGATCACCACCAACCTCAACGCCTGCTACAACGTCACCCGCCCGGTGATCGAGGGGATGCGCGAGCGCAAGTGGGGCCGCGTCGTGCAGATCAGCTCGATCAACGGCCAGAAGGGCCAGTACGGCCAGGCCAACTACGCCGCCGCCAAGGCCGGCATGCACGGCTTCACCATCTCCCTGGCGCAGGAGAACGCGAAGCTCGGGATCACCGTGAACACGGTCTCGCCAGGCTACATCGGCACCGACATGGTGATGGCGGTCCCGGAGGCGGTGCGCGAGAAGATCGTGGCCCAGATCCCCACCGGACGCCTGGGCGAACCGGACGAGATCGCCTATGCGGTGGCGTTCTTCCTGGCCGACGAAGCGGCGTGGATCACCGGCGCCAACCTGTCCGCCAACGGCGGCCAGTACATGGGCTGGTAGCGCTCCGGACCCCTCGCGGGGGTCTGGTTGCAAGCGCTGTTGCGCTGCGTCATGCTGCGTTGAGTCCGGTAATTCGAGCACCGCAGCATGGCCATGCGTGTCATCAAGAAGTACCCCAACCGCCGCCTGTACGACACCGAGATCTCGAGCTACATCACGATCGAGGATGTCCGCCAGCTGATCGTGGACGGCGAGGACTTCGAGGTCCGCGATGCCAAGAGCGGCGACGACCTGACCCGCCAGGTGCTGCTGCAGATCATCTCGGAGCAGGAGCAGGACGGCCAGCCGATCCTGTCGACGGAGCTCCTGAGCCAGATCATCCGTTTCTATGGCGACTCCCTGCAGGGCTTCATGGGCCCCTACCTGGAGCGCTCGATGAAGACCTTCCTCGACCAGCAGCAGCAGTTCCGCCAGCAGATGGGCAGCATGCTGGGGCAGACGCCGTGGTCGATGATGAGCCAGCTGACCGAGCGCAACATGGCGATGTGGGAGGAGTTCCAGCGCAACCTGGGTTCCGCGGCCAAGCCCGCCGACAAACCCCGCGACCCCGCCCCCGGCAGCAAGCGCAAACCGCTCTAGAAGCGGCTGTAGGAGCCGCTACAGCCGCGATCCCGACACGCCGACACCACGCCCCACCCCGGCGATTCCGATCCGCTGCCACCATGCAGCACTGCGGCACGCGGCGGGAAGATTCCCGCGCTCGTTCTCCCCGCCTGCCTCCGCCCGTCCCCGCCTCAGCCCCGCAGCGCCGGCGCCCCGTCACCGCAGAAGCGCTGGTAGAACTCCATCGCCTTCGGCATCAGCGACTGCAGGTTCTGGATGCGCGTGCCCGGATTGGGATGCGTGGACTGGAACTCGGGCGGCGCCTGGCCGCCGCTCGCCGCGCCCATCCGCTCCCACAGCGGCACCGCTTCCTGCGGGTCGTAGCAGGCCGCTGCCGCCAGCATCAGCCCGACATGGTCGGCCTCGGTCTCGTGCTTGCGCGCATAGGGCAGCAGGTAGCCGTAGCCCATCGCCGCCATCACCATCTGCTGCTGCTGCGGATCCATGCCGCTCATGGCGCCGGCCATCTGCCCCATCTGCGACAGCTTCTGCTGGGCCATGCGCTGGGCGCCGTGGCGGAGCAGCGCATGGGCGATTTCATGGCCCATGACCACCGCCATGGCGCTTTCGTTCTGCGCCACCGGCACCAGCCCGGTGTAGACCGCCATCTTGCCGCCGGGCAGGCAGAACGCGTTGGCCTGGTCGGACTCGATGACGTTGACATCCCAGTCGAAGGTCGACGAGAAGCCGGTCGGCTGCTGCCCGTTCTCGGCCGCCAGCGCGGCCTCGATCTCGGGCACGCGCTCGATCAGCCGGCGCGCGATCTCGCGGACCTCGCGCGCGATCGGCGTGTTCGGATCCACCGGACGCTCGGTGGACAGGATCTCCTCGTAGGCCTGCAGGCCCAGCGCCTTTTCGTCCTCGACCGACAGCGAGCGGTCGATCAGCACCTTCTCGCCGGTCACCGGGTCCAGGGTCTGGTTGGAGAACCAGTAGTACGCGCCGTACGCGAGGAACGCGACGAGGATCAGGATCCTCGGGTTGAAGCCGCGGCGCGGCCTGGCCTGCTGCTGCTGCCGCTGCCGGCCGAAGGGATCCTGACGCATGTACGCTCCTGACCTGGTGTGCTCTTCAGATGTCGCGCGCGACCCGGAAGCCCACGCGTGCGTTGGTGTTGTCGACCGGCGATGGTGCCCGCCACGAACTGCGCGTCTGCGGCGGGGAGCTCGCCCAGGCCCCGCCGCGCACCACCTGCATCCTGCAGCCCGGATTGACCCAGGCCGCGCCGGACGCGGGGGCGCGGCGGTAGCTGTCGTGCCAGCAGTCCGCCACCCACTCGCTCACGTTGCCCTCAAGATCGTGCAGTCCGAATGCATTGGCCGTGAAGCTGGCCACCGGCGCCGGCCCCCAGTGGCCGTCGTCGTAGCCGTCGAAGGCATTGCTCCAGCCGCGCCCGCCGGGTGATCGGTCCGCGCCACCGGTCAGGTTGCCGGCGCGCGCGGGCGGAGCGTCGCCGCCCCATGGGTAGCGGCTGCTGCCACCCGCACGCAGCGCGTACTCGAACTCCGCCTCGCTGGGCAGCCGGTAGCGTTCGCCACTGACCTCGGCCAGCCAGTCGACGTAGGCCTGGGCGTCGCGCGCGCTGACGTGGACCACCGGCAGGTTGGCCGCGGCCGGTGCGCCGGCGAAGTCCGACTTCCAGTCCACGCCGCTGCGGCGGACGAAATTGCCGCTGCGCTCGTCGTAGGCCATCGAGAATCCGCGGCGCTCGGCGCGGGTCCGGTAGCCGGTCGCGTCGACGAAGCGGCGGAACTGCGCGACGGTGATCTCGGCAAGCGACAGCGCGAAGCCGCGCTCGAAGCGCAGGTTGCGCCGCGGCCGTTCGCTGTCCTCCGCATCGGGGTCGCCGTCGACGGCGCCCATGCTGAAGCCGCCGTGCGGGACCACCACCATCTGCGGGCCGCGCCCGCCCGCGGCGCCGTCGGTGAAGCGCTGGCCGGGCCGGAAGCCACCGTAGTGGACCGCCAGGTCGATGCGTTCGCGCAGTTCGGCCACGGCCGGATTGCGCGGCTCGGCCAGCACCAGCATGCGGGCCAGCAGGGCGCGGGCCTGCGCGATGCCGTCCGGCCGCGCCAGGGCGGCGACGCCCTCGTCGCGCAGGCGCTGGATCCACCGCCTGCGCTCGGTGTCGACGCGCTCCCGCGCATCGGCCACTGTTCCGACCTCGTCGCGCACGCCCTCGGCGTGTCCGAGCCAGGTGCCCGCGGTCTCGAAGTCGCCGTCCGCGGCGGCATCCTCCGCGCGCCGGATCATCGCGCTCTCGATCGCGGCACGCGTCTGCAGCGCGCGCGGCTGTTCCGCGTCGACCGCCAGCGCCTGGCGCACCCGCGCCAGCGCTCCGCCACCGGCCTCGCCCAGGCGACCTTCGCGCAGCTCGGCCTCGGCGGCGCGGTTGATCTCGGCGATCTCCTCGGCGCGGTCGACCCCGGCCAGGTACTCGCCGACGTCGCCGCCTCCCGGACGCAGGCTGCGCGCGACCGCGGCGACCTCGCGGGCGCGTCTCAACGCCGCATCGTCGTCACCGGCCCGCGCCAGCGCCTCCGAGCCCTGCGCGAGCAGCGCGGCGAAGGCGCGCTCCAGCCCCTTGCCGGCCTGGGCGCTGTCCGGCACATGCACCAGCACGGCCTGGTACAGGGGGATCGCCGATCCCGGCCCGGCATCCAGGTCGCCGGATTCAAGGGCCGCATCCGCGCGCTCCAGCGCGTCGTCCAGCGCGGCGGCTTCGTTCTGCAACTCGACCTTCGGGGCGCGCCAGGTGAGGCTGCCCGCCAGGCGGTCGTCGCCGCTGATGGTCACGCTGCCGTCGCCGGCGGCCGTGTCGACCGCGGCATCCGGGGTCGCGGCTTCCTGCGCGGCGTCGCGGCCGCAGCCCGCCGCGAGCAGCAGGGCCAGCACCAGGACAGTGCCCGCGCGGCGCGGCCAGGCGCGGGTCCGATGGGGATTTCGACGGTCGCTCACGGGGGCAGATTACGGCAAGCCGCCCCGGCCGCGCAGCCGCGGGGCCTGCCCCGCCGCCATTGCCGCCGGCCCGTGGCCGCCGGTAGGCTGGCGCCGATGGAACCCGACTACATCTGGGTGGCCGAGCCCGCCGCCCTCCTCGCCCGCTTCGACACGCCGCCGCCGCGTATCGGCCTGGATACCGAATTCATCCGCGAGCGCACCTGGTGGCCGCACCTGGCCCTGGCGCAGATGGCCGTGCGCGACGAGATCCTGCTGCTCGACATGCAGGCCCCCGGGATGGCCGACGCGCTGCGCGGCATCCTGCTCGATGCCGGCATCGTCAAGGTGATGCACAGCGCCAGCGAGGACCTCATCGCCTTCCACCACGCCTGTGGCGCGGTACCCGAACCGCTGTTCGACACCCAGGTGGCCGCCGCAGTCGCGGGACTCGCCTCCGGTGCCGGCTACCAGCGCCTGGTGGCCGACGTCACCGGGGTCGCGCTCGGCAAGGGCGAGACCCGCTCGGACTGGACCCGCCGGCCACTGTCGGACGCACAGCTGGCCTACGCGGCGGACGACGTGCGCCACCTGTTCGAACTGCACGACCACCTGCAGGCGAAGCTGGAAGCCCTCGGCCGCTTGGACTGGCTGCGCGAGGACTGCGCACGCATGGTCGCGAACGCGCGCGACCAGCAGCTGGAGCGCTGGCCGCACCTGCCGATCCGCGCCGCGCAGGGCTTCGATCGCGCCGCCCAGCTGCGCCTGCTGCGCCTGCTGCGCTGGCGCGACGCCTGGGCCCGCGAACACGACCGGCCGCGCAGCTGGGTCCTGGACAACGAGCTGGCCACCGCCGTCGCCCGCAGCGTCCCCACCGACCAGGCCGCGCTCAAGGCCCTGTTCGATCGCCATCCCAAGGCCCCGCGCAAGCTGCTGGGCGAGGTCTGGACGGCACTGGCCACGCCACTGGACGACGAAGCCGACGCCCCTTTGGTGCGCACCGACGAACCCGACAAGCGCGCCGTGCGCCGGCTGCAGGACGCGGTGGCCGCGCGCAGCGCGGAACTGGGCCTGCCCGACGGCGTGCTCGCCTCGCGCCGGCGCCTCGAGGCCCTGCTCGACGACGGTGACTGGGCGGCGCTCGGTGGCTGGCGCCGCACGCAGCTGGAGGCGCTCCTGGCACCACTGCTCGCCGACGCCACGGGCCGATTGCCGACCGGGCCGGCGCATGCGTAGAATGCGCGCTCTGATGGGGCGGTAGCTCAGCTGGGAGAGCGTCGCGTTCGCATCGCGAAGGTCAGGGGTTCGATCCCCCTCCGCTCCACCAATCAGACATGCAGGAAGGCTGGACCGGGAAACCGCTCCGGCCTTTTTTGTGCTTCCGGGTCCGGGATCGCACCCGCTGCGGCCCGCGCCTCGTTGGGGTGCGCGCTGCCCTTCCCGCGCGCAGGGGGTGTGCTCCCCCGGCCTGTCCGCATCCTGCTCCCAAGGCCGGCCGCAGGCCATCCATGGCCTGCTGTGCGCACACCCCCTGCGCGCGGGAACGGCTCCAGCCATCGTCGGCTCCGGGATGGAAAGGCGGGAGCCGCGCTGTGCCGTCGCGGCTGGCGCGGCTTTCGCGGCTGTAGCCGCTCCTACAGGGGCGGGCGTGGCGACGCGCGAGCGTTGGAATCCCGGATCGCGGGAGGGGTCGTGCCTGCCGCGGATGCAGGGGGGATGACCAGAGCCGGCCATGGATGGCCGGCGGCCGGATGCTGGAAGCAGGACGCGCAGACATCCGGCTGGGCATCCCCCCTGCATCCGCGGCGGGCGGCGTGCAAACTCCCGGACAACCTGGCAGAGAGACCGACTTTTCAGATTCGCCATGACCGGCGGTCGCTTTTGCCCCTCCGGAAGGCGCGTGCGAGAATCGCCGGCTGCTGCCCCCGTAGCTCAGCTGGATAGAGCGTCCCCCTCCTAAGGGGAAGGTCGTGCGTTCGAATCGCGCCGGGGGCGCCACATCCGTCTCCAGGAGTCCTCCATGCCCCATCCCGTCCTCGCCGCCCTCGGCCTGTCCGCCACCGAATCCGGCGCCTACCTCGGCAACAACGAGTGGTCCAAGGCCCGCGACGCCGGCGTGCTGGAGCCGGTGAATCCGACCGATGGCGAGGTGCTGGCCCAGGTGCATGCAGCCTCCAGCGAGGACTACGAGCTGATCGTCGGGCGCGCGCAGGCCGCCTTCCGGACCTGGCGCACGACCCCGGCGCCGCTGCGCGGCGAAGCCATCCGGCTGTGCGCCAATGCGCTGCGCGCCAACAAGGACATGCTGGGTTCGCTGGTCGCGCTGGAGATGGGCAAGTCCAAGCCCGAGGGCGACGGCGAAGTGCAGGAGATGATCGACATCGGCGATTTCGCCGTCGGTCTCTCGCGCCAGCTCTACGGCCTGACCATGCACTCCGAGCGCCCGGGCCACCGGATGTACGAGCAGTGGCACCCGCTGGGCATCGTCGGGATCATCTCGGCGTTCAACTTCCCGGTGGCGGTCTGGGCCTGGAACGCGTTCATCGCGGCGGTCTGCGGCGACATCTCGATCTGGAAGCCCTCGGGCAAGACGCCGCTGTCGGCGATCGCGTCGATGCGCGTCTGCAACGAAGCGCTGCGCGACGGCGGCTTCCCGGATCTGTTCTTCCTGTTCAACGACACCGACAACGCGCTGGCCGAGCGCATGGTCGACGACAGGCGCGTGGCGATGATCAGCTTCACCGGCTCGACGAAGGTCGGCCGCCAGGTCGGCGAGCGCGTCGCGCGCCGCATGGGCCGTTCGCTGCTGGAGCTGGGCGGCAACAACGCGATGATCGTCGACGAGACCGCGGACCTGAAACTGGCGATCCCGGCGATCGTGTTCGGCGCCGTGGGCACCGCCGGCCAGCGCTGCACGACCACGCGCCGCGTCTTCATCCACGAGTCGATCTTTGATGACGTGCTCGGCAAGCTCAAGGCCGGCTACGCCCAGGTCGGGACGAAGATCGGCGACCCGACCGACGCCGCCAACCTGATGGGCCCGCTCAACAGCCAGTCGGCGGTCGACGCCTATCTCGCGGCGATCGAAAAGGCCAAGGCCGCGGGCGGCACCGTCGAGAGCGGCGGCCAGGCGCTGACCGATCGCAAGGGCTACTTCGTGCTGCCGACGATCATCACCGGCCTGGCCAACGATGCCGAGGTGGTGCAGACCGAAACCTTCGCGCCGATCCTGTACGTGATGAAGTACGCGGAGCTCGAGGACGCGATCGCGATGCAGAACGACGTGCCGCAGGGCCTGTCGTCGGCGATCTTCACCACCAACCTCAAGCGCGCCGAGGCCTTCCTGTCGGCGGCGGGTTCGGACTGCGGCATCGCCAACGTCAACATCGGCACTTCGGGCGCCGAGATCGGCGGCGCCTTCGGTGGCGAAAAGGAAACCGGCGGCGGCCGCGAGTCGGGTTCGGACGCGTGGCGCGGCTACATGCGCCGCCAGACCAACACCATCAACTACTCCGACGCGCTGCCGCTGGCCCAGGGCATCAAGTTCGACCTCTGAGGAACGCCCCATGTACGGGTTGGCGCGCCCCTTCCTGTTCGCCCTCGATGCGGAGCGCGCGCATGGCTTGGGGCTGTCCTCGCTCGAGGCCCTGCACCGGACCGGCCTGCAGCGCCTCGTGGCGGCACCGCCGCGCCCGTTCCCGACCAAGGCCTTTGGCCTGACCTTCCCCAACCCCGTCGGCCTGGCCGCGGGGCTGGACAAGAATGGAGACCACATCGACGCCCTGCTCGCGCTGGGCTTCGGCTTCGTCGAGGTCGGCACGGTCACGCCACGCGCGCAGCCGGGCAACCAGAAGCCGCGCATGTTCCGCCTGCCGGGGCACCGTGCGGTGATCAACCGCCTGGGCTTCAACAACGGCGGCGTGGATGCCCTGGTGCGCAACGTGTCGCATGCCAGGCGTCGTGGCGACGGCGTGCTCGGCATCAACATCGGCAAGAACAAGGACACGCCCAACGCGTCCGCGCACACCGACTACCTGCACTGCCTGGAGCGCGTCTACGCGCTGGCCGACTACGTCACCGTCAACATCTCCTCGCCCAACACCGCCGGCCTGCGCGAACTGCAGGAAGAGCAGGCGCTGCGCCGGCTGGTCGGCGAGCTGCGCGAAGGCCAGGAGCGCCTGGCCGCGCGCCACCGCCGTCGCGTGCCGGTGCTGGTCAAGGTCGCGCCCGACCTCAGCGACGAGGACATCGACGCCGCGGCACGGGTGCTCGGCGACCTCGGCGTGGACGGGGTGATCGCCACCAACACCACGGTGTCGCGCATCGCCGTGCAGGGCCACCGGCATGCGCACGAAACCGGTGGGCTGTCGGGCGAGCCGCTGATGAACAAGTCGACCGCGGTGCTGCGGATGCTGCGCACGCGGCTGCCGGAGACGATCCCGCTGGTCGGCGTGGGCGGCATCCTGTCGGGTGCCGACGCCGCCAAGAAGACGGCGGCCGGCGCCTCGCTCGTCCAGCTCTACACCGGCCTGGTGTACCGCGGCCCGGCCCTGATCGGCGAATGCGTCGAGGCGATCCGTCGCCGCAAGGAAGCCCCCAGCCGCGGCAACCTGCCCAACCTGTGAACACCGCCGCCCTCGACGCCGTGCCCGCGCTGCGCTGGACGCGCGACGCCGACCTCGGCGGCCGCACCAGCTTCCGGGTTCCGGCGCGCGCCGCGTGGCTGGTCGAAGTCGCCGACGCCTCCGCCCTGCCCGCCGCCCTGGCCGACCCGCGGATGGACCGCGGCCCGCTGCTGCCGATCGGTGGCGGCAGCAACCTGCTGTTCGCAGGCCCGCTCGACGGTGTCGCGCTGGCGCTGACCGGTGCCGCCGCGCGCATCCTCGAAGACGACGGCGAGCGCGTGCTGGTGCGGGCCGAAGCGGGTCATGCCTGGCACGACTTCGTGCTGCGGACGCTGTCGTTGGGCCTGTCGGGCCTGGAGAACCTGGCGCTCATCCCGGGCACGGTGGGCGCGGCGCCGATCCAGAACATCGGCGCGTACGGGGTGGAGCTCGATCGTCGGATCCACGCGGTCGAGGCCTGGGACCGCGAAGCGGGCGCCCTGGTGCGGCTGGCCGCGGGCGACTGCGGCTTCGCCTACCGTGACAGCCGCTTCAAGCGGGAACCGTCGCGCTGGGTGGTGACCGCGGTCGAGTTCGCGCTGGCGCGCACGCCGCGGCTGGAGCTGGGCTACGCCGGCATCGGCCGCGAGCTCGCCGACATGGGCATCGACATCCCGACGCCGGCCCAGGTCGCCGACGCCGTCTGCCGGATCCGCCGGCGGAAGCTGCCCGACCCGGCCGTGCTCGGCAATGCGGGCAGCTTCTTCAAGAATCCGATCGTGGCGCAGGCGCAGGCCGATGCCCTGGCGTCCACGTACCCCGACCTCCCGTGCTTCGCGGCGGGACCGGGCCTGGCCAAGCTCTCGGCGGCCTGGCTGATCGACGCAGCCGGCTGGAAGGGCCATCGCGATGGCGATGCCGGCGTGGCGCCGGGGCATGCCCTGGTGCTGGTGAACCACGGCCGGGCGACCGGCGAGGACCTGCTGGCGCTGGCGCGGCGGATCGCGGATTCGGTGCAGGCGCGCTTCGGCGTGGCCCTGGAGCCGGAGCCGCGGATCGTCGGTGCCACCTGGTGAGCGGGGCCGCCTCGACCCCGCAGGCGCGCGCCGCCCTGCTGATGCTCGGCAGCACCAGCTTCTTCGCCGCGATGGCGGTCACCATCCGCCTGGCCTCCGAGGCCCTGTCGACCTACGAGGTGGCGTTCTTCCGCAACCTGTTCGGCCTGCTGTTCCTGCTGCCGTTCCTGTTCCGCGGGCGCTGGCAGCTGCCGCGCACCACCCAGCTGCCGCGCTACCTCGTGCGCTGCGCGGTCGGCGTGGGCTCGATGCTGTGCGGCTTCTGGGCGCTCGGCCACCTGCCGATGGCGCAGGCGGTGGCGCTGTCGTATGCCACGCCGCTGTTCGCCACCGTGGCCGCGGTGTTCATCCTCGGCGAGACCGTGCGCCTGCGCCGCTGGTCGGCGGTGGTGATCGGCCTGGTCGGCGTGCTGGTGATCGTGCGCCCGGGCAGCGCGGAATTCAGCCTCGGCAGCCTGGTGGCGCTGTCGGGCGCCCTGCTCTCGGCGCTGGTGGCGATCCAGATCAAGCAGCTCTCGCGCGTGGATGCGGCCGACACGATCGTCTTCTACACCTATGTCTTCTGGGTCCCGATGTCGCTGGTGCCGGCGCTGTTCGCCTGGCAGTGGCCGCAGGGCATCCAGTGGCTGTGGCTGCTCCTGCTCGGCGCCTTCGGCACCGGCGGACAGCTGCTGTGGACCCGCGCCCTGAAGATCGGCGAGGTCTCGGCCCTGCAGCCGATCAGCTTCATCCAGCTGCCCCTGGTGGCGCTGGCGGCGTGGCTGCTGTTCGGCGAAGCGCCCACGCGCTGGACCCTGCTCGGTGCCGCCATCATCCTGGTCGCCAACGCCTACATCGCGCACCGCGAGGTGCAGCTGGCGCGCCGCGAGGCGACCACCGCCCCGGCCGAGGGCGCCAAGCCCGCGGAATGACGAAGGGCCCGGTTTCCCGGGCCCTTCGCCTGTCACGCCCTGCCCGTCAGGGCACGGATCCGGGGATCACGGCGTGACGGTGAGCGCCACGCGCGAGGCCTTCAGCGGCGACACCGGATCGTTGCTCGCGACGCAGGCATAGCCGGTGTAGCTGCCGGCGGCCAGGCCGTTGGCCAGCAGCTGGGCCACCAGCGGCCGGCTGTCGCCCGGCTGCAGCGAGCCCGCGGCCGGCGCGATCGCACCGAGCCAGCTGGCGCCGCACGGCACCTCGGCGTCCACCTGCAGGTCGAGGCCGTTGAACGCCGTGTTGGCGATCCAGGAGCCGGTTCCGTTTGCGGCGATGTTGATGCCGGCGAAACCACCCGCGCCGTCCGCGCTTCCGAACCACGCCCAGCGGTTGGCGAAGGAGCCCGTGGTGTTGATCACCACCCAGTAGCGGCCGGGTGCCAGGTTGACGGCCTGGCCTGCAGCGGCCAGGTCGAGGCTGATGCGGCCGCCCTGCAGGGAGACGCCGGCCCCGGTCGGTGCGCTGGAGTAGGTCCAGACCGCTGCCGCGGGATTGGTCTGCGGATTGCCGGCCGGAACGCCGGCCGCATCGGGGTAGATGCTCCACTGCAGCGACTGCGCCGCGGCCGCAAGCGCCGCGCCGCTGACCACGAAGCCCTCGGCCGAGAGCCCGGTGATGCGCGTGGCGGAATCGACCACGAAGTCATCGCCGGAGAACTGGGCCAGCAGGCCGCCGGCCGAGGCCGGATCCGTGTAGCGGGTCGCGCGGAAGCCGCTGCCGACCGCACCGCGCCAGCGCTCGACGATCCGGCTGATCGCATCGCCGGTGTTGTCGACCGACCAGGCGAGCACCGAACCACCGGTGTTGCCCAGCGGGATCGTCACCGAGCCCTGGCCGCCCGCCGCGACGGTGGCCGAGGTCACCGCAGGCAGGTTGACCACCGGCGGCTGGACCGCGACGCCGATCGGCAGGTTCAGCACCGGGTCCGGCTTGCCGCCGCGCAGGCTGGTGGCCTTGAGCCGCAGGTTGCCGAAGTTCCAGCTGCCGTTGTTGGACAGGCTGCTGCTGTCGATGGTCACCTGGAAGGTCGCGGTGCCGTTGGCCGGGATGCGCACCACGATCGGCGTCACCTTGCCGCGCAGTCCGCTCAGGCTCGCCGACCAGGTCTGGACGCGGCCGTCGACGTTGCGGACGGTGCGGCTGAAGGTGCAGCTGGTCTCGCAGTTGCGGTTGGCCAGGCTCGGCAGGTTCAGCGCCGAGGGATCACCACCGGTCGCCGGGTTGGCCGCCAGGTAGTTCTCGGCCGACTCGTCGAGCACGAGGCCCGCACGCAGGGCCTGGTCGACGCGGATCCGGCCGGAGCCCCGCGCGAACGGACCCGCCCGGGTCACCTCGTCCTCGAGGAAGACCTCGCTGGTCGCGGTCATGGCAAGCGCCGACTTGACCTCGGACACGCTCCAGTCCGGACGCGCCTGGCGCACCAGCAGCGCGGCACCGGCCTGGTGCGGCGACGCCATCGAGGTGCCGTTCATCAGGCCGACCGCGTTCTCGAAGCCGGTGATGGTGGTGCCGGCGACGGCGGCGAGGATCGCGTAGCCGGGCGCGGTGACGTCGGGCTTGATCAGGCTGAAGGTGCCTGCCGGCCCGCGCGAGCTGAACGACGCCAGCGCATCCGGCGTGTTCGGAACCGGGGCCGCGGGGAAGCCGATCGCCGCGGTGGCCGCCGGGTTGGCCTGGTGGAAGTTGCGCAGGGCGTTGCCGGTGGCCTGGTCGACGCCGAAGGCCGGGACGGTGGTGTCCGGTACGGACGGCAGGACCGGTTCGGGCACGTTGTTGGCGATCACCACCGCCACCGCACCCGCGGCGCCCGCGGCGTTGACCTTGATCGTGAAGCTGCAGCTGCCGCGGCGCACGACCGCGATCGCGCCGGCGAAGCTGCCGGCCGGATAGCCCGCGCAGCCGTCATCGATGGCGTCGATGTTCGGGCTGACGCGCAGCGGCGTGGTGGCCGGATACGCCGCCGTGTGGCCGACGCCGTTCGAGCCCGTGGTCAGTTCGATGGCCGTCAGCGGCTCCGGCACGGTGCCCGGACCGGTGACCTGCATCAGGAAGGAATAGCCCTCGCGGCCGTGCTGCGCCGCCGCCGTGGCCGACACCCAGGGCTCGAGGTGGCCGAGCGTATTGGCCGCCGGGCCGCTGTTGCCGGCCGAGCTGGCGACGAACACGCCGGACGCGACGACGTCGAGGAAGGCCAGCGAGACCGCCTCGCTCCACGGCTGCGCGCCGCCGCCGATCGAGTAGTTGATGACGTCGGCCACGCCGTCCTTGATCACCTGGTCCACGGCCGCCACGGCCGACACGTTGGGGCACAGGCCCTGGCCGGTGGCGATGTTGGTGTAGCAGATGTCGAGCGCGATCAGGCTTGCGCGCGGGGCCACGCCGGAGATGTCGGCCTGCGCGCCGCTGATGCCCACGGTGCGGCGGTTGCCGGCGACCGTGGAGGCGACGTGCGTACCGTGCGAGCTGGTGTCGCCGAAGCCGGGCTCCTCGCGGAAGCCGGGGTTGCTGCAGGTGTCGCCCGGCGCTTCGCAGACGAAGTCGTAGCCGCCGATCAGCTTGTCGTTGCAGCGGCCCTCGTCGACGCCCCCGGGGGCACAGGTGCCGAGGTAGTTGCCGGCGCCGAGCGGATTGACGTGGGCGTAGCCGTCGGTGGGATCCAGCGCGGCGAACGAGGGGCTGCCGAAGTTGATGCCGGAATCGAGGATCGCGGCCACCATGCCTTCGCCCTGGAGCGCGCTGCCCGCGGCGGCACCCGACCAGACCGCGGCCGCGCCGATGTGGCGCGGGCCGGTGTCGGTGTCGAGCGTGTACTCGCGGTAGCCCTCGACCAGGCGCACGTCGCGCATGCGCGCGATCCTGGCGGCTTCGGACGGCGTCAGCGCGACCACGATGCCGTTGACCGCGTGCTGCATGCGGTGCGAGACATCGAGGCCGCGGCCCAGGCTGCGGGTGATGTCGGACTCGCGCGCGGCCTGGCGGCTGCGCAGGTAGTCGACGTAGGCGCCCGCCTGGCGGCTGCCCACGTCGAGGCGCCCGCCGGCGCGGCGCGCCGGTGCATCGATCCCGCGCACGCCGCCGCGGTACGAGGCCAGGGCCGGCTCGGCGAACAGGACGATATGCGGCTCGAGCGCCTCCTTCGGCGCGCGCGGCATGGCGATCGCGGCCGGCACCGGCGCGGGCTGCGCCAGTGTCGGTGCCGCCATCCTCGACTTCACTCCCACGGCGGCGGCGCCCGCGGCCGTCACCACGACGGCGGTGGCCACCGCCATCGCCAAGCTGGATTTCATGATCACGAAACTCTCCCCCGGTATGGATGACCTGCGCCCGGCCCCCGGGCAACCCATCCTGCGACGGTGTTGCCAGCCCCTGCATCGGACGCGCAGGGCGGTTCGCCGCTGCGCTCCGGAGCATCCCCCGAAAGGACGCGCACGACAAGTCCCGGGCCTGGCCATTCCCGGCCGCGACCGGATGCCGCTCAGGCGGCGCGGGCCCCACGTGAAAAGGCGATCCACCAGGCCACCGTCCACGCGAGGCCGAGCGCCCAGCCGGCGAGGATGTCCGAGGGGTAGTGCACGCCCAGGTGGATGCGCGACCAGCCGACCGCGGCCACGAACAGGCCCAGGCCCACGATGGCGGGCCTGCGCCAGCGCGTGCGCCACAGCAGCAGGGCCAGCACGCAGGCCAGGGTCATCGAGCCCATGGCGTGGCCGCTGGGAAAGCTGAAGTTCTGTTCCGGCGCGATCGACTCCCACAGCTCCGGCCGGACCCGGCCGAAGGCCAGCTTGGCCCCGACGTTCAGCAGTCCCGAGCCGCCCAGCGCGATCGCCGCGAACAGCGCCGCGCGCCAGCGCCGCAACAGCAGCAAGGCGGCCACCAGGGCGAGGTCGAAGGGCACGACGCCCCATTCGTAGCCCAGGCGCGAGACCAGGGCCCAGGCCGCATCCAGCCGCCCGCCGCCGCTGCCCTGCGCGATGCCCAGCAGCGGCAGGTCGAAGGCCAGCGGGCCGGCGCCGACCGACGCCGCCAGCAGCGCGAACACCGCCAGCGGAAGCAGCACTCCGCCCGCGAGCCACCACGCGCCGCCGGCCACCGTCGGCGGCGCATCGGGCACGACGACGCGCCCGTCGCCCGGGCCGCGCGGCGCCGAAGGATCCTCAGTCGGCACGCACGGCGGCGCCGTAGCGGCGGTCGACGTAGGCGTCGACCAGGGCCACGAACTCCTGTGCGATGTTTCCGCCGCGCAGCGTCATCGCCTTCTCGCCGTCGATGAACACCGGCGCGGTGGGCGCCTCGCCCGTGCCCGGCAGCGAGATGCCGATGTCGGCGTGGCGCGACTCGCCCGGGCCGTTGACCACGCAGCCCATCACCGCCAGCGTCATGTGCTCGGCGCCAGGACGGGTGATCTTCCATTCCGGCATCTTCGCGCGCACGTGCTCCTGCACCACCTTGGCCAGCTCCTGGAAGAACTCGCTGGTGGTGCGGCCGCAGCCCGGGCAGGCGGTGACCATCGGCGTGAACGCGCGCAGGCCCATGGTCTGCAGCAGCTCCTGCGCCACCACCACCTCTTGGGTGCGCGGCGCGCCCGGCTCGGGCGTGAGCGAGATGCGGATGGTGTCGCCGATGCCTTCCTGCATCAGCACCGCCAGCGCAGCGCTGGAGGCGACGATGCCCTTGCTGCCGATGCCGGCTTCGGTCAGGCCCAGGTGCAGCGCGAAGTCGCTGCGCGCCGCCAGGTCGCGATAGACCGCGATCAGCTCCTGCACGCCGCTGACCTTGGCCGACAGGATGATCCGCTCGCGGGCGAGTCCGAGCTCGACCGCGCGTTCGGCGGAGTCGACCGCCGAGCGGATCAGCGCCTCGCGCAGCACGCGGCCGGCGTCCCGGGGCTCGGCGAGCGCGGCGTTCTCGTCCATCAGCGCGGCGGCCAAGGCCTGGTCGAGCGAGCCCCAGTTGGCACCGATGCGCACCGGCTTGTCGTAGCGCATCGCGAACTCGATCAGCTGCGCGAACTGCAGGTCCTTCTTCCGGCCGAAACCGACGTTGCCCGGGTTGATGCGGTACTTCGCCAGCGCCTCGGCGCATGCAGGCTCGGCCGCCAGCAGCTGGTGGCCGTTGTAGTGGAAGTCGCCGATGATCGGCACCTCGACGCCCATCATCGCCAGCCGCTCGACGATGCGCGGGACCGCCGCCGCGGATTCGGCGTTGTTGACCGTCACCCGCACCAGCTCGGAGCCCGCGCGCCAGAGCGCGGCGACCTGCTTGACCGTGCCCTCGACGTCCGCGGTGTCGGTGTTGGTCATCGACTGTACGACCACCGGCGCCTGGCCGCCGACGGCGATGCCGCCCACCCGCACCTGGCGGGTGGCGCGCCGGGGTGCCGGGCCGAAGGCCCATTCTTCGAGCGTGTGCGCGGCGTGCGTCGGGCGGGTCTGCGGAATGGCGTTCATCGTTCCATTTTAGTCCCCGCCGGGGTGCTTGTTACCGCGCCGCCTTCCCCCCAGTTCATCAGGGACTGCAGGACAAGGTTTCCCCCATGCCCGTATCCACCGCCTCCGCGACCATCGCCACCACCGACGCCAGCCGCCTGATCAAGCGTCTGTGCACCCACTGGGCGCACAAGCTCGAGGTCGAGTTCGACGCCACGCAGGCGCGGATCGCCTTCGACGCGCACACCGTCGCCCGCCTCTCCGCCGGCGCCAGCGCCCTCGAGGCCCGGATCGAAGCCCCGGACGAGGCTCGCCTGCGCCGGTACCAGGACGTGGTCGCCAACCACCTGCACCGCATGGCACGCGGCGAAACCCTAGAGATCGGCTGGCAGCCGGGCACGCGCGCCGACTGAGTGGTGCCGGCCGCGGCCAGGCGGCCGCCCCGCCCGCGGACCCGCGTGCCGGCCACGCCGCCAGCCGGGGCTGCCGGTATCCTGCCGCCATGCTCCCCTCCTCCGGCGAAAACGTCCTCAACCCCAGCCAGCTCAACGCGCTGGCCCGCAGCCTGCTGGAGGACGCCTTCTCCGTGGTCGCGGTCGAAGGCGAAATCGGCAACCTGTCGCGCCCGGCGTCCGGCCACCTCTATTTCACCCTCAAGGACGCCCGCGCCCAGGTGCGCTGCGCGCTGTTCCGGCCCAAGAGCCAGTGGCTGCGCTTCCAGCCGCGGGACGGCCTGCGCGTGCTCGCCCGCGGCCGCCTGACGCTGTACGAGGCGCGGGGCGACTACCAGCTGATCCTCGACTCCATGGAGGAGGCCGGTGAAGGCGCGCTGCGCCGGGCGTTCGACGAACTCAAGGCGAAGCTGCAGACCGAGGGCCTGTTCGACGAGGCACGCAAGCGCCGGCTCCCGGCCTATGCCCGACGCGTCGGCCTCATCACCTCGCCCTCCGGCGCCGCGGTGCGCGACGTGCTCAGCGTGCTCGCACGGCGCTTCCCGCTGCTCGAGGTCGACGTGCTGCCGGTGCCCGTGCAGGGCGACGCGGCCGCGGCGCAGATCCGCGGCATGCTCGACCGCGCCGCCGGCAGCGGCCGCTACGACGTGCTGGTGCTGGCGCGCGGCGGCGGGTCGCTGGAGGATCTCTGGGCCTTCAACGACGAAGCCCTGGCGCGCGCGATTGCCGCCTCGCCGGTGCCGGTGGTCTCGGCGATCGGGCATGAGACCGACTTCACCCTCGCCGACTTCGCCGCCGACCTGCGCGCACCCACGCCGTCGGTCGCCGCGGAGCTGCTGGTGCCCAACGCGGTCGACGTCGCCACCCGCCTGCGCGGCCTGCAGCAGCGGATGGGCGTGCTGCAGCTGCAGCGCATGAGCGACCGGATGCAGCGCGCCGACCACGCCTCGCTGCGGCTGCAGGTGGTCGCACCGCAGGCGCGCCTGCGCGCGCTGGACGAGCGCCAGCAGCAGGCGCTACGCCGGCTGCACGCGGCTTGGCAGGCGCGCGACGCCGCCCTGCGCGCACGCCTGCGCCACGCCGGGGCGGTGCTGCGCGCGACGCGTCCGGAGCGCCGGCTTGCCGCGCTGCGCGAACGCCTGGCACGGCTCGCACCGCGTCCGCAGGCCGCGGTCGCACGCCGGCTGCAGGCCGATGCGTTGCGCCTGCGAGGCCTGGCCCGCTCGCTCGATGCGGTGAGTCCGCTGGCCACGGTGGCGCGCGGCTACGCGATCCTCCGCCACGACGATGGCCGCGTGGTCCGCGGCGTCGGCGACGCTGCGCCGGGCGATCCGCTGTCCGCGCGCGTCGGCGATGGCGAGCTGCGCGTGCGCGTGGAAGGCGTCGAACGCCGCGACGACTGATCGCGCCGCTTCGCCGGCGCGGCCGGCGCCCGGTCCCGGCATCGCACCTGCATGCTCGCCCGACGCTAACGCCGCGATCCCCATACTGCCGGTTCCTGCCGCCGCCCGAGGAACCCGCAGCCCATGGCCAAGGCCTCCGACCTGCTCGTCGCCGCGCTCGAAGCCGAAGGCGTCGAGACCATCTTCGGGATCCCGGGGGAAGAGAACCTCGATCTGATCGAGTCGCTGCGCACCTCGCGCATCCGCCTGGTCCTGACCCGCCACGAGCAGGCCGCCGGCTTCATGGCCGCGACCTGCGGCCGCCTCACCGGTCGCGCGGGCGTTTGCCTGAGCACGCTGGGCCCGGGCGCCACCAACCTGGTCACCGCGGCCGCGTACGCGCAGCTCGGGGCCATGCCGATGCTGATGATCACCGGCCAGAAGCCGATCCGCAGCAGCCGCCAGGGCCACTTCCAGATCATCGACACGATCGGCACGCTCCGCCCGCTGACCAAGTACACGCGCCAGCTGGTCTCCGCCGACAGCATCCCGGCACGCGTGCGCGAAGCCTTCCGGCGCGCCGAGGACGAGCGCCCGGGTGCCACCCACCTGGAGCTGCCGCAGGACATCGCCGGCGACCCGACGGACGCGGTGCCGATCGCCAGGTCGTACTCGCGCCGGCCGGTCGCCGAGCACAAGGCGATCGCGCGCGCCGCGGCGGCGATCCGCGACGCACGCCACCCGCTGCTGATGATCGGCGCCGGCGCCAACCGCAAGACCACCGCGCGCGCCCTGCGCGGCTTCGTCGACCGGCTCGGCATCCCGTTCTTCAGCACCCAGATGGGCAAGGGCGTGCTCGACGAGACCGACCCGCTGTGGATCGGCACCGCCGCGCTGTCCGACCACGACTACGTGCACCGCGCGATCGACGCCGCCGACTGCATCGTCAACATTGGCCACGACGTCATCGAGAAGCCGCCGTTCTTCATGCGCGAGGGCCGGCGCACGGTGATCCACGTCAACTACGACGGCGCCGAGGTCGATGCGGTCTATTTCCCGCAGCTCGAGGTGGTGGGCGACATCGCCGATGCCGTGCGGCGCCTGGGCGAGTCACTCGAACCGCAGGCGCACTGGGACTTCGCCTTCTTCGACCGCGTGCGCACCGCGCTGTGCAGCCAGCTGGGCGAACGCAGCCGCGACGATCGCTTCCCCATGGCCAGCCAGCGCATCGTCGCCGACCTGGCCGAAGCCCTGGGCCCGGACGACATCACCTGCCTGGACAACGGCCTGTACAAGCTCTGGTTCGCGCGCAACCACCGCTGCCGGCGGCCGAACACGCTGCTCCTCGACAATGCGCTGGCGACCATGGGCGCCGGGCTGCCTTCGGCGATCGCCGCGCGCATCGTCCATCCCGATCGCAAGGTGGTCGCGGTCTGCGGCGACGGCGGCTTCATGATGAACTCGCAGGAGCTGGAGACCGCGGTGCGCCTGCAGCTGGACCTGGTGGTGCTGGTACTGCGCGACGATGCCTACGGCATGATCAAGTGGAAGCAGGCGCACGAGGACTTCCCGGACTACGGCATGGACCTCGGCAATCCGGATTTCGTGAAGTACGCGGAGAGCTATGGCGCGCGCGGGCACCGGCCTGCGTCGGCCGCCGGGCTGCTGCCGCTGCTGCGCGAGGCGCTGGCGACCCCGGGCGTCGACCTGATCGAGGTGCCGGTGGACTATGCCGATGACGACTGGCTCCTCAACGAGGAGATCCCGCGGCTCAGCGCGGCGGTGGAATGAGCGCCGGAAGACGGAAACCGAACGGAGGACAGGCAATGGCGGGCAGTAAGCAGGCGAAGGCGAAGACGAAGAAGAAGAAGACCGGCGCGGCCCCGGGCCGCAGCGCGCGCGACGGCCTGGCGCCGAGTTACCCCTACTATCTCGCCAACCGTGCCGTGGCCGCCAACACCGGGCTCGAGGTCCTCGACAAGTACACCGGCGAGGTCGCCACCCGGGTCGCCTTCGCCGACGCCGCCACCGTGCGCAAGGCCCTGGTCGCCGCGCACGCGGCGAAGCGGGCGATGGCCGCGTTCCCGCCGGATGCGCGCCGCGACGTGCTGGAGCACTGCGTGCGGCGCTTCGGCGAGCGCGCCGACGAGCTCGCGCTGGCGCTGTGCATCGAGGCCGGAAAGCCGATCAGCGACGCGCGCGGCGAAGTCGCGCGCCTCATCGACACCTTCCGCATCGCCGCCGGCGAAGCCACGCGCATCGAGGGCGAGGTTCTGGAGCTGCAGATCTCCGAGCGCAGCCGCGGCTACCGCGGCATGGTCAAGCGCGTGCCGATCGGCGCCTGCAGCTTCATCACGCCGTTCAATTTCCCGCTGAACCTGGTCGCGCACAAGGTGGCCCCCGCGATCGCGGCCGGCTGTCCCTTCGTGCTCAAGCCCGCCGCCAAGACCCCCGTTGGCGCGTTGATCATCGCCGAGGTGCTGGCGGAGACCGACCTGCCGCGCGGCGCGTTCTCGATCCTGCCCTGCAGCAACGAGGACGCCGCGCAGCTGGTCGAGGACGAGCGCATCGCGCTCCTGAGCTTCACCGGCGGCCTGGTCGGTTGGGACCTCAAGGCTCGCGCCGGCAAGAAGAAGGTGACGCTGGAACTCGGTGGCAACGCGGCCTGCATCATCGATGCCGATCCCGGTGCCGACCTCGACCACGTCGTCGAGCGCCTGGTCACCGGGGCCTACTACCAGTCGGGCCAGAGCTGCATCAGCGTGCAGCGCATCCTGGTGCATGCGGAGCTCTACCCCCGGCTCAAGCGCCGCATGAAGGCGGCCGTGCAGCAGCTGCGCATGGGCGACCCGCGCGACGAAAAGACCGTCATCGGCCCGATGATCGACGAGGACGCGGCGATCCGCGTCGAATCGTGGATCCGCGCCGCGCGCAAGGCCGGCGCGAAGCTGGTCGCGGGCGGGGAGCGCAAGGGCAGCATGCTGCCGGCGACGCTGCTGGAGGAGGTCCCGCCCGACACCGACCTCTACCGCCAGGAGGCCTTCGGCCCGGTGGCGATGCTGGAGCCGTTCGACGACTTCGACCAGGCGCTGGCGCGGGTGAACGACAGCGCCTTCGGCCTGCAGGCGGGCGTGTTCACCGCCAGCCTCGCGCACGCGATGCGCGCCTGGGACCGCCTGGAGGTGGGCGGCGTGGTGGTCGGCGACGTGCCGAGCTTCCGCGTCGACAACATGCCCTACGGCGGCGTGCGCGACTCCGGCCTCGGGCGCGAAGGCGTGCGCTGCGCGATCGAGGACATGACCGAGCCGCGCCTGCTGGTGATCCGCGACCCGGTCTGAGCGGATGCACGTGCCGGGCGGGCAACCCCACCCGGGCGCCTCGCGCGTTGGCCTCCTGCGTCCACCGACGGAGTCCGCCATGAACCGCTTTCCCTTCGCTGCCGCGCTCGCCGCGAGCCTGCTGCTCGCCGCCTGCCAGACGTCACAGTCCTCCGCCGACGGCGCGCCCGCCGCGCCCGCGCCCGTCCCGAAGTCGACGCCCGCCGCGCCACCTGCCCGGCCCGCCCCGGTGGCACAGGAGGCGATGCTCGACCGCATCGAAACGACCGGTGCGCGACGGCGGCTGGAGGCCACGCGCATGGCGCAGGCCCCGGCCCCGACCGCCTACGCGGTCATGCCGCCGCAGCGTCCGCCGGCGCCGCCCGCCAATCGCGAGGAATATGCCGACCTCGACGACAACCCGGTCCGCCGCGCGTCCGAGCACCCCGTGTCCACCTTCTCCGTCGACGTCGACACCGGCAGCTACAGCAACGTCCGCCGCATGCTGCGCGCGGGCGTGCGCCCGCCACCGGACGCGGTCCGTGCGGAGGAGTTCATCAACTACTTCGACTACGGCCACCCGGCGCCGCGCACCCGCGAGGTCCCGTTCGCCGTGACCACCGAGATCGCGCCCGCGCCCTGGGATCCGGCGCGCCACCTGCTGATGGTCGGCATCCGCGGCTACGACGTGCCCAAGGCGCAGCTGCCGCCGGCCAACCTGGTGTTCCTGGTCGACACCTCCGGCTCGATGCATTCGCCCGACAAGCTGCCGCTGCTGCGCCAGGCCTTCGGCGCGCTCGTCGACCAGTTGCGCGCCCAGGACAGGGTGTCGATCGTCGCCTACGCCGGCTCGGCCGGGCTGGTCCTGCCGCCCACCGCGGGCGATCGCAAGGGCGAGATCCTCGCCGCGCTCGGGCGCCTGCAGGCCGGCGGCAGCACCAACGGCGGCGCCGGCATCGAGCTGGCCTATGCGATGGCCCGCCAGGGCTTCGTCGAAGGCGGTGCGAACCGGGTGATCTTGGCGACCGACGGCGATTTCAACGTCGGCACCGTCGACCGCGATGCGCTCGAGGCCATGGTCGCCGACCAGCGCGGCTCGGGCATCGCACTGACCACGCTGGGCTTCGGCACCGGCAACTACAACGACGCCATGGCCGAGCGCCTGGCCGATGCCGGCGACGGCAACCACGCCTATGTCGACACCCTGCTCGAGGCGCGCAAGGTGCTGGTGGAGGAGATGGCGTCGACGCTCCTGACCATCGCCCGCGACGTCAAGGTGCAGGTCGAGTTCAATCCGGCCGTGGTCGCCGAATACCGGCTGGTCGGGTACAGCAACCGCATGCTGCGCGAGGAGGACTTCGCCAACGACCGGGTCGATGCCGGCGACATCGGCGCCGGGCACGAGGTGACCGCGCTGTACGAGATCGCGCTGGCGGGCTCGGGCGGCGAGCGCCTGCGCGCGCTGCGCTACGCCGCGCCCGCGCAGACCACCGCGGCCACCGGGGAACTCGCGCACCTGCGCCTGCGCTACAAGCTGCCCGGCAACGACCGCAGCCGGCTGATCGAAGTGCCGCTGCGCCGCGACGCGATCCGCGCGCAGCCCGGCGAGTCGCTGCGCTTCGCCGCCACGGTCGCCGCCTTCGCCGACGCCCTGCGCGGCGGCCACCACCTGGGCGGCTGGAACTGGGATGCGATCGCGGCCAGCGCTGCCGCCAACCGCGGCGACGACCGCTGGGGCCTGCGCGCCGAATTCGCCACCCTGGTGGAGGCCGGCCGGCTCGCCACCCGCGCCGATGCCCACGCCGGCGGCGACTGACGTGATCCTGCCCCGCCGCCGCTCAGGCCGCGCCGCGGTCGCCGGCGGCGGGCGCGGGCATCGGGCGTCCGAACAGGAAGCCCTGGCCCATCGTGCAGCCGAGCTGGCGCAGGGTCTCGGCCTGGGCCGCGGTCTCCACGCCTTCGCCGATGGTGTCGATGCCCAGCGTGCCCGCGAGCGCCAGGATCGCGCGCACCAGGGCCAGGCTCTCGGGATGCAGCGCGTCGTCGAGCCCGGCGACGAAGCTCTGGTCGATCTTCAGCGCGTGGATCGGGAAGCGGTGCAGGTACGACAGCGCCGAGAAGCCGGTGCCGAAGTCGTCCAGCAGCGCATAGACGCCGCGCGCGCGCAGCGTCTTCAGCATGCGCAGCGCGCGCGGCGCATCGTCGAGCAGGGCCACCTCGGTGATCTCGATGCGCAGCCGTGCCGGATCGGCGCCCACGTCCTCGAGCATCTGCAGCAGGCGCTCGGCGAAGTTGTCGGAGTGGAAATGGCGCGGCGAGACGTTGATCGAGACGTAGCCCTCGCGGTGCCGCGTCATCCAGTCGAAGGCGCGTCGGTAGACCAGCCAGTCCACCTGTTCGATCAGGCCGCTGTCCTCGCCGACGCCGATGAAGGCACCCGGCGGCAGCGGCCCCTGCAGCTCGTGGTTCCAGCGCAGCAGCGCCTCGTGGCCGACCACGAGGCCGGTGGCCAGGTCGACGATCGGCTGGAACCAGGGCTCGAACGCATCGGACAGGATCGCGCGCCGGAGGTCGGCCTCGAGGTCCAGCAGGCGCGTGGCCTCGGCGCGCATCTCCTCGTCGAACAGCTCGCTGCGGTCGCGGCCCAGCGCCTTGGCGCGGTACATCGCGGCGTCGGCGTCGCGCAGCAGGTCCTCGCCGTGGTGGTAGCGCGGCTGCCACATCGCGATGCCGACCGAGGCCGAGGGGAACAGCTCGCGCCCCGCCACCCACATCGGCCGCCCGAGGTCGGCGAGGATCCGCCCCACCACGGCCTGGGCGACGGTCTCGTCGCCGGCGTCGCCCAGCAGCACGGCGAACTCGTCGCCGCCCAGGCGCGCCACCACGTCGCCGTCGCGCAGCAGCCGCGCGATCCGGCGGCCGACCTCCACCAGCATCTCGTCGCCCGCCGCGTGGCCGACGCTGTCGTTGACCAGCTTGAAGCGGTCGAGGTCGAGGAACAGCACCGCGAACGGCCCGCGCGCCTGCCCGCGGGTCTCGGCGATCGCGGCGTCGAGCCGCTCCAGCAGGTGGATGCGGTTGGGCAGCCCGGTCAGGTGGTCGTGGCGCGCCTGGTGGATCAGCCGCTGTTCGGCCCGCAGGCGCTCGGACACCTGGGCGCGCAGCTCGCGGTTGGTCTCCTCCAGCTCGCGGGTGCGCGCCTCGACCCGGTCCTCGAGCTCGGCGTGCGCCGACTTCAGGTGGTCCTGCGAGCGCTTGCGCGCCAGCGCGCCGCCGATGTGGTGTGCGACGAAGGTCAGCAGCTTCTGGTCATGCACGGTGAAGGCGATGTCGGGCGAATAGCTCTGCACCGCGATCACCCCGACCGCCACGCCATCGCGCAGCAGCGGCACGCCGAGCCAGAAGTTCGCCAGCGAGCCGTGGTGCTGCAGCTCGCCGGAGGCCTCGAGCCGGGCGATGGTGTCGCGATCGGCCAGCAGCGCGCGGCCACTGTGGATCACGTATTCGCTCAGGCCGCGGATCATGCGCCGCGGCTCGCGGATGATGTCGCGCTCGTCCACCGAATACGGGAACTCGATGTGCCCGCCGTCGCTGGACACCATGGCGATGTAGAAGTTGCGCGCGTACAGCAGCTCGCCGACGACGGCGTGCAGGTCGTTGTAGAAGCCTTCCACGCTTTCGGCGGTGAACGACAGCTCGCTGATGCGGAACAGCGCGCGCTGGAGCCGCTCGGCGCGCTGGCGCTCGACGATCTCGGCCTGCAGCACCTCGTTGGCCTGCTGCAGCTCGCGCGTGCGCGCGACCACGCGCCGCTCCAGCTCGGCCTGGGCGTGCTTGCGGTCGAGCGCGGTCAGGATGTGCTGGGCGACGAACTCCAGCAGCGCGCGGTCCTCGTCGGTATAGCAGTCCGGCAGGTCGTAGCTCTGCACCACGATCGCGCCGCAGACGCGGCCCTCGCGGCGCATCGGCACGCCGAGCCAGTCGGCCGAGTCAGGCCCGTGCCGCGCGTCGCGCTCGACCCCCAGCTGGCTCCGCAGCTGGTCCGAGGGCCCGCGCAGCGGATGCCCGTGGCGCAACAGGGCCACGGTGAGGCTGGCCGGCATGTCCTCGAGCGGAATCTCCGTGTCGGGCTCGGCCACCCAGGGATCGATGCGGTCGGCGAAATACAGGAAGCGGGTGGTGTGGCGCAGGTCGTCGTAGGCCACGATGTAGAAGTTCTCGGCCGACATCAGGCCGCCCACCACGCCGTGGATCCGCTTCAGCACCTGGGCCATGTCCAGGCCCGAACCCGCCAGGTCGGCGATCCCGTACAGCGCCTGCTGCAGCCGCTCGGACTTGCGCAGGGATTCGATGCGGGTTTCGGCCTGGGCCGAGGCGAGGGTCGCCGAGACCAGCCGGCGCGCCAGCGCGCGCCAGGCCTCGCAGGAACCGGGCGTCAGCGCTTCCGGCAGGCGCGTGGCGATGGCCACCGCGGCCTCGCCCTCCTCCCAGGCGTCCTCGATCGACCTGCCGCCGTCGCGCCGCGGCGGATCCCCGGCCAGCAGGCCGTGGGCCCGCGCCCGGAGCCCTTCGGGGGCGTCGTCGACGATCGATTCCCCTGCGCCCAGGCGCTCGTCGCTCCAGCAGACCACGACCAGGGACCCGGTGGGCAGCGATTGCGCCAGCATGCCCGCCAACCCCGCGAGATCGACCTTGCGGGGCGGCGATGCCACCGGAATGTCCAACCTTGCCTGCACCTGCCAGATCCCCTCGCACAGCCCAGTACCAAGGGAAGAACGACGGATCACGCCGCCAGCGGCAAGCAGGAGCGGCCTTCCCCCCGGCCTCCCGGCGACATGATGCCGCGCATCGGCGCCGCGCGCACGGGCTTCACGCGCCCCGGCGCAGCGCTTAACCTGCTGCCGATGGACGCCCCGGAGCATGCAGTGCACGCCGAACCCAGCGATGACGCGCTGATGCGGGCGTGGGCGCAGGGCGACGCCGCGGCCTTCGAAACGCTGTACCTGCGCCATCGCGAGCGGCTGCACCGGTTCCTGCTGCGCCAGTTGCGCGACCCGGGGCTGGCCGACGAGGTGTTCCAGGACACCTGGCAGCGCGTGGTGTCCGCCGGCGCCGACTGGCGCCCCGATGCCGCCTTCGCCACCTGGCTGTACCGGATCGCGCGCAACCGCGTCACCGACCACTGGCGCGCCCGCCAGCATCGGCCGCCGGCGCCCGACGACGCCGACGCGCGCACCGCCCGGCTGGAGGACGGCGACACCCCCGAGCGCCGGCTCGACGCCTGGCAGCGACGGCGCGGCCTGCAGCAGGCCCTCGACACCCTGCCCGCGGACCAGCGCGAGGTGGTGCTGATGCGCCTGGAGCAGGAGCTGACCCTGGAGCAGATCGGCGACATCACCGGCGTGGGCCGCGAAACCGTGAAGTCGCGGCTGCGCTATGCCATGGACAAACTGCGCGCCGCCCTGGCCGGCACCCCCACCGCCACCGCGGCCGACGAACCCGCGCGGGAGGACGCGCGATGACGCAGCCGACCCGACCCGATCCGCTGGACTCGACCGAGCGCGCGCTGGCCGACGCGCTGGCGCGCCACGATCCCGTGCCGGGCCCCTCCCCGGCGCTGGACGCGACCATTTTGGCTTCGGCGCGCGCCGCGGCCGCAGCGCGCGCGGCGGCCGGCGGGCAAGCAGGCGACGGCAGCGGTGCGGCGGCGGGTGGCCCGGCGATCCGGACCACCGCGGCCACCGGCCATCGGCATCGGCGACGCCATCCCGCCGTGCTGCGCGGCGGCGCCCTGGCGGCGACCGTGGTGATCGCCGCCGGGATCGCGTGGCAGCTGCAGCCGCGTTTCGATGTGCCCGACCTGGCGGATGAAACCGGGATCGCGGCACCCGCGACGCCGGACGCCGCCGCGCGCGCGCCCGAGGCTGCGGCTACGCCGGCGCCGGCGGCTGCGGCTGCGGAGGCGGCTCCGGCGGTGGATGCGGCAGATGCGGGGGACGCCGGCAGCCCCGCGCGCCAGGCCCCGCCCGAGGCAGGCGTCGTGGCGCCTCCATCGCCGGTGCGCGCGCTCACCGGCAGCGGGCCCGAGTCGCCCGCACCACCGGCAGCGGCCTCGATGCCTGCGAGGCCACCCGCGGCCGAAGCGCAGGCGGCCGAGATGCGTGCGTCCGAGGAGCCACCGGTGGTCTTCGACGCGCCCGTCCCGACGTCTGCACCGGTGGAGCCGGCACCAGCGCTGCCCGCGCCTCCCGCGCCGCCGGCACCGCCTGCCCCGCTGCGCGCGCAGCCGGCGCCCCCCTCCATGGCGTCCCCGGCCGCCCGGCGCGCGGACGCGGCCGGGGCCGCGGACGAGGTGCGGCACGAGGACTGGCTGGACCAGCCGCTCGACGACACGCCGCCGGCTTCGGTGGATTCGCCCGCGGTGCGCGAGGCGTGGCTGGCGCGCATCCGCGAACTGGTCTCGGCCGAGCGCTACGACGAGGCCCGCGACAGCTACGCCGAGTTCCGCCGCCGCCATCCCGACGCACCGGTGCCGCCCGACCTGCGGGCGCTGCTGGGCGGGGAATGAGCACCATCACCCTGGCCGCGACGGCCACGCACGAACTCGTCGTCAAGCACAGCCGGTTCCTGGCCAGCGCCGCGCCGGTCTCGGATCCGGACGCGGCGGCGGCGTTCATCGCCTCGGTCTCGGTGCCCGACGCCACCCACAACTGCTGGGCCTGGCGGCTGGGCGACGGCTACCGCTCCAGCGACGATGGCGAGCCCGCCGGCACCGCCGGACGGCCGATCCTGGCCGCGATCGACGGCCAGGGCCTGGACGGCGTGGCCGTCGTGGTCACGCGCTGGTATGGCGGCATCAAGCTCGGCGCGGGCGGCCTGGTCCGCGCCTACGGCGGCGCCGCGGCGGAATGCCTGCGCACCGCCGAGCGCCGCGAAGTGGTGGAGATGACCGAGGTCGACGTCGAGTGCCCCTTCGCCGACCTCGCCGCCGTGCATGCGGCGCTGCCGGCCTTCGACGCCGAGAAGCTGAGCGAGGACTTCGCCGCCGACGGCGTGCGCTTCCGCCTGCGCCTGCCGGCCGCGCAGCTGCACGCGCTGGCCACGCGCCTGCGCGACGCCACCCGCGACCGCGCGCGCATGGGCGACAATGGGTGATGGTCCGACTCGCCCGCACGTCCACGCCCCCGCCGCCCCGCGAATCCAGCCCCAGCTCCAGCGACCCCGACGCCACCCAGGCGAAGGCCTCGCTGTCGTCGCTGCGCCCCCTCTGGCCGTTCCTGGCCCGCCATCGCGGGCTGCTGCTGGCGTGGATGCTGTCCCTGGTGGCTTCGAGCGCGGCGACCCTCAGCCTGCCGATCGCCGTGCGACGGATGATCGACGACGGCTTCGCAAGCGGCGCCGGCATCGACGCCGCCTTCTCGCTGCTGTTCGTGGTGACGCTGGCGCTCGCGCTCGCCACCGCGGCGCGCTTCTTCTTCGTCTCGCTGCTGGGCGAGCGCGTGGTCGCCGACCTGCGCACGCAGCTGTTCGGACACATCGTCGGCCTGGACCAGGCGTTCTTCGAGCGCAGCCGCACCGGCGAGCTGGTCTCGCGCCTGACCGCGGACACCGAGCTGCTGCGCGGCGTGGTCGCGACCAGCATGTCGGTGGCCCTGCGCAGCGTGGTGATGGTGCTGGGCTCGGTCGCGATGCTGGTGGTGACCAGCCCGCGCCTGGCCGCCTGGACCCTGGTCGGCATCCCGCTGGCGGTGCTGCCGCTGGTGCTGGGCGGGCGCCGGCTGCAGAAGATCTCGCGCGAGAGCCAGGACCGGGTGGCCGATGCCAATGCGCTGGCCACCGAGACCCTGGGCGCGATCGACACCGTGCAGTCGCACGCGCGCGAGCAGCACGAGCGCGGCCGCTTCGGTGCCGCCGTGGCCACCGCGGTCGAGGTGGCGCGCAGGCGCATCGGCGTGCAGGCGCTGGTGACCGCGGTGGCGATCTCGGTGGTGTTCGGCGCGATCACCCTGGTGCTGTGGCTGGGCGCGCACGACGTCGCCGACGGGCGCCTGAGCGCCGGCACCCTGGGGCAATTCGTGCTGTACGCGATGTTCGGCGCCGGCTCGGTGGGCGCGCTGGCCGAGGTCTGGAACGAGCTGCAGAAGGCCGCCGGCGGCATGGGCCGGATCGGCGAACTGCTCGAAGAGGCGCCCAAGGTGGTTGCGCCGGCTTCGCCGCGCGGGCTCGCGCGCCCGGTGCGCGGCGCGGTTGCGCTGCGCGACGTCACCTTCCACTATCCGACGCGCCCCGATACCGCGGCGCTGGAAGGCTTCAGCCTCGAAGTGGCGCCCGGCGAGACCGTGGCGCTTGTCGGCCCCTCGGGCGCCGGCAAGAGCACCGTCTTCGCCCTGCTGCAGCGCTTCCACGATCCGCAGTCGGGCAGCGTCTCGATGGACGGGATCGACCTGCGCGAACTCGATCCGGTCGAGCTGCGCGGCAGCATGGCCCTGGTGTCGCAGCGGCCGACGATCTTCGCCGCCAGCGCCGCCGACAACATCCGCTACGGACGCCTGGACGCCAGCGATGCCGAGGTCGAGGCCGCCGCGCGCGCCGCCGAGGCCCACGACTTCATCGAGCGGCTGCCGGGCGGCTACGCCTCCGAGCTCGGCGAGCGGGGTGCGCGCCTGTCGGGCGGCCAGCAGCAGCGCGTGGCGATCGCCCGCGCCCTGCTGCGCGATGCGCCGCTGCTGCTGCTCGACGAAGCCACCTCGGCGCTCGACGCCCAGAGCGAACGCGCCGTGCAGCACGCCCTCGAACGGCTGATGGAAGGCCGCACCACGATCGTCGTCGCGCACCGCCTCGCCACGGTCCTGCGCGCCGACCGCATCGTGGTCATGGACCACGGCCGCATCGTCGCCGAAGGCACCCACGCCGAACTGCTGGCCGAGGGCGGTCTGTACGCCGAGCTCGCGCGCCTGCAGTTCCTGGACGCGGGTGCCGGCGCCCAGCCCTGAACACCGCTGCCCGGCCGAGGCGACCGGACCCCAGGCCCTACCAGTCGGTGGGGCGGTAATCCTTCAGGAACTGTCCCCACACGTGCTCGCCGGTGTTCAGCCCGGCGATGATCGGATCGACGATGCGCGCGGCGCCGTCGACGATGTCCAGCGGCGGGTGGAAGCGCTCTTCGATCGTCTTGCGCGCGGCGATTTCCACCGGATCCTCGTCGGTCACCCAGCCGGTATCCACGGAATTCATGTGGATGCCGTCGCTCTGGTAATCGGCGGCCGAGGTGCGCGTCATCATGTTGAGCGCGGCCTTGGCCATGTTGGTGTGCGGGTGCCGGGTGGTCTTGAAGTTGCGGTAGAACTGCCCTTCGACCGCCGACACGTTGACGATGTGGCGGTCGCGTGTGAGCGGGCTGCCGTCGCGCGTGCGCAGCATCAGCGGCTTCAGGCGCGCATTGATCAGGAACGGCGCGATCGCGTTGACCAGCTGCACTTCCAGCAGCTCCACCGACGGCACTTCGTCCATCAGCAGGCGCCATGAGTTGCGGCCGCGCAGGTCGACCTGCTGCAGGTCCTGGTCGAGCCGGCCTTCCGGGAACAGGTGCGACTGGCCGAGCAGCTCTTCGGCCAGCAGCGGCACCTGCGACAGTTCGGCGGCGCGGGTCAGCCCCGCGGCCGCCTCGTGGCGCAGGTCGCGGCCGGCCAGCGCGGTGCTGTCGCCTTCGGGCAGCAGGGCGTCGGCGCGCAGGCCTTCGTAGCGGCCGAGCAGGCGCTGCAGGTGCGCGGGCGCGTCGCGCAGGGCTGCGGTCTCCGCCGCCATCATGTGCGCGTAGAACTCCGGCGGGCGGCGCACGGTCTGGCAGGCGTTGTTGATGATGAAGTCGAGGCGGTCGTGCGTGGCCAGCAGCTCGCTGCAGAACGCTTCCACGCTCGGGGTGTGGCGCAGGTCGAGGCCGAAGATCTCCAGGCGGTCGTGCCAGTCGGCGAAGTCCGGTTCTTCGGCGTACCGCGCGGCGGAGTCGCGCGGGAAGCGCGTGGTCACGATCAGCCGCGCGCCGCAGCGCAGGAGCTTCAGGCCGGCCTGGTAGCCGATCTTGACCCGGCCGCCGGTCAGCAGCGCGACGCGGCCGGTGAGATCGGTGAGCTCGGTGCGCTTGGCGAAGTTGAAGTCCGCGCAGGAAGGGCACAGCTGGTCGTAGAAATGGTGGATCCGGGTGTACTTCTGCTTGCAGACGTAGCAGTGCTGCGGCTCGAGCGCCTCGTGGTGCGGCGGCACGTCGGCGTCGAGGTCGCGCGGCTGGAAGTCCGCCGGCGGGAAGTAGTTGGGCGTGGTGAACACCGGCTGCCGGCGCAGGGTGCGGATGCCGGTGGCGTCCAGCAGCGCATCGTCATGGGCGTTCTTCGCCTCCACCCGGCTGCGCTTGGCCTGCTTGCGGCGCTGGCGGCGGGCCACGGCATCGACCGGCGCGCCGAGCGCGGCGACCGCGCGGTGCAGGCGCTCGCGGCTGGCGTCGTCGAGCGCGTCGAGCAGCGAGTGGTCGGCGGCGACGGTTTCGAGGGTGTCGGTGGCCAGCTTGAGCCGCGCTGCGAGGGAATCACCGGACAGGTCCGGTCGGGCGTCGAAGGCGCCCGGTGGGGTCGTGGTCATCGGCATAGTTTGAGGGCTGGCCCGCCCAAACGACAGCGCCGGGGGCGGGCGCCGCCCGTTGCGCCCGGTCAGACACCGCCCGCGCGGGCGCTCATCCCTTGCCGCCACGGCCATGCCGCGACCCTTATCCTGTGTGCCCCTGCCCCTCCGGACCACGCCCGTGCACGCCCCAGACCGCGAATTCGACCCCGACGACAACTACGCCAGCGGCTTCGATCACGAGATGGAGGTCGACGAGGAGGCCGGCACCGAAGCCCTGGTCTGGCAGCTCCTGCTGCTGATCAATCCGGGCGACGAGGACACCGCGATGCGCCAGTTCGGCGCCTGGCAGGACGCCACCGCGGACGCGCGCGAGGACGAGGTCGAGCCGGTCTGGCTGCTGAAGGACATCATCGACTGGACG
This sequence comes from Luteimonas sp. MC1750, assembly GCF_016615955.1. Classification (NCBI taxonomy): domain Bacteria; kingdom Pseudomonadati; phylum Pseudomonadota; class Gammaproteobacteria; order Lysobacterales; family Lysobacteraceae; genus Luteimonas; species Luteimonas sp. MC1750. Next base: position 2,080,258 of record NZ_CP067113.1, read on the forward strand.
TCCGGCTTCCAGATCCACGACGACGACGCGGCGGCCTTCGTCGAGAGCATCACCGAGCTGGTCGCGCGCTGGAACCTGGAGCTCGACTGGGGCGTCGAGGATCCCACCGACGACGAGTTCCTGGACGCGGCGCGGACCCCCGACCTGTTGCACGTGGCCTATGACGCGCTGCGCAGCTACGGCTACACCCTGTGGATCTGGGAGACCGGCACCGACACGGTCGCCGGGTGGATCACGCTCAGCCGCGACGACGAGGCGCTGCGCGCGATCGCGCCCGCGCTCGGCATCGAGCTGCGGACGGCCGCCCAGGCCTGAGCGGCCCCGCCGCCCCTTCACGCCCGCGTCCGCGGCGGCGCGCTTGGATGGCCATCCGCCCCCGCCCGAGCCACCGCCAATGCGCAGCATCCTTGTCACGCTCAAGAAGGAACACGACGTCCTCCGTGACCTGTTCGGGCAGATCAATGCCACCACCGACCGCGCGGAGAAGGCTCGGACCGAACTGCTGGAGAAGATCGAGGCCAACCTGATCCCACACGCCAAGTGGGAAGAGCTGGTGTTCTATCCGGCGTTCGCCGAACGCGCCTCGCACGAGCAGCTGCTGCAGCACGCCGAGGCGATCCAGGAACACCGCGCGGTGGAGCTGACGGTGCTGCCCGACCTGCATGCGTCGGACCAGACCAGCCGCCAGTTCGCGGGTTCGGTCAAGGTGCTGTCGGAGTTCATCGACCACCACGCGCAGGAAGAGGAGAAGGAGATGTTCGCCTCCGCCCGCGAGCTGTTCAGCGCGGAGGAGCTGGCCGAATTCGACGAACAGTACGAGGAATGGAAGACCTCGTTCCTCGCGGCCGGCATCACCACGCACGCCAAGATCAAGACCGGGCTGAAGTCGGTGCTGCGCAATCCGAAGGCGCCTGGCTGACGCGTTGGCTGCGAGTGCAGGCGTTGGCTGTGAGTGCAGGCGTTGGCTGTGAGTGCAGGCGTTGGCCTCGAGTGGATTCTCGCTGCCTGCCACGGATGCAGGGGGGGGGATGGCCAGCCGGATGTCTCCGCGTCCTGCTCCCAGCATCCGGCCGCCGACCATCCATGGCCGGCTCTGGCCATCCCCCCCCTGCATCCGCGGCAGGCGCGACCTTTCCCGCGGTCTTGGGAAGCGAACGCCCGCGTCTGCTCTGGGCGGGGCGCCCTGGACGCCACACCGCTTTGGCGCGTGGCCTGCTGACGGGAAGTCAAGGAGGAGGTGACGGCCCTGTGGGCCGGCACCGGGGGACATGAGCGGCAGCAGGCCATGCGTCAAAGCGCCGCACAACTCCATCCCCCGCGCGCGGAGAAGACCCAACAAAAAGGGCCCCGAAATCCGGGGCCCTGGAACAGGTCGAATGCTGTTGCGGTCCGCCGCTCTAGGCGACTGGCGACACCCCGGCCGCCTGCGCGCCCTTCGGGCCCTGCGTGACTTCATAGCTGACGCGCTGGCCTTCCTGCAGGCTGCGGAAGCCCTTGGAGTCGATCGCCGAGTAGTGCACGAACACGTCCGCGCTGCCGTCCTCGGGAGCGATGAAGCCGAAACCCTTGGCGTCGTTGAACCACTTCACTGTGCCGTATTGCATGACTCTTCCTACCTCGTCTGGATGCGGTTGCGTGCGCATGCCTGCAAGGGACCCGCGCACGCGGCCCGAGTATGCAAAGGCCGAACGGCGCGCGCAATCACCCGTCGAGCAGCGCGTCGATGACCGCGGGTAAACCCGAGGTGGCCGCGGCGACGTTGGCGAGCACGTCTTCCAGCGTGATCACCTCGTCGACCTGCGGGCCCGCGCCCGCCGCCCAGTTGGCGACGATCGCGAGGCAGGCATAGTCGAGTCCCAACTCGCGCGCCAGCCCCGCCTCGGGCATCCCGGTCATGCCGACCAGGTCGCAGCCGTCGCGGCGCATGCGCGCGATCTCGGCGCGGGTCTCGAGGCGCGGTCCCTGGGTGGCGCCGTAGCAGCCGCCATCCACCACGCCGACTCCGGCCCGTGCCGCCGCGGCGAGCACGTCGCGGCGCAGCGACGGTGCGTAGGGATCGCCCATGTCGACGTGCAGCACGTCGGTTCCGGGCTCTTCGCAGAAGGTCGAAACCCGGCCCCAGGTGTAGTCGATGAGCTGGTCGGGACAGGCCAGCACGCGCGGCCCGTAGGCCGCGGTGATCCCGCCGACGGTGTTGAGCGCGAGGACCCGGCGCGCGCCCAGTGCGTGCAGCGCCGACAGGTTGGCGCGGTAGTTCACCAGGTGTGGCGGCACCGAATGGCCCTCGCCGTGGCGCGCCAGGAAGGCCACGCGCTGGCCGCCGATGTGGCCGAGCCGCACGGGACCCGGCAGCGCGCCGTAGCGCGTCACCGGCTGGTGTTCCTCCGCATCCTGCAGCCCGGCCAGCTGGTACAGGCCGGTGCCGCCGATCACGGCCAGCGCAAGCGGCTCCATGCTGGTCGCCCCCATGCTCATTCGCCCAGCGCGTAGATGGCGGGCAGGTTCCGGCCCTGCTCGTTGTAGTCCATGCCGTAGCCGAAGACGTAGCGGTCCGGCACCTCGACCCCCGACCAGTCGGCGCAGACGCCGTCGACGCAGCGGTCATGCACCTTGGTCGCCAGCACGGCCACGCGCACGTCGGCCGCGCCCTCGTCCTCGCACCAGCGGGTCACCGCCTTCAGCGTGTGGCCCTCGTCGAGGATGTCGTCGACCAGGATCACGCGGCGGCCGCGCATCGGCGTGGCCGGGCGGTGCAGCCAGGCCAGGCGCGAGCCGGTGGTGCTACCGCGGTAGCGGGTGGCGTGCAGGTAGTCGAACTCCAGGTCGAGGCCGCGCTCGCCCAGCGCGAACGCCAACTGCGCGGCGAACGGCATGCCGCCGTGCATGATCGTGACGAACAGCGGCGCGCGTGCATCGCCGGCGTACTCGGCGTGTATCGCCACGGCCATATCGCCGATCGCGGCTTCGAGCACCTCGCGCGCATGGATGAGGTCGGCGTCGACCATCACCTCGGCCAGCGACGGCGCGCTCATGCCGCCACCCCGCCGCCCTGTCGCGCGGATGCCGCGCCATGGCGCCCGTCCGCCAGCAGGCCGTCCCAGCCCAGCGCGCCGCGGCCGAGCAGGCCGGCCAGCGCCATGGTGTTGAGCGCGCGTCCTTCGGCCGCCGCGAGGGATTCCTCCACCAGCTCCGGATGGCAGACCAGGACCACGTCGCAGCCGGCGTCGAGGTGCGCATCCACGCGCGCCTTGATGCCGCCCACGCCATGCGCCGCGGCCATGCCGATGTCGTCGGAGAACACGACGCCGCGGAAGCCCATCTCCGTGCGCAGGATCCCGTCGATCCAGCGCGGCGAGTAGCCGGCGGGCTCGGGTGCGACCTGCGGATAGGCCACGTGCGCCAGCATCACCGCGTCGGCGCCGGCGTCGATGCCGGCAACGAATGGCACCAGGTCCTCCGCGCGGATGACGTCCAGCGGGCGGTCGTCGACGGCGTCGTCGAAGTGCGTGTCCTCGCGCACCGAGCCGTGCCCCGGGAAATGCTTGAGGGTCGCGGCCATGCCCGCCTCGTGCATGCCTTCGACGTAGGCGCGGGTGAAGGCGGCCACCACCTGCGGATCGTCGGAGAACGCACGGTCGCCGATGGCGAGGTTGCCGCGGCCGAGGTCGACCACCGGCGCGAAGCTGAGGTCGACGCCCGAGGCGCGCACCTCGCTGGCCATCAGCCAGGCGTGCTCACGGGCACGCGCCAGCGCGGCGTCCGGGTCACGGGCGTAGTCGCGGCCGAAGCCTTCCAGCGAGGGCAGCGCGCTGTAACCCTCGCGGAAGCGCTGCACGCGGCCGCCTTCCTGGTCGACGCAGACCAGCTGCGGGCGCGGCGCGGCTTCGCGGATCGCCTGTGACAGCTCGGCCACCTGCGCGCGCGAGGCGAAGTTGCGGGTGAACAGGATCACGCCGGCGCAGGCATCGTGCTGCAGCCAGTCGCGCTCCTGCGCGGTGAGTTCGGTACCGGCGACGCCGATGACGAGCATTGGTCTCTCTCCTCAGGTTTCCGGTCCCGCGCGCTCCGCATCGCTCCACAGCGAGTACGGACGCGCGGCCAGGGCCAGATTGTAGTAGCGCGGGCAGTCGGTGGCCTCCACGCCGAGCCAGTCGGGGCACGCGAAGGCCTCGTCGGCGCTGCCGAGTTCGATCTCGGCCACGACCAGGCCGGCGTTGTCGCCCAGGAACTCGTCGACCTCCCACAGGTGCGCGCCGTGGCGCACCAGGTGCCGGCGCTTCTCCACCCGTCCGCCGACGCACAGGTCGAGCAGCGCGCGCGCCTCGTCCACCGGCAGCGGATATTCGAACTCCTGGCGGGTATGGCCGAGCTCGCGCGACTTGATGTTGAGGAAGGCGGCGTCGCCCTCCAGGCGCACGCGCACCGAAGCGCGCTGGCGGCCTTCGTCCATCGACAGCTGGTCGTTGAGGTAGCCCTGCGCCATCGGCACCACGGCGTGGGCCGCCTGGCGCCAGCCGTCGCCGGCGACCAGGAACTTGCGTTCGATCTCGATGCCCATCACCACTCCGCGCGCTTGCTGGATGCGGCCAGGGCCGCGATCCGGCCGGGCAGCATATCGCGGCCATGGCCGCTCCCACATGACGCACGCCGTCCCTTCCCGGCTGGACGCGGCGAGCGGCCCAGGCGGCCCGGGGCCGCCTCAGGCGGGTTCGAACACCGCGATCGACTCCACGTGCGCGGTGTGCGGGAACATGTCCATCACGCCCGCCGCGGGCATCCGCCAGCCGCGCTCGCCGACGAGGTACGCGGCATCGCGGGCCAGCGTCTCCGGATTGCAGCTGACGTAGACGATGCGCCTGAGCCCCTGCAGCGGCAGCTGCTGCAGCACCTCCAGCGCGCCGGCGCGCGCCGGGTCGAGCAGCAGCAGGTCGAAGCCCGCGCCCATCCACGGCTGGGCCGACAGGTCCGTGGCGAGGTCGGCGACGTGGAACTGGACGTGGTCCATGTCGTTGCGCGCCGCGTTGGCACGCGCGCGCTCGACCAGGCCGGCGTCGCCTTCGACGCCCACCACTTCGGACGCCTGGCGTCCCAGCGGCAGGCTGAAGTTGCCCAGGCCGCAGAACAGGTCGAGCACGCGGTCGCCGGGCTGCACGTCGAGCAGCTCCAGCGCATGCGCGATCATCTTCCCGTTGAGGTCGCCGTTGACCTGGATGAAGTCCAGCGGCTCGAACGCCAGCTCGACGTCCCATGGCGCCAGGCGGAACGACAGCCGCGGGGCGGCCGGCCACAGCGGCGCGATGGTCTCGAGGCCGCCGGGCTGCAGATAGATGGCGAAGCCGTGGTGCTGCGCGAACGCCGTCAGCGCCGCGCGGTCGCCCTCGCCCAGCGGCTCGAGATGGCGGAACACCAGGGCGGTGGCGTCATCGCCCGCGCTGAATTCGATCTGCGGGATGGCGCTGCGCGCGTCGAGGCCGTCGACCAGCGCAGACAGCGCGCCCAGCTGCATCCCGACCTGCGGGACGACCGAATGGCATTCCACCAGTTCGGCGACGAAGCGTGCGTCGCGCTCGCGGAAACCCACCAGGGTCCGGCCCTTCTTCTCCACCCGGCGCACCGACAGCCGGCCCTTGCGGCGATAGCCGAAGAGCGCGCCGGCGAGCGGAGGTAGTTCCGTTTCCGCGCGCACGCCCGCCTGGGCGAAGCAGTCGGCCAGCATCCGCGCCTTGCCCGCGACCTGCCGCGCCGGGGCCAGGTGCTGGAGGCTGCACGCGCCACAGACACCGAAGTGCGGACAGCGCGGCTGGACGCGGTCGGGCGAGGCGTCGATCACCTCGAGCACCTCGGCCTCGTCGAAGCGGCGGCAGCGCCGGGTCTGGCGCGCGAGCACCCGCTCGCCCGGCAGTGCGCCAGCGATGAACACCGTCTTCTCCGCGTGCGGGTGCCCTTCGGGTCGCCGGGTGATGCCGCGCCCGTCCGGACCGAGTCCGAGGATCACGGCCTCGAAGGGCGTCTGGTCGATGCGGGCCAATGCGCTGCTACCGGTACGGTGGGCCGCGCATTGTCTCAAACCCGCACCGCGACGCGCCGCCCCGCCCTCCCCCGCGCGCGCCTCCCCTGCCCTGTAGGAGCGGCTACAGCCGCGATCGATCCACCAGGTCGTCCCGGAATCGCCTGGACAGGTCCGCGCGAACATCGCCTGGACCGGCTCCGCGCGATCGCGGCTGTAGCCGCTCCTACACCGCTCGGGTGCTACTTCTGCTTCCAGCTGTTGCCCTGCTGGTACCACCAGCCGCCGCGCGCGCTGGCGATCCACTGCCGGGCGAACACCTCGCGGATCTGCGGCTCCCACTCGGGATGGCCGTTGGCCACCGCCACCTCGCGGTAGACCGCATTGCGGTCGCGGTTGTCGTCGGCGACCGCGGCGTTGACCGCCACGCGGTCCTTCAGCGGCAGCGAACCCGCATCGCGCACCACGACCAGGCCGTCGCCGCCGAAGCCCAGCGCGCCGCTGTCGAAATGCGGCCGCAGGGTGGATGCGAAGCGCGATTCCATGCGCTGCTGGATCGCCTGGATCGCCGGCGTGCGGATGGTGATGTCCGGCGTCTGCGCATGCACCGGCGCGATGCCGAGCAGGATCCACGGGTCGAACGCCAGGCCACCGGACGCGGCCGCGCCCTCGAGCGCCATCCCTCCCGGCATGCCGCCGGGCTGGTCCACGGGCTGCGCGGGCGCGGGCGCTGCGCCGTCCTCGCCGATCACGTTCTCGACGAACTCACGCGCCGCCTCGCGCGCCTCCGCCGCGGGGAAGTACACGTTGATGGTCACGCAGGCGGTGAGCGCCAGCGCGGCGACGAAGGGCAACCCGGTCCAGCGCATGCAGTCCTCCTCGGACGGTCAGTCGAACACGGGCGAGACTTCGCCCGATCCCGCGGCCACCACGCGCTCGACCAGGGTTTTCCAGTCGACGCGGCGGTTGTAGCCGACGATGTCCAGGCGCGGCAGCCCGGCGCCCTCGACGATAACAAACCCGCTGCCGCGAGGCTGAAGCCCCGCCATCGTGCAGACGCCGTTGGCCAGCCGGCAGGAGATGCCGATGCGGCGATAGCCGAAGTCGTCGAACAGAGCCAGCAGCTGGCCCTGCAGGCTGGCGGTGAACGAGGCGTCGCCGACGCTGGAGATGTCCTGCACCGCGCGTTGGCTGATGCGCTGGCGCACGCCGCGGCGCGGCTCGGTGTGCAGCTCGGCGTCGAAGGCGGCGGGCTCCCAGTCGACCAGGCGCAGGCCGTCGATGCGGCCGTGCAGGCGGCCGCTGATGCCGCCGACCTCGAGCACGCCGGTCAGCGCCTGGAGGTCGAGCCCGTCGAGGGCGATGTCGGCCAGCAGCGTCGGCGCGACGCCGAACGGGCGCTCCATCGCCAGCGACGACACCCGCACCTCGCCGTCGAAGGCGCGGGCCACGACGCCGCCTTCGAAGTCCAGGCGGTCGCCGACGTAGCGCGCGCTGGGGATGTGGCCGGACAGGGTCCCGGGAAAGGCCGGGAGCCCGAGCGCGGGGGCCAGCGTGGCCATGTCCAGCGACTCGACGCCGAGCGCCGCCTCCACCAGCAGCGGACCCTTGCTGCCCGGCGGGCGCAACCGCAGCGCGGGAATGTCGAGGCGGCCATCGAGGATCGCGATGCCGACGCCCTCGCGCAGGTGCAGCTCGCCATCGCTGCTGCGCCACGGCAGGCGCGCGGGACCGAAGGGGATGGCGCCGATGGCCGCGGACTGCCAGCGGAGCTCGCTGTCGACGCGGCCTTCCGACACCAGGCGCACGTCGCCGTCCAGGCCCTGGAAGCGGAAGCGCCCGTCGGGCGCGGCGACGTCCAGCCCGCGGGCGCGCAGCGCGAAGCCGGCCAGCGCACCGTCGATGATCTCCACGTCGGCGTCGAAGCCGCCGGTGAGCGCCAGCCCGGTCAGTCCGGCCTGGCCCAGCCAGCCCGAGAGGTAGCGCTCCGGCAGCCGCGCCGCCTCCGCGCTGCGCAGCGACAGCGCCAGTGCGCGCACGCCCGCGCCATCGAGGTCCGCGCGGCCCTGCACCTCCAGCACGCCCGGGTCGCGGGCGAGGAACGCGTCCAACGCCCAGCCGTCGGCCACGCCATGCGCGCGCAGGCGTACCGGAACGGGCGTTGCCGGCAGCACGAAGTAGCCGCTGCCGAACAGCAGCTCGCCGCCCAGCAGCTCGCCGTCGATGGCCAGTTGCGGACCGGCCTCCGCCGCCAGCCAGTCGATGCCGAGCCGCGCGCCGAGTCCGGCCCCGGCCTGCGTCCCGTCGGCGCTGTCGAAGGCGCCGCCGTCCAGCGCCAGTTCGCCGGTGAGCCGCATCGGCGCCGCGTCCGGAACGCGCAGCTCGAGGTGGCCCCCCAGGCGGCCGTCCCCGAGCCGCACGCCGGGCCATGCGCGCCGGGCCAGTGCTTCGGCCCAGGCCACCGGCACGCGCGTGATGTCGATGGCGAAGAGATCCGGCGCGGCATCGTCACGGCGCAGCGCAAGCCGCGAGCCGCCAGCACCCGACAGCGCGGCGGACACGCGCCCCGGAGGCAGCGCCAGCTCCAGCCGCAGCGGCGCGCCGCGCCCCTGCCTCAACTCGCCCGCACAGGCCCAGCCGCCCTGGCCGTCGCGGCGCAGCGGGCAACGCCACGACAGCGCGGCGAAGTGCTGTCCCAGGTCGGGCGCGTCCGCGCGCTGCGCCGTGATGCGCAGCTCGCCCACCTCGGCGTCTGCGGGCCAGTCCAGCCGCACCTGCACGCCCTGCAGCGTCGCCACCGGCGTGGACACGCTCGCCATCCGCGCCACCAGCGCACGCGCATGCGCCGGGCTCGCGGACAGCAGCGCAAACGCGGCGAGCAGGGGTAAGATCCACGCGGGCATGGCAGCCAGAGTAGCGACAGGAGGGGACGCGCCGATGAAACCACGCATCCTGCTGGTCGAGGACGACCACACCACCGCCGCCTTCCTCGCCGCCGCGGCGGAAGGCCTGCCGGCGACCGTCGACACCGTCAACACCCGTTCGGCCGCGCGCGCCCAGGCCACCAACATCGCGTATGCGCTCTGGCTGGTCGATGCCCACCTGCCCGACGGCGATGGCGCGGGGCTGCTCGCCGAGCTCCGTGGCCTCGGGCTGGACACGCCGGCGATCGCGCACACCGCCGCCCGCGACGACGAGGTCCACCGCGCACTGCAGGACGCCGGCTTCGACGCCGTGCTGGTCAAGCCGCTGGCCGCGGCGGCGCTGCGCGCGGCGCTGGCCGGCGCGCTGGCCGGGCGATCCTCGCTGCGGGTGGCGGAGGCGGCGGTCGCTTCACCGCTGGACACGGCCGGCCTGCACGCCTGGGACGACGTCGCCGCGCTGCGCGCGCTCAACGGCGAGCGCGCGCACGTCGACGCGCTGCGCCAGCTGTTCCTGGCCGAGCTGCCGGCCGCCCACGGCCAGGTCATGGAATCGGTCCGCACCGGCCGGCACGACAGCCTGCGCGATGTCCTGCACCGCCTGCGCGCGAGCTGCGGCTTCGTCGGCGCGGCGCGGCTGGGACGGGCGGTGAGGACGCTGGAGGACGCGCCCGACTCGGATGCGGCGCTCGGCGGCTTCGACGCCGCGGCTCAGGAACTGCTGCCACCCTGAGGCCCGCCCTGGCCCACGCGGCCAAGGTCGCCCAGCAGCTGCCACGACGCCAGCGGGCGGCCACCCAGGTGCGATTCGAGCACCTCGCGCAGCACCCGGCGGAGTCCGCCGAGGTCCTCGGCCGGGGGCGCGACGTCGTCCGACAGCGCGAGCAGCGCACGGCCGGTGGCGCTGCGCTCGCGATCGCCTCCGCGTTCCCCGCGCACGCGCACCGGTCCGTGTCCCGGGTCCAGCCGGTAGCGGGCGGCGGGATCCACCGGATCGCCATCGCCCTCGTGGCCGTAGTCGAGCCCGACGCCGATGCCGTCCAGCAGGTCGCGCTCGAAGCGGCGAAGCGTCCAGGCCAGCGGCTCGCCCGCGCCCAGGCGGGCGCGCAGCGCCGCGTAGGCCGCGTAGAGCTCGGGCTGCGGGTCGTGCCGCGGTGCCAGGCGCAGCACCAGTTCGCTGGCGTAGAAGCCGGACAGCATGGCCTCGCCCTGCAGCCGCGGCGCGACATCCAGGGCCTCGGCGGAATTCAGGTGCGCCAGCTCGCCCTTCTGCACGGCATCGAAGCGGATGTACTGCATCGGCTGCAGCGCCGCGCGCAGCGCCTGCTTCTTCGGCCCCCGCACGCCGCGCGCCACCAGGCCCATGCGGCCTTCCTCCGCGCACAGCACTTCGACCAGCAGGCTGGTCTCGCGCCAGGCGCGCGCGTGGAGGACAAAGGCATGCTCGCCGGCGATCCGCATGCGCGCATTGTAGGAGCGGCTACAGCCGCGATCAGGGGTTCGTGGTGGCCGCGGCCGTGATCGCGGCTGTAGCCGCTCCTACAGTTTCAAGCCGCGGGCTATTTGTCGTAGCCGAAGCTGCGCAGCGCGGCCTCGTCGTCGGACCAGCCGGCGCGCACGCGCACCCAGGTTTCCAGGAACACCTTGCAGCCGAACAGGCGCTCCATCGAAAGCCGCGCCTTGCTGCCGATCTCGCGCAGCCGCGCGCCGCCCTTGCCGATCACGATCGCCTTCTGGCCGTCGCGCTCGACCCAGACCACAGCGCCGATGCGCATCATCGGGCCGGACTTCGTGTCCTCTTCGCTGAAGGACTCGATCTCCACCGTGGTCGAGTACGGAAGCTCCGCGCCAAGCTGGCGCATCAGCTGCTCGCGCAGCAGTTCGGCCGCGAGGAAGCGCTGGCTCTTGTCGGTGATCTCGTCCTCGGCGTAGGCCGGCTCGCCCTCGGGCACCAGGCCCAGCAGCTCGGCAACCAGCGCATCCAGGCCGGTGCGCTTGAGTGCCGACACCGGGTGCACGCCGGCGAAGTCGCGGCCGTCGGTCACCTTCTGCAGGTAGGGCAGCAGCGCGGCCTTCTCGCGGATGCGGTCGACCTGGTTGACGACCAGCACCACCGGCACCTTCGCCTCGCGCAGGGCCTCGTACGCCAGCGTGTCCTCCTCGTCCCAGCGGCCCGCCTCGACCACCAGCACCGCGGCATCGACGCCCTCGAGCGCGCCGCGCGCGGCCCGGTTCATCATCCGGTGCATGGCCGACGCCGACTGCTTGCCCGGTGCGCGATGCACGCCGGGCGTGTCGACCAGCTGCAGCTGGCCCGCCGGGAAGGTGGCGATGCCGAGCAGGCGATGGCGCGTGGTCTGCGGGCGGTTGGAGACGATGCTGACCTTGGCGCCCACCAGGGCGTTGACCAGGGTGGACTTGCCGACGTTCGGCCGGCCGACGACGGCGACCGCGCCGCTGCGGCTGGCGGCTGGGGTGTTCATGGTTTTGCGGATTCCAGTTGGGACAGGATCGCCGTGGCGGCGTCCTGTTCGGCGGCACGCCGGGAGCTGCCGCTGCCTTCGGCCTCGAGCGCGGGCTCGGTCAGCAGGCAGCGGACCAGGAAGATGCGGGCGTGTTCCTCGCCACTTTCGGACACGAGTTCATAGCTGGGCAGCGGACGCTGCCGCCCCTGCAGCCATTCCTGCAGCCGGGTCTTGGGGTCCTTGCCGAAGCCACCGGCCGGCAGCGCCGCGACCTGCGGCTCGAACCATGGCAGCACCGCGCTGCGGCAGGCCTCGAAGCCGGCATCGAGATAGATCGCGCCGACCACTGCCTCGAGCGCATCGGACAGGATCGAATCGCGGCGGTGGCCGCCGGACTTCATTTCGCCGGGACCCAGGGTGATGCGGGCGCCGAGTTCCAGGTCGCGCGCGATCCGCGCCAGCGAGGATTCGCGCACCAGCTCGGCGCGTGCGCGGGTCATCGCGCCTTCGTCGGCCCTGGGCCAGCGCAGGTACAGCACTTCGGCCACGATCAGCCCGACCAGCGCATCGCCCAGGAATTCCAGGCGCTCGTTGTGCGGGGCGCCGGCGCTGCGGTGCGTCAGCGCCTGCGCGAGCAGCGCGGGATCGCGGAACGCATGTCCCGCGATGCGCGCACCGGGATCAATCGACCGCACCGGTCCTGGTCAGCATCTGCGTGGACTCGAACTTGCCCACGACGTCGAGGTTGCCGATCAGCTCCTTGCGCACCTCGTACTTGACGTCCATCTGCCAGCCGGCGCCGACGCGCTTGAGCTTGACGTGTTCGGGCTTCACGTTCTCCGAGTAGCTGATGTACAGCCGGCGGAAGAACAGGTCCTGGATCTTGCGCGGCTCGGTGTTGGCGATGCCGGGCTCGTTGGCCAGGCCCTTCATCGCCGAGCGCACGCTGTAGTACTCCGAATACATCGGGAACAGCTTCATGCCGACGTAGGCGAACAGGCCCACGACCCCCAGCACGATGATGAACCCCAGCAGGGTGATGCCGCGTTGCGAATTCCTCATTGCCCTCTCCCCTCGATCCCCGTTGCGATTGGTCATTGCCGCGCCCGTTTCCCCGTGCCGCTCAGAGGCGCGTGCCGATGCGGTCGAAGTCGACGCCGCCGGCGGCGCTGTCGAAATTCATCCACACCAGGAACGCCTTGCCCCGGAGCTGGGTCTCCGGAAGCGTGCCCCAGAAGCGGCTGTCGTCGCTTCTATCACGATTGTCGCCCATGACGAAATATTCGCCTTCGGGCACCGTCCACTCGCCCACGCCGTGGTGCGCGAACATCGGGCTGTCGATCTCCAGCACCTCGTGGCGGCCATCGCCGCCGAGGTCCTCGGCCAGCAGGCTGGCGCCGCTCATTTCCTCGCCGCGGCCCTTGCCGACGTACGCGCCGATCGGCTGGTAGGCCGAGGCTTCGCCGTTCACGTAGAGGACGTTGTCACGGTAGGCGATGGCGTCGCCCGGCAGGCCGACGACGCGCTTGATCCAGTCCTGGTCGGGGTGCGCCGGCGGGCGGAACACCACCACGTCGCCGCGCTCGGGCAGGCCGATCTCGATCACCTTGCGGTTGTTCACCGGCAGGCGCAGGCCGTAGGCGAACTTGTTGACCAGGATGAAGTCGCCGATCAGGAGCGTCGGCATCATCGAGCTGGACGGGATCCGGAACGGTTCGGCGATGAAGCTGCGCAGCACCAGCACCACTGCCAGGATCGGGAAGAACGCCCGCGCGTAGTCGACGACCACCGGCTCGCGGCCCTCGTCGAGCAGGCCGGCGCGCGCCTTGCGCGCCTTCGCGAAGAACAGCCGGTCGAGCAGCCAGATGATGCCGGAGGCGAAGGTCAGCAGGACCAGCCCGAGTTCGAACCACTTCATGCGTCCACCCCGTCCGCGGCGCGCCGGTCGGCCGCCGTCACTTGTTGTCCACCTGGAGCACGGCGAGGAAGGCCTCCTGCGGGATCTCCACCCGGCCAACCTGCTTCATGCGCTTCTTGCCTTCCTTCTGCTTCTCCAGGAGCTTCTTCTTGCGGCTGATGTCGCCGCCGTAGCACTTGGCCAGCACGTTCTTGCGCAGCGCCTTGACCGAGCTGCGGGCGATGATCTGCGAGCCGATGGCGGCCTGGATCGCGACGTCGAACTGCTGGCGCGGGATCAGTTCCTTCATCTTGTCGGTCAGATCGCGGCCACGGCGGTCGGCGTGGCTGCGGTGGACGATGATCGACAGCGCATCGACCTTGTCGCCGTTGATCAGCGTGTCCACGCGCACGAAGGGGCCGGCCTCGAAGCGTACGAAGTGGTAGTCGAGCGAGGCATAGCCGCGCGACACCGACTTCAGGCGGTCGAAGAAGTCCAGCACGACTTCCGCCATCGGCAGCTCGTAGCTGATCTGCACCTGGCTGCCCAGGTACTGGATGCCGACCTGGCTGCCGCGCTTCTCTTCGCAGAGGGTGATCACGTTGCCGACGTAGTCCGGCGGCGTGAGGATGTTGGCGCGGATGATCGGCTCGCGCACTTCCTCGATCTTGTTGGTGGGCGGAAGCTTCGCCGGGTTGTCCAGCGACATGACCTCGCCATCGGTCATCAGCACTTCGTAGACCACCGTCGGCGCGGTGCTGATGAGGTTGAGGTCGTACTCGCGCTCCAGGCGCTCCTGCACGATCTCCATGTGCAGCATGCCGAGGAAGCCGCAGCGAAAGCCGAATCCCATGGCCTCGGAGCTCTCGGGCTCGAAGCGCAGCGCGGCATCGTTGAGGCGGAGCTTTTCCAGCGCTTCGCGCAGGTCCGGGTAGTCGTCGGCGTCGACCGGGAACAGGCCCGAGAACACGCGCGGCTGCATCTCCTGGAAGCCCGGCAACGGGTGCGGCGCGGGATCGTTGGCGAGCGTGAGCGTGTCGCCGACCGGCGCGCCGTGCACGTCCTTGATCGAGGCGTTGATCCAGCCCACCTCGCCGGCGCGCAGCGCCGCGGTTTCCTTGCGCTTGGGCGTGAACACGCCGACCTTGTCGACCTGGTGGGTGCGCCCGGTCGACATCACCAGCATCTTGGCGCCGGCCTTGATCTCGCCCTGCATCACGCGCACCAGCGAGACCACGCCCAGGTAGTTGTCGAACCAGGAGTCGATGATCAGCGCCTGCAGCTTGTCGGTGTCGCGCGGCACGGGCGGCGGGATGCGGTGCACGATGGCTTCGAGCACCTCCTCGACGTTGAGCCCGGTCTTGGCGCTGACCGCCACCGCGTCGGTGGCGTCGATGCCGATCACCGCCTCGATCTCGGCCTTGGCGCGCTCGATGTCAGCGGTGGGCAGGTCGATCTTGTTGAGCACCGGCACGACTTCCAGGCCCTGCTCCACCGCGGTGTAGCAGTTGGCGACCGACTGCGCCTCCACGCCCTGCGCGGCATCGACCACCAGCAGCGCGCCCTCGCAGGCGGCCAGCGAGCGGCTGACCTCGTAGCTGAAGTCGACATGCCCGGGGGTGTCGATGAAGTTGAGGTGGTAGGTCTGGCCGTTGCGCGCGGTATAGGGCACCGACACCGACTGCGCCTTGATGGTGATCCCGCGCTCGCGCTCGATCGGGTTGTTGTCGAGCACCTGCGCTTCCATCTCGCGCGCGGTCAGGCCGCCGCAGAGCTGGATGATGCGGTCGGCAAGCGTCGACTTGCCGTGGTCGACGTGCGCGATGATGGAGAAGTTGCGGATGTTCCGCATCGATTCGGGGGGCATGGGCGGCAGTCGTGGGCCGGATTCCGGCCGGGTTGAGTCGAACGGAACATTGTCGCACAGCGCGGGGCCGGGCCCTCAATGATCGCCAGCTCCCGGCTCGCCAGGAATAGTGTCGTGCTGTCCGGGCGGACTTCGTTGGCAGGCTTGCCAAGCGGACGCGTCCGGCCGTAACGGGCGCGCGCGCCGCCTGGCGTGGACGCAGGGGGTGTTCGGACAGCCAGAAAGTCCGCTTCCTGCTCCCAATTCCGACCGCCGGCTGTCGCTGCTGCTGTCGCTGCTGCTGTCGCTGTTGCGGTCGACGCGGCCCTTGACCTCCGCTCCCGAAGCCGGAAATCGTCACAGCCCGTCCCGCGCACAGGGGGTGTGCGGACAGCCGGCCATGGATGGCCGGCGGCCGGCCTTGGGAGCAGGACGCGGACAGGACGGGGGAGCACACCCCCTGTGCGCGGGACGGGCCGCGCGGATCACAACGGAGCAGCTTCTCCCTCGCAAAGGCGGCACTGGCGATGACCGATCGCGGCTGTAGCCGCTCCTACAGGGCAGTCTGGAAGGATAGGGGCCGGTTGCCCGGCCCCTCGTCCCCTACTTCGACTCGTCGCGCGGCGTGACCGCGATGAACTGCGTGCCGCCGCTGCGGTTGCGCACCAGCAACATCACGGTCTCGCCGGCCTTGGCCTTGCCGAGTTCGCGGTCGAGCTCGGCGGGGGTCGCCACGTTGGCGCGGCCGACCTGCAGGATCACGTCACCCGGCTGGATGCCGGCGCTGCGCGCCGCCAGGCCCTCGACGCGGGCCACCGCCACCCCTTCATCCGGCTTGAGGTCGAGGCGGCGGCGCTGCTCGGCGCTGAGCTCGCTGCCGACCACACCCAGGGGATTGCTCGACCTGGCCGCCGGCGCGCCGGTGGACGGGGCGCGCGGACCGGCCGCCAGGCCCTCGTCCAGCTCGCTCAGCGTGACCGTGACGTCGCGGGTCCGGCCCTCGCGCCAGATCTTCACCGCGACCCGGCTGCCCGGCGCCTTGGCGCCGATCATCGGCGGCAGGTCGCTGGACTGGCTGATGGCCACGCCGTCGACCTCGCGGATCACGTCACCGCGCTCGATGCCGGCCTTGGCCGCCGCGCCGCCCGCCACCACGTCGGCCACCAGGGCCCCGCGGGTGTCGGGCAGGCCGAGACCCTGGGCGGCATCGGCACGGATCTCCTGCACCTGCACGCCCATCTGCCCGCGGCGCACCTGGCCGGTGGCCTTGAGCTGGTCGGCGACGTTCATCACCACGTCGATCGGGATCGCGAAGCTCACGCCCATGTAGCCGCCGGAGTTCGAGAAGATCTGCGAGTTGATGCCGATCACCTCGCCGCTGGTGTTGAGCAGCGGGCCACCGGAGTTGCCGCGGTTGATCGCGACGTCGGTCTGGATGAAAGGCACGTAGCGCTGGTTCGCATACTGGTTGGCACGACCCACGGCGCTGACGATGCCGGCGGTGACCGACTGGTCGAGGCCGAAGGGCGAGCCGATCGCGACCGCCCACTGGCCCGGCTTCACGTCATTGGCCCGGCCGGCGCGCAGAAATGGCAGGCCGCTGGCGTCGATCTTGAGCACGGCGACGTCGGACTGCTCGTCGCTGCCCACCACGTCCGCATCGAAGCCGCGGCGGTCAGGCAGCGTGACCCGCACCGCGGTGGCACCGTCGACCACGTGGTGGTTGGTGATCACGTAGCCGTCGGCCGAAACCAGGAACCCGCTGCCCATGGACAGGCCGCCGCGGCCGCCCGGGTCCTGCGGCGTGCCCGGGAACGGTGAGCCCGGGCCGAAGAAGCGGCGGAAGAACTCCGGCATGTCGTCGGGCAGTTGCTGCTGCGCCTGGCGGTTGCCGCGCGGACCGACGGTGACCTCGATGTTCACCACGGCCGGGGCGACGCGGTCGACCAGGCGGGTGAAATCGGGAAGTCCGGTGACCAGCGGGACCGCGGGCGCGGCGCTGG
This sequence comes from Luteimonas sp. MC1750, assembly GCF_016615955.1. Lineage (NCBI taxonomy): Bacteria > Pseudomonadati > Pseudomonadota > Gammaproteobacteria > Lysobacterales > Lysobacteraceae > Luteimonas > Luteimonas sp. MC1750. The sequence continues at coordinate 2,097,397 of NZ_CP067113.1, forward strand.
TGGCCTGTCCCTGCGAGGACTGGGCGGTGGCGGCGGGCAGCACCACGGCGGCGGTGCCGGCCGCGGTGAGGGCCACGAGGGCGACGGCGAAGACGGGGGATTTCATCAACTCGGTAACCTCGATGTTCGGTTTCTGGGATGGCGTTCGCAGGCGGCTCGCACGCGGCTGGAACGCCGAGGCGCGGAGGGCATGGCCAGCCGCGGAGCTGTCAGTCGGTCCCGCCCGGCAGCGGGCCGGCGGCGGGATCCGCCTCTTCCGCCCCGGTGCCTACCGCTCCGGACGGCGGCATCGCCGGGCGGGCGGGCGACGCACGGTCGACGCCCAGGCGCGGCTGGAACGGGGCGAATGCCTCGGCCTGCGGCAGGCCGTAGCCGGCGGCGAACGGCTGGCCACGCGACAGGCCCGGCAGCACCGCGCGCGGCCAGGGCCGCGCCTCCGCGGCCGGTCCGCCGAACAGCGCCTCGCCCTCCGGCGTGACATGCGCGGACGACCCTGCGGCCAGCACGGGCAGGCTGGCCGAGAGGACGGGGGCCTGGCTCGCGGACATCGGCGGTGCCAACGGGGGAGCCGCGGCCACCGCGGTGCGTGCCGGCGGATCGGCGCCCTGGCCGCGCCGCAGTGCCGCGCGCTGGACCTGGCTGCGCGTGCTGGCGCGTCCGGTCGCACGGCGCGGCACCTCGGCGACTGCCACCACCGCCGGCGCCGTTGCCGCCAGCAGCGCGGCCGCGTCAATGGCCTCCGCAGGCGCCCGGGTCGGGGATGCCGGCGTCACCACCGTCTCCGCGACCTCGGCAAGGCGGGTCGCATCCACCTGGTCGGGGGCCGGACGCGCCGCGGCGGCGGCTTCGACGATCTCCGGCCCCTGCGGATCCGGGATCTGCCGCGCCATGAACAGCGACACGAGGGCCACCGAAGCGGCCAGCGCGCCACCACCCCAGCGCAGCAGCCGATGCCCGCGGCGCTGCACCCGGGCCGCCGCGGCCGCGGTCGCCGCGCCGCTGTCGCCTGCCGGCGTGGCGATCGCATCGGCCACCCGCCTGGAGAAGTCCGCCGGCAGCAGCGCGTGGCCGCGCCCGCGCAGCACGTCGCCGCAGACCTGCCAGCGCTCCCAGCACGCGGCGAGCTCGGTGTCGTGCTGCAGCCGGCGCAGCATGAAGCGCGCCTGGTCGGGGGACAGTTCGCCGTCCAGCATCGCCGACAGCTGCCGGCGGTTGTGGGCGTACAGCCGGTCGGGCGCGACCTGCGGGAATTCGATGTCGATGTCGTCGTTGTGGTGGCTCATCTCGTCCTCATCGCGCCGCGCGTTCGGGCGCGGACTCGGGTTCCATCAGCGGCTTGAGTTCCAGGTCGATCGCCTCGCGGGCCCGGAAGATCCGGGAGCGGACGGTCCCGATCGGACAGTCCATGCGCGTGGCGATGTCCTCGTAGCTCAGCCCTTCGACCTCGCGCAGGGTGATGGCCGTGCGCAGCTCCTCGGGCAGGGCTTGGACCGCGCGCAGCACCGTTTGTTCCATCTGCTGGCGCATCAGCTCGCGCTCGGGCGTGTCGTGGTCGCGCAGGCCGGTGGCGACGTCGAAGTGCTCGGCATCGTCCGGATCGATATCGTCGGTCGGCGGACGGCGGTTGCCCGCCACCAGGTGGTTCTTCGCGGTGTTGACCGCGATCCGGTGCAGCCAGGTGTAGAACTGGGCGTCGCCGCGGAAGCTGCCGATCGCGCGGTAGGCACGGATGAAGGTCTCCTGCGCGACGTCCTGGCATTCGCTCCAGTCCCGGACGTAGCGGCCGACCAGCGCCGCCACGCGGTGCTGGTACTTGCGCACCAGTAGGTCGAAGGCGGCCATGTCGCCCGCCTGCACGCGGCGCACGAGTTCCTGATCTGGCGGACTGCTGTCGATCTCGGCCATGGGCCGGCACTCTCCTGGGAACCGGCCCTGGGACCGGATATGACCTTCACGCAGGCGGAAAGTTCCACCCTGCACGATGATCTGGGGCCGGGTTCAGCCGCCCGCAAGCCGCCGCCCCCTCCGCGTCGCGATTTGACGCCGGTGAAAGGGACTCTGGATCATAGGCAGTTCCCATACCCTTACGGATGGTTCCGCATGATTGCTGGACTCGATGGTCTGCGCTTCAGCCACTGGCACGCCGAGCAGCGCCCTGACGGCGTCGTCCTGCTGACGTTCGACCGCGGCGGGGAGTCGGTCAACACCTTTGCCCAGGACGTCCTGGTCGAACTCGACACCCTGCTCGAGCGCCTGGCCCTCGACCCGCCCAGGGCGCTGGTGCTGCGCTCGGGCAAGGCCAAGGGCTTCATCGCCGGGGCCGACATCCGCGAGTTCGCCGAGTTCGACGCCCGCGGCACGATCGGCGATTCCATCCGCCGCGGCCAGCAGGTGTTCCAGCGGCTGGCCGAGCTGCCCTGCCCGACCGTCGCGGCCATCCACGGCTTCTGCATGGGCGGCGGCACCGAGATCGCGCTGGCCTGCCGCTACCGCGTCGCCAGCTCCGATCCCTCCACGCGCATCGGCCTGCCCGAGGTGAAGCTGGGCATCTATCCGGGCTGGGGCGGCAGCGTGCGCCTGCCTCGCCTGGTCGGCACGCCCGCGGCCATGGACATGATGCTGACTGGCCGCACCCTGTCGGCGTCGGCCGCGAAGGCGATCGGCCTGGTCGACCGCGTGGCCGAGCCGGCGGGCCTGCTCGACGCGGCGGTGGATGTCGCCCTCAAGGGCGTCGAGCGGCCCGTCCGGCAGCGCTTCATGGGCTGGGCGACGAACACCTGGCTTGCGCGCCAGCTGCTGGCACCGATGCTGGTCAAGCAGGTCGCGCGCAAGGCCCGGCGGGAACACTATCCGGCGCCCTACGCGCTGATCGAGACCTGGCGCCGCACCGGCGGTGGCATCCAGGCCCGCCTGGCCGCCGAGCGCAAGTCGGTGGTGAAGCTGGCCGGCACCCCGACCGCGCGCAACCTGACGCGCGTGTTCTTCCTGCAGGAGCGCCTGAAGGGGCTCGGCGCGGCCGCACCCGGGAGCGCCGGCGGCAAGCCGGCGGCGGGCGGCATCCAGCGCGTGCACGTGGTCGGCGCAGGCGTCATGGGCGGGGACATCGCCGCCTGGTCGGCGCTGAAGGGCTTCGAGGTCACCCTGCAGGACCGCGAGCAGGCCTATATCGACACGGCCATGGCGCGCGCGCAGGAGCTGTTCGCGAAGAAGGTCAAGGTCGATGCGAAGCGTCCCGAAGTGGTCGCGCGGCTGAAGTCCGACCTCGCCGGCGCGGGCGTGGCCGAGGCCGACCTGGTGATCGAGGCGATCATCGAGCAGCCACAGGCCAAGCGTTCGCTGTACGCGGGCGTGGAGCCGCAGCTCAAGGCCGGCGCGCTCCTCACCACCAACACCTCCTCGATCCCGCTCGACGACCTGCGCACCGGCCTGGCGCGCCCCGCGCAGTTCGCCGGCCTGCACTACTTCAATCCGGTGGCGCTGATGCCGCTGGTCGAGATCGTGCGCCATGACGGCATGGACCCGGACACCGAGCACCGCCTGGCGGCGTTCTGCAAGGCGATCGACAAGCTGCCGGTGCCGGTCGCGGGCACGCCCGGCTTCCTCGTCAACCGCCTGCTGTTCCCCTACATGCTCGAGGCCTCCACCGCGTACTCGGAGGGCATCCCGGGCGCGGTGATCGATCGCGCCGCGGTGAAGTTCGGCATGCCGATGGGGCCGATCGAGCTGATCGACACCGTCGGCCTGGACGTCGCGGCCGGCGTCGGCGCGGAGCTCGCGCCCTTCCTCGGCCTGCCGATCCCGGCATCGCTGTCGACGCCGCCCGAAGCGGGGCGTCGCGGCAAGAAGGACGGCCAGGGCCTCTACACGTGGGAAGACGGCAAGCCGAAGAAGCCCGAGGTGCCCAAGGACTACACGGCGCCGGCCGACCTCGAGGACCGCCTGATCCTGCCGCTGGTCAACGAAGCGGTGGCGGCGCTTCACGAGGGCGTGGTGGCCGATGGCGACCTGCTGGACGCCGGCGTGATCTTCGGCACCGGCTTCGCGCCCTTCCGCGGCGGCCCGATCCAGTACGTGCGCGAGACCGGCGTGGAAGCGGTGCTGCTGCGGCTCAAGGCGCTGCAGGCCGTGCACGGCGACCGCTTCGCGCCGCGCCCGGGCTGGGACTCCCCGGCGCTCCGGCGCTGAGCGGCCGCTAGAATCGCGACGCCGTCAGGCGGACGTCCGCGTGCCGCCACGCCTGCGCGAGCTGGCGTTCGACGTCCGCCACGCCGTCCTGCCGGCGCTGCGCGCGCAGGCTCTGCGCCAGCCCGAACAGTGACCAGCCGTTGTCGGGATTGCGCCGCAGCTCTTCGCGGTACACCGCCTCGGCCTCGGCCGGCCGTCCCGCCGCGAGCAGCACGGCGCCCAGCGAGTGGCGCACCGGTGCGTGCCAGCCCGGGGGTTCGTCGTAGGGAATCGCGTCCTCGATGGCCGCGGCCTCGCGCAGCGCGCCAATGGCCGCGGCGTGGTCGCCGCGCGCGGATGCGATCTCCGCGGTCAGCGAGCGCTCGGCGATGCGCACCGCGTGGGTGAGCGGATAGCGGTCCCAGACGGTGAGCGCATCCATTGCCGGATCGGCGGCCAGCGGGCGCAGCGCCGCCAGGTAGCGGCCGGCGTCGTCCATGCGTGACTGCCGGACCGCGGCCACGCCCTGGGCCCAGGTCCAGATCGCGGTCACATAGGGCAGGTCCGGCGCCGGGTTCGGCCCGGCCGCGATCTCGTCCCAGCGACCGAAGCGCACGCGCGCGAACCACGGCGTCATCCAGTAGTGCTGCAGGCCGGCGAAACCCGGCTGGCGCATGAGCTCCGGCAGCGCGGTGCGCTCGGCGGTGTGCCGGGCCGCTTCGGCGGCCAGCGCGCTGTTGCCCTCCATGCTCGCCGCGAACCAGAGGAAGTGGTGGTTGTGCGGGACGTAGCCCAGCGGATAGACGCCCTGGACGTTGCCGCGGCAGAGCGCGAGATAGGCGTCGTCGGCCTCGATCGCGCGCTGGTTGGCGAGCACCGCGTCGTGCCAGCGCCCGACGCGCGCATAGATATGCGCCGGCATGTGCACCAGGTGTCCCGAGCCGGGCACCAGCGTGCGCAGCCGGTCGGCGGCCGCGGCACCGCGCTCTGGATGGGCCGACGCCTCCACCGCGTGCACGTACAGGTGCAGCGCGCCGGCGTGCTCCGGCTGGCGCGCCATCACGCCTTCCAGCCGCTTCACCACTTCGGCGGTATGGCCCTTGGGCTGCAGGTTCGCGTCGTAGTAGTCCCAGGGCTGCAGGTCCATCAGCGCTTCGGCGTGGAGCACCGCGGCGTCCGGATCGTCCGGCCGCCGCTCCGCCATCACCCGGGTGGCCGCGGCATAGGCTTCGTCCAGCGGACGGCGATCCTCCGGCGGCTGGGCCGCATAGCGGGCCGACAGCGCGGTGATGAAGGCCTGCTCGCGCGCACCCGCTTTCGGGGCCAGCGCGATGGCCCGCTGCAGGCGCAGCCAGGCATCGGTGTTGTCGGCAGGATCCATGGCGGCGTTCACGTGCGGCCCCAGCACCAGCGCCGCGCCCCACCAGCACATCGCGCAGTCGGGATCGAGCTCGGTGGCCCTGAGGAAGGCGCGCTCGGCGGCGTCGTGGTTGAAGCCGTAGGTGAGCGCGAGTCCCTGGTCGAACCAGCGCTGCACCGCCGGGTGCCGGCTGGTGACGGGGAAGCTGTAGTCGCCCAGGCCGTCCAGCAGCACCGCGCCGACGAGGGCCATTTCAGGCGGGGAGACCACCGGCTCGACGGTGGCGGGAGGCGCCTGCCGGCAGCCGGCACAGGCCAGGGCGAGCAGGAAGGCGAGTGAGGACGGGGCGAAGCTGCGCGGAGAGGCCATGGCGGTCTCCGGTGACGGGGGGTATCCGCGTCAACGCGCCACCGGCGGCACTCCGGACAGGCGAAGCACCGCCCGGGCTACATCGTGTGCGTGGCCTTGTCCGCGTTCAGCGAGCCGGCGAGCAGGGTCTCGATCTTTCCCTTCACGTTTTCGCCCTCGGCCGTGTCAGCGAACTGCACGCCGATGCCGGCGGTGCGGTTGCCCTGGGCACCGGGCGGGGTCACCCAGACCACCTTGCCGGCGGCCGGCAGGCGCTCGCTCGACTCGGGCAGCGTGAGCAGGACGAAGACCTCGTCGCCGATGAAGTAGCGCCGGGTGGTCGGCACGAAGATGCCGCCGTGCTTCAGGTAGGGCATGTAGGCCGCATACAGCTGGGCCTTGTCCTTGACCGCCAGCGACAGGATGCCCTGCCGTGCGCCGCCGCCTGTTGCACTCATCGCGTGACTCCCCGTGTCGTGTCGCCCGCCGCGTCGCGCCATGCGAGCAGCAGGTCCACCAGCGCGAGGTCGGCGCGGATCGTGCTGCGGAGCAGCTCTCGCGTGCGGTTGGCGCTGTCGAACCAGGTCGCCAGCTTCCGGATTCGCATCGGATCGGTCAAGCCGGCGGCCGCGTCGCGGGCCACGTCGGCGGCATGCCGCAGGCGCTGCAAGGCCTGTTCGTCGCCGCTCCAGGCCTTGGCGACCTCCAGCGGCGAGGCCGTGTGCGCGGCCAGCCGCGCCATGTCGCCGGCCACCTCGCGGCGCAGCGCCATGCCACCGTCGCGCAGCCAGGCATCGGCGAGGCCGGGGTGGCCGCGCGCGGCGGCCAGCGCCTCGGCGGCAGGCGCATCGGCGTGGCCCTGCCCGCGCAGCCAGGCGACCGCCTCGTCCGCGGGCGGCAGCCGGAACTCGAGGCGCTGGCAGCGGCTGCGGATCGTCGCCGGCAGCCGCGCGGGGTTGGCGCTCAGCAGCCACAGGTAGCGGCCCGGCACCGGCTCCTCCAGCGTCTTCAGCAGCGCGTTGGCGGCGGCGTCGTTCATGTCGTCGGCCGGATCGATGATCGCCACCTTGGCGCTGCCGTACTGCGGCGTGGTCGACAGGCGCGTCGACAGTTCGCGTACCTGGTCGACCGGCACGACGGTGAGCTGGCGCGGCGGCGACGGCGTCATGCGCCAGGCATGGCCGACGAAGATCGCGTCGGGGTGCCCGGGGTGGCCCCAGGGATGCGAGGGCGAACCATCGGGACGCTGCTCGACGGGATCCTTCTGCGATCGCGAGTGGTACAGCACGCAGGCGCGGCACTGGCCGCAGGGGCGCGCGGCGGGATCCGTCGACAGGCACAGCACGCGCTGCGCCAGGCGTTCGGCGACCAGGCGCTTGCCCAGCATCGGCGGGCCGCAGAACAGCAGCGCGTGGCCCATGCGGCCGCCGTCGATCGCGGCGGCCGCGTGGTCGTGCATGCGCTGCTGCCAGGGCGCCAGGGTGATGTCGAGGCTCATGCCGCCCCCGCGAAGGCCCGGAGCCGGGCGACCGCCTCGGCGACCACTTCGTCGACGGTGCGCGACGCGTCGATGACGCGGAAACGCCGCGGCTCGGCGGCCGCGCGGGCGAGGAAGGCCTGGCGCACGCGTTCGAAGAACGCCCCGCGCTCGCGCTCGATGCGGTCGGGATGCGGATCGCGGCTTTCGATGCGCGCGCGTCCCTGGGCGACGTCGAGGTCGAGCAGGAGGGTGAGGCCAGGTCGCAGGCCGACCACGCGCTGCTCCAGGACGTCGATGAAGGCCGCGTCGAGCCCGCGCCCGCCGCCCTGGTAGGCGTAGCTGGAATCGGTGAAGCGGTCGCACAGCACCCACGCGCCGCGCTCGAGCGCGGGCAGGATCGTCGCCCGCACATGCTGGGCGCGCGCGGCGAACATCAGCATCAGCTCGGTCTCGGCCGCCAGCGCCTCCTCGCCCGGATGCAGCAGCAGCGCGCGGATCTTCTCGGCCAGCGGCGTGCCGCCGGGCTCGCGGGTGACGACGATCTCGCTGCCGGCCGCTTCGTCGCCGGCCGCCTCGAGCGCCGCGCGCAGCGCAGCCAGCACCGTGGTCTTCCCGGCGCCCTCGCCGCCTTCCAGCGACACGAAGCGCGGATGCAGGGGCAGTGCGCTCATCGCGGCCCGTGCCGTTCGCGATAGCGCTGCACGTACTGGCGCACGGCGGCGTTGTGCGCGTCCAGCGAGGGCGAGAAGACGTGCCGTCCGCTGCCGTCGCCGACCGCCACGAAGTACAGCGCCTCGCCCTCGTCGGGGCGGGTCGCGGCGCGCAGCGCGTCGACGCCGGCCATCGCGATCGGCGTCGGCGGCAGACCATCGCGGGTATAGGTGTTGTAGGGCGTATCGGTGGTGAGGTCGCTGCGGCGGATGTTGCCGGCGTAGGCGCTGCCCATGCCGTAGATCACCGTCGGGTCGGTCTGCAGGCGCATGCCGATGCGCAGGCGGCGGGTGAAGACGCCGGCGATCAGCGGCCGCTCCTCGGCGATGCCGGTCTCCTTCTCCACGATCGAGGCCAGCACCAGGGCCTCCTCCGCGGTGTCGATCGGCAGGTCGTCCGCGCGCGCCTCCCAGGCGGCGGCCAGCGCGCGGTCGAGATCGCCGGCGGCGCGGCGCAGCAGGTCGACGTCGGTGTCGCCGCGGTCGTAGGCGTAGGTCTCGGGCAGGAAGCGGCCCTCCGGATGCAGGCCCTCGCGGCCGAGCATCGCCATCAGCGCAGCGTCGTCGACCTCGTGCAGGGTCTGGACCAGCGGCGTCGCGCGTGCGAGCGCGGCGCGCAGCTCGCGGATGTTCCAGCCTTCGACGATGGTGAAGTGGTGGCGCACGACCTTGCCGTCGCGCATGTGCTGCAGCAGCTGGCTCGCCGTGAGGCCGGGCTCGAGCGCGTACTCGCCGACCTGGATGCGGCCCCCGGTGCCGAGCTGGCGCGCCAGCAGCCGCCACTCGAGGTCACGGCCGGCGTCGATGCCCTGGGCGCGCAGGCGGGTCACCACGCTGCGCAGCGTGTCGCCGCGCTCCACCACCAGGCTGTCACCGGCCTCCACGCCCGGCAGCGGCGCATTGGCGAAGCGCTGGTACCCGCTCCAGGCCCACCAGCCGGCGGCGCCGGCGGCCAGCGCCGAGAGCAGGAACAGGGCGAGGACGATCCGCTTGAGCGCCCTCATGGCGCGCGCCGCGCGCGGTTGGAACCGGGAATCAGGTGCATGCGCCGAAGGATACCGTGCCCGCCGCGGCGCCGGTCAGGCTCCGATCGCCTGCAGCATGCCGCGGGCCTTGGCGCGCGTCTCGTCGAGTTCGGCCGCCGGGTCGGAATCGGCCACGATCCCCGCGCCGGTGCGGAAGCGCAGCGTGTCGCCGGCCACCTCCGCGCTGCGGATGAGGATGTTGAGGTCGAGGTCGCCGCTGCGGTCGAGCCAACCCATCGCACCGGTGTAGGCGCCGCGCCCGACCCCTTCCAGCTCGGCGATGATCTCCATGCAGCGCACCTTGGGCGCGCCGGTGATCGTGCCGCCGGGGAATACCGCGCGCAGCACCGCGCCCGGCGTCGCGTCCTCGCGCAGGCGGCCGCGCACGTTGCTGACGATGTGGTGCACGTGCGCATAGCTCTCGACCACCATCAGCTCGTCGACCTCGACGCTCCCCCCGCGGCAGACCCGTCCGAGGTCGTTGCGCTCGAGGTCGACCAGCATCACGTGCTCGGCGCGCTCCTTGGCATGGCCGATCAGTTCGCGGATGCGCCCGGCGTCGTCTTCGCCCGGCAGTCGCGGACGGGTGCCGGCGATGGGGCGCGTCTCGACCAGGTCGCCACGCACCGAGACCAGCCGCTCAGGCGAGGCGCTGACCACCGCGCCGGCGTCGCCGAGGTCGAAGAGTCCGGCGAACGGCGCCGGGTTGGCGCGGCGCAGGCGTGCGTACAGAGCGGCGGGCGGCAGCGGCGCGTCGAAGCGGACTTCCCAGCCGCGCGACAGGTTCACCTGGAAGACGTCGCCGGCGCGGATGTAGTCCAGCGCGCGGGCGGCGGCGGCGAGATAGGCGTCGCCTGGGGCTTCGGCGCATTCGCGCAGGTTCGGCCAGGACATGGCGCTGGCGGCGCTGTCATCGCTGACCGCGATATCCGCCATGCCGCCGGTGTCGGCGCTGTCGGCGATGTCCTCGATGTCGGCGATGTCGGCGAGCAGCGCTTCGAGCAGCGCCTCCGCGCCCGCCTCGGCCACCGCGACCATCCCGCCGCTCGCGCGGTCGCGCAGGACCGCGGCCGGACAGCGGCACGCCACGGCGACCGGCAGCGCGCCGGGCGGCATGGGCAGCCGCAGCACGGGCTCCACCTGCGCGACCAGCTCGTAGCCCAGCAGCAGTGCCCAGCCGCCGCGGAAGGGCCACGGCGACACCGCGGCCGGCCGGCGGACAGCCTGCCATTCCGCGTCGAGCGCGCGCAGGAAGTCGTCGTCGATCGCGGTGGCATCGTGCGGCGCGGGGGCATCCACGCCGGCACTCGCGCCCTCACGTCGCGTGCGCCCGTCGCGGCCCAGCACCAGCCGGCGGCCATCGGCGGCCAGCAGCATGTCCCAGCGCCCGTGCGCCGTGCCCGAAGCCACCGATTCGAGCAGCAGCGGATAGCGCGCGGGCGCCCGCTGCTGCAGCGCGAGCAGGTCGAAGCCGGGCGCGAGCGCGCGGACGTGGGTCATGTGCGGGCCTCGCCGCCCCGCGGGGCGGCGCCGTGGATCAGACGCGGCGGAAGACCAGGCTGCCGTTGGTGCCGCCGAAGCCGAACGAGTTCGACATCGCGACATCGACCTGCGCTTCGCGCGCGCTGTGCGGCACGTAGTCGAGGTCGCAGCCCTCGGACGGATTGTCGAGGTTGATCGTCGGCGGGATGACGCCGGTGTGCAGCGCCATCGCCGAGAACACCGCCTCGACGCCGCCCGCCGCGCCCAGCAGGTGGCCGGTCATCGACTTGGTCGAGCTGACCATCACCTTGCGCGCATGCGCGCCGAGCACGCTCTTGATGCCCATGGTTTCGGCGAGGTCGCCGGCCGGGGTCGAAGTGCCGTGCGCGTTGATGTAGCCGATCTCGGACGGGTCCATGCCGGCGTCGCGGATCGCGGCCACCATGCAGCGCGCGCCGCCCTCGCCGTTTTCGCTCGGCGCAGTCATGTGGTAGGCGTCGCCGCTCATGCCGAAGCCGGCGAGCTCGGCGTAGATACGCGCACCACGCGCCTTCGCGCGCTCGTACTCCTCGACGACGAGGATGCCGGCGCCATCGCCCATGACGAAGCCGTCGCGGCCCTCGTCCCAGGGGCGCGAGGCGCGCTGCGGGTCGTCGTTGCGGGTCGACAGTGCCTTCATCGCGCAGAAGCCGCCCAGCGACGTCGGGGTGGTCGCGAACTCGGCGCCGCCGGCGATCATCGCGTCGGCGTCGCCGTACTGGATCATGCGCATCGCCAGGCCGATGTTGTGGGTGGCCGTGGTGCAGGCGGTGACCGCGGCGATGTTCGGGCCCTTGGCGCCGGTCATCATCGAGACCTGTCCGGCGATCATGTTGATGATGGTGCTCGGCACGTAGAACGGCGAGATCTTGCGCGGGCCGCTCTCGTGGTACTTGATCGAGGTTTCCTCGATGCCCTTCAGGCCGCCGATGCCGGCGCCGATGGCCACGCCGATGCGCTCGGGGTCGGCGGCGACGTCGAGCCCCGCGTCCTGCAGCGCCATCATCGAGGCGGCGACGCCGTAATGGACGAAGGGGTCCATCTTCTTGACGTCCTTGGCCGGGATCCACTGCGCGGGATCGAAGCCCTTGACCTCGCCGGCGATGCGGGTGGCGAACGCCGACGCGTCGAAATTGGTGATCGGGCCGATGCCCGAACGGCCGTCCACGATGCCCTGCCAGGACGAGGCCAGGTCATTGCCGAGAGGCGACAGGATGCCGAGGCCGGTGATGACGACGCGACGCTTGGACATGGGAACTCCGGACGGTTGTGCGTGCTGTGCGGTGCGCGCCGATGTGGCGCGCCGGAAACGCCCGAGGCCGCATCAGCGGCCCCGGGTTGTACATTCGATGCGGCGCTTCCGCGCCGGCTGCGATCAGGCCTTGACGTGGGCCTTGATGTAGTCGATCGCCTGCTGCACCGAAGTGATCTTCTCGGCTTCCTCGTCGGGGATCTCGCACTCGAACTCTTCTTCGAGGGCCATCACCAGCTCGACGGTGTCGAGGGAATCCGCACCCAGGTCGTCGACGAAGGAGGCGCTTGCGCTGACCTCGTCTTCCTTGACGCCCAGTTGTTCGACGACGATCTTCTTGACGCGCTCTTCGATGCTGCTCATTGGTTGTTGGCTCCGGTGGAGGCTGTTGCGGTGGGTAGTGTAAGGGATTCGGCCGGGGCTGGTATGGCCCGCCCGCCCCCTTTCGATTCAAGGGCTTGGCGCCCGGGTGCATCACGGCATGTACATGCCGCCGTTGACGTGCAGGGTCTCGCCGGTGATGTAGCCGGCGTCCGGGCCGGCCAGGAAGGCGACGGCGCGGGCGATGTCGGTGGACTCGCCCAGGCGGCCGAGCGCGATCTGCTGCGCCATCGCCGCCTTGGCGTCTTCGGGGAGGTCACGGGTCATGTCGGTGGCGATGAAGCCCGGCGCGACCACGTTGACGGTCACGCCGCGGCTGCCGATCTCCTTCGCCAGCGACTTGGAGAAGGCGATGACGCCGGCCTTGGCCGCCGCGTAGTTCGCCTGGCCGGCGTTGCCGGTCACGCCGACGACCGATGCGATGTTGATGATGCGGCCGCGGCGGGCCTTCATCATCCCGCGCATCACCGCCTTGCTGCTGCGATAGACGCTGGTCAGGTTGGTGTCGAGGATCGCCTGCCAGTCCGCGTCCTTCATCCGCATCAGCAGGTTGTCGCGGGTGATGCCGGCGTTGTTGACCAGGATCGAGATCGCGCCGATGTCGGTGCCGATCGCCTCGATCAGCGCCTCGATCGCGCCGGGTTCGGAGACATCGAGCACGCGTCCATGGCCGCCCTGCGCGGCAAGCCGGTCACCGACCGCCTTCGCGCCGGCCTCGCTGGTCGCGGTGCCGACGACCGTCGCGCCGCGCGCGGCCAGTTCGTCGGCAATGGCGGCACCGATGCCACGGCTGGCGCCGGTCACCAGCGCGATCTCGCCTTTCAGTTCGTGGGTCATTTCGTTTTTGCCTGTGTCAGTTCAAAAGCTTTGCCACGGATCTACGCGGCAAAAAATCAGCTCTTCCATTCCGCCAAGGTGGCGTCGAAGTCGGCGGCGGTGCCGAGGGCGCGGGCGTCGAGGGTTTTGTCGATGCGCTTCGCCAGGCCGGTGAGGACCTTGCCGGGGCCGCATTCGGCGATGCGCGAGGCGCCGCGCGCGGCGAGCGCCTGCATGCAGCCGGTCCACTGCACCGGCAGGTAGAGCTGGCGCACCAGCGCGTCGCGGATCGCGTGCACGCCGTCGTGCACTTCGGCATCGACGTTCTGCACCACCGGCAGCGACGGCCTGCTCCAGGCCAGGCCGGACATCGCTTCCGACAGGCGATTGGCGGCTTCGCGCATCAGCGGCGTATGCGAGGGCACGCTCACTGCCAGCTTGACCACCTTGCGCACGCCCTTACCCGCCAGCAGCTCGAGTGCGCGATCGACCGCCGCGGCGTGGCCGCCGATCACGATCTGGCCGGGCGAATTGAAGTTGGCCGGAACCACCACGTCTTCGGCGGAGGCTTCGGTGCAGGTCTCGCGCACCAGTGCATCCTCGGCACCGATGACCGCGGCCATCGCACCGGTGCCCGCGGGTGCGGCGTCCTGCATCAGCTGTCCGCGCAGGCGCACCAGTCGCGCGCCATCGACCAGCGGCAACGCACCGGCCGCGACCAGCGCGGAATACTCGCCCAGGCTGTGCCCGGCCAGCAGCGCCGGCATCGCACCGCCGGCGGCCTGCCACGCCCTCCACGTCGCCACGCCCGCGGCGAGCAGTGCCGGCTGGGTGAATTCGGTGCGGTCGAGGCGTCCGTCGGCCGCGTCCTGCGACAGCGCCCAGAGATCGACGCCGGCGCCGTCCGACGCCTCAGCGAAGGTCTCGCGGACCACGGCATGCGCATCGGCCAGGTCGGCCAGCATGCCCTGCGACTGCGAGCCCTGTCCGGGGAACACGAATGCGAGGTTGGGAACGGTCACGCGCACGTCCAATCGAAAAAAGCCGGGCGATGATAAGCGCGAACCCGCGGCTTCGTCTGTACCCGCCCGTATTGAGGCGCTTCGCCAGGGATGACGCGCTGGACCAGGCAGCAGGACAACGCGTTTGCCACGAATGAACGCAAAGGGCCGCGACGTGCGCGGCCCTTGCGTGGTGCGGTGGGGGTGACTCAGTAGCGCAGCAGCGCCGAGCCCCAGGTGAAGCCGCCGCCGAAGGCTTCCAGCAGCAGCAGCTGGCCGCGCTCGACCTTGCCCGAGCGCACCGCTTCGTCCAGCGCCAGCGGCACCGAGCCCGACGAGGTGTTGCCGTGGCGGTCGACGGTGACGATGACGCGGTCCATCGGCATGTCCAGGCGCTTGGCCGTGGCTTCGATGATGCGCAGGTTGGCCTGGTGCGGGATCAGCCAGTCGATCTCGTGGCGGTCGATGCCGTTGGCCTCGAGCGTCTCCTCGACGATCGAATCCAGCGCCTTGACCGCGTGCTTGAAGACGTCGCTGCCGGCCATGTTGATGCGCACGCCAGCGTTCTTCTCGCCTTCCTTGAAGCCGACCGACACGCCGACCGGGTTCCACAGCAGTTCCTTCTTCGCGCCGTCGGCGTGCAGGTGGGTGCTGAGGATGCCGGTTTCGGTATCGGCCTTGAGGACCACCGCGCCGGCGCCGTCGCCGAACAGCACGCAGGTGGTGCGCTCGCTCCAGTCGACCATGCGCGTAAGGGTCTCGGAGCCGATCACCAGCGCCGTCTTCACCGAACCCGAGGCGATGAACTTCTCGGCCACGCTGAGCGCGTAGATGAAGCCCGAGCACGCGGCGTTGACGTCGAACGCCGGGCAGCCGGCGATGCCCAGCCGCGCCTGGATCAGGCAGGCGGTGGACGGGAACACCAGGTCGGGCGTGGTCGTGCCGACCACGATGAGCTCGATCTCGGAGGCATCGGTGCCAGCGGCTTCGAGCGCACGCAGCGCGGCGCGCAGGCCGAGGTCACCGGTGGTCTCGCCTTCGGCGGCCACGTGGCGCTGGCGGATGCCGGTGCGCGACGCGATCCACTCGTCGGAGGTGTCGACGAACTCGGCCAGGTCGGCGTTGGTCAGGACCTTGGCCGGCAGGTAGCTGCCGGTTCCGGCAATGCGCGCATAGACGCGCGGTGCGGAAGACTCGCTCATTTCGCTGACGGACCTCGCGTGTGCAGGGCGCCCATCATGGCGCCAGTGGCCGTACCGCGCACGGGCGCGGCGGCCAGGACATCGCCCGCCGAAGGGCGGGCGCGCGGATCAGTCTTCTTCGACGACGCGGGTCTTCGGCACGATGACCTGGCGGCCACGGTAGAAGCCGTCGGCGGTCATGTGGTGGCGGATGTGGGTCTCGCCCGAGGTCGGGTCGGTCGACAGCTGCTTGGCGCACAGCGCATCGTGGGCGCGACGCATGCCGCGGCGGGAGGGGGAGACGCGGGACTTCTGAACAGCCATGGGATTGCTCCAGCAACGAATTCGGGTGATCGGGACGATCAGGTCAATCGGTTTTCTTCTTCAGCGCCGCCAGTGCCGCGAACGGGTTGGCCTGCGCCTCCTCGTCGGCGGTGACCGGCCAGTCGCGCTCGACGCTTTCCGAGCCCGGCGACACCGGAACCACCGGCACCGCCAGGATCAGCTCATCTTCCACCAGGTCCAGGGGGCGGATGGCACCGTCCTCGCCCACCTCGAGGGCTTCATAGCCCTCCGGCAGCGCGGCCTCGGCAACCTCGGCCTCCTCTTCCCCGGCACGCAGCAATCCCAGCCGCTGCACCACGCTGACCGGAAACACGAAGCGCTGCAGCGTGCGCTGGCAGAGCAGCGGCAGCTGCGCCTCGATCCCCAGTTCCACATAGGGCACCCGCAGCGCGTCGCGGTCGAAGGACAGCGTGAACGCCACGTCGCCCTCCCCGTCGACCAGCACGTCGCGCAGGCGCGACAGGGCGGACAGCGGCAGCCGGCCGGCGAACTCGCGACGGGCTGAAACCATGCGCCAGGCGTCGAGTACTTCGGGCACGTCTGCGGACATAAGCCGCGGAATGTTATGCCTCGGACCGCCCGGTGTCAAACCCGGCCCCGCCGGCCAAACCCTTGCCGCGGCGGGCAATTTGCCACCCGCGGCGCTTCGGCGGCAGACTGCGGGCCCGTTCACGAGGCGTCCCGCTTGACCCCGATCCTGCTGCTGATCGCAACCGCCGCGGCCCTGGTGGCCTGGCTGATTCTACGCCGTCGCGGCGGACACGCGCGGCACCGCCAGGCGATGGCCGGCGTGCTCGACGCGGCCGACGCGCTGGAGGCCCGCCTGCGCACCGCGCGCAGCGAGATCGAGGCCGTGGCCGGCGAAGGCGCCGATCCGGTGCGCGACGCCATGCAGGAAATGCTCCGCCAGCGCCTGTGGCTGCAGCAGCATGGCGCCGCGGCCTCCGCCATCCAGCTGGAGGCGGTGCGCGCCTCGATCGACCAGGCGCGCGGGCGGATCGAGCAGCAGCTCGGCCGGATCGAGCGCGCGCGGGCACCGCTGTCGTGAACCCCGCGCCCGGCCTGGTCCTGGCCTCGACCTCGCCCTACCGTCGCGAGCTGCTGGCGCGGCTGCGCCTGCCCTTCGAGACCGTCCGTCCCGAGGTCGACGAAAGCCCGCGCCCCGGCGAGCCGCCGCTGGCCCTGGCCCTCCGGCTGGCCGAAGCCAAGGCCGCCGCCGTGGCCCGCCTGCACCCGGCCGCGCGCGTGATCGGGTCCGACCAGGTCGCGGACCTTGATGGCACGCCGCTCGGCAAGCCGGGGGGGCACGAGGCGGCGATCGCGCAGCTGCTGGCGATGTCCGGGCGCAGCGTGGCCTTCCGCACCGCGGTGGCGGTGGCCGTGGGCGGGGACGTCTTCAGCGCGGCCGACACCACCCTGGTGCGCTTCCGCCGCCTGGAGCGTGGGGAGATCGAGCGTTACGTCGACCTCGAACGGCCCTTCGACTGCGCCGGCAGCTTCAAGTGCGAGGGCTTGGGCATCGCGCTGTTCGAGGCGATCGAGACCACCGATCCGACGGCCCTGGTCGGCCTGCCACTGATCGCGACCGCAGGCCTGCTGCGCCGGTCGGGCCTCGCCCTGCCCTGAGGCCTCAGCGCGCAGGCGCGGCCACTTCGATCCGCTGCTCCGACCAGTCCTCGACGCTGCCGTCGCGCCCATGCAGGCGCAGGCCCAGCCAGTGCGTGCCGCCGCTGTCCGCCGGCAGCTCCACCTCCGCCGAGAAACCGACCCGTGGATGCCCCGGATCGGTCGAGATCTTCCAGAAATGCGCGACCCCCGGGCTCGGGATGCCGTAGTCGGCCTCGGCGACCACCTCGCCATCGAGCAGGACCTCGACGCGCTCCACGCCCACGCCGTCCTTGAAGGCCCAGCCCCTGACGCCGAACACCGGCCCGACGCCCTCGCCCGACGCCGGACGGTCGATCCAGGCCAGGGCCGGCAGGGTGCACGCCGCGCCGGGGTCCCGGGCCGCGCCCTCGATGGCGAACAGCAGGAAGCGCGTGCGCCCGTGGTCGACGTTCAACACCCGCGGCGGCGGCAAGGGTCCGAAGCGGCGGCACAGCGCGTGGTAGCGCAGCAGCAGATGCTTGTATTCGATCTCGCTGGCGGCGATCACCAGCAGCACGGGACCCCCGCGATCGACGGCGCCGGTCGCTTCCAGGTCCCACAGGCGCAGCTGCGGCGCGCGGCCGTGCTGGCGGTTGACCGGATGCTCGAGTACTTCGATCCCGGCGTCGTCCAGCGCAAAGCCGAGCTCCGCGCCGACCTTGAAGTTGTCGGCCACGAGCCGCGTGCCTTCGGGCATGCCGGCGCGCACCTCGCGCACGCCGTCGGCGAGCACGTCCCAGCCGGCGAAGTTCGACGGATACCACTTCAGCGCAGCGGTGCGCGCGCGCAGCTCGGGCACCGAGACCAGGGCGTAATAGCCGAGTACCGCCGCCAGGCCGACGCCGGCGCTCGCCCAGGTGAGCACGCGCAGCCAGCGCGGCCAGCGCAGCAGCAGGGCCGGCAGCAGCGGCAGCAGCGCCACCATCCCCGGCAGCGGCCAGTGGAAGCTCACCCGCTCGGTGTCGGCGAAGAAGCCCAGCACGAAGAAGCCCAGCACCACGAGGCCGCCGCACAGGGCGATGTAGCGCACGGGATCGCGCGCGTCGCGGGCGCCCCGCCAGCCCGACCACAGCAGGGCCACGAACAGCAGCGGCGTAGCCAGCAGCGCCTGGATGGCGATGAACCAGAAGCCGTCGGCCTGCCAGGCCCAGGGATGACGGTCGACCAGCTGGAACCGCAGGCCGGCCTCGGCGTTCTCGAAGTTCCAGGCCAGCAGCGGCGTCCAGGCCGCGAGGCCGAAGGCGACCGCGATCCACAGCCGCGGGTCGCGCAGCGCCTGGCGTCCCTGCGGCAGCGCCAGCAGCGCCAGCGCACCCACGCCGATCACCGCGGCGAAGCGGTAGTGGCTGAGCGCGCCGATGGCCAGGCCAAGCGCGAGCTGCAGCGCCGCGCCGTAGCCCACGCCCCGCAGCAGCCGCGCGCCGGCATCGAGGCACAGCAGGGTCGCCAGCACCATCGCGGTGTCCGGAAGCGCCATCAGCCCCAGCGTCCCCGACAGCGGCAGCAGCAGCGTGGCGATGCCCGCGAGCCAGCCCAGACGCTCGCCGAACTCGCGCGCGGTGATCCGCACCACCAGCCACGGCGCCAGCGACGCCAGCAGCAGGAAGGGCATGCGCAGCGCGAGCGTGCCTTCGCCGAAGACCGTGGTGCCGAGCCGGATCAGCCAGGCGGTCAGCCCCGGAAGATCGGAGTAGGCCCACGCCAGGTGGCGGCTTTCCTGCCAGTAGAAGGCTTCGTCGACGAACAGCGGCAGGCGCGCGGCGACCACCGCCTTCAACAGCAGCAGTGCACACCACAGTGCGACGAATGCCGCACGCGCGTCGATCTTTTCCCGCATCCTGCAACGACCTCGCTACACTTCGAAAGAGCCACACGGAGCCCGGCATGACAGCCCAGTCCGCAAATCCGGACATGCTACCCGACACCCTGCGCGGCGCCCTGCATGATGCGCAGGCGCAGGTGAATTCACTGGTACTGGGCAAGGCGCACGCGGTCCGCTTCGCCTTCACCGCCCTGCTTTCCGACGGCCACCTGCTGATCGAGGACCTGCCCGGACTGGGCAAGACCACGCTGGCGCATGCGCTGGCCGCGACGCTGGGGCTGGGCTTCCAGCGCGTGCAGTTCACCTCCGACCTCCTGCCCTCGGACATCGTCGGCGTGTCGGTGTACGACGCGCAGGGTGGCGGCTTCAGCTTCCACCCGGGCCCCGTGTTCGCCCACGTGCTGCTGGCCGACGAGATCAACCGCGCGCCGCCGCGCACCCAGAGCGCCCTGCTCGAGGCCATGGCCGAGCACCAGGTCACCGTCGACGGCACCACGCATGCCCTGCCGCGGCCGTTCTTCGTTATCGCCACGCAGAACCCGGTCGACCTCGCCGGCACCTATCCCCTGCCCGACTCCCAGCTGGACCGCTTCCTGCTGCGGCTGCAGCTCGGCTACCCCGACCCCGAGGCCGAGCGCGCGCTGCTGGCGGGCGCGGACCGCCGCGACCTGATCGCGCAGGCCCTGCCGGTGCTGGGTGCCGACCAGGTGCTGCGTCTGCGCGAGGCGGTGCTGGCGGTGCATGCCAGCGATGCGCTGGTGCGCTACGTGCAGGCGCTGCTCGAACGCAGCCGCCATCACGCCGGCGTGCGCGTGGGCCTGTCGCCGCGCGCCGGCATCGCCCTGCTGCGCGCGGCGCGCGCGCATGCGCTGCTGCTGGGCCGGGGCCACGTGCTCCCGGACGACATCCAGGCGCTGTTCGCCGCCGTGGCCGCGCACCGGCTGGTGGGCGATGCCGACGCCGGCGACGCAGCGGGCCTGGCGAAGGCGATCCTGCACGCCGTCGCGGTCGACTGAGCGTGGCGGGAGCGCGGCTGTCCGGCCTGCGGCTATCCGGGCTGCGGCTGTCCGGCGTCCGTGCAGGCCTTCAGGCGCTGGCGCGTCCGCGCGGACCGGAGGCGCTGCCGGTGGTCTTCCACCGCCGCCGGATCTACGTCCTGCCGACCGCCTTCGGCGCCTTCTTCGTCGCGCTGCTGGCGGTGATGCTGGTTGGCGCGCTGAACTACAACAACAACCCGGCCCTGCTGCTGGCCCTGCTGCTGGCCGGCGCCGGCAACACCAGCCTGTTCGCCGCGCACCTGCAGCTGTCGGGCCTGGCGGTCACGGTGGTCGACGCCGAGCCGGTGCCCGCCGGCGCGCCGATGTCGCTGCGCGTGCACCTGCGCGCGGACTCGGGGCGCACGCGGCGCGGACTGCGCCTGCAGCTGGGCGAGTCCAGCACCGTGGCCTCGCTGGCCGACGGTGCCGGCGAGGCCCGGCTGGCGCTGCCCACCCGGCGCCGCGGCTGGCTGCATCCGGGACGCATCACCGTCTCGACCACGCGCCCCCTGGGCATCGCGCGGGCCTGGGCCTATGCCTGGCCGTCCGAGCCGCTGCTGGTCTATCCGCGCCCCGAGACCGATGGCCCGCCGCTGCCGCTGGGTGCCGGCGACGCCGCGCAGGCGCGGCTGCACCCGGCCGGTGACGACCTGCACCACCTGCGCGCCTATCGCCGCGGGGATTCGCGCCGCGCAATCGCATGGAAGCCGTCGGCGCGCCACGGCGCGCTGCTGGTCCGCGAGTACGAACAGCCGCAGGGCGCGGACGTGGTGCTGGACTGGTCGACGCTGGCGCTCGCATACGAGGACCGCATCCGGCGCATTGCGCGCTGGGTGGACGAGGCGGAACGCGAGGGACGGCGCTCGCTGCTGCGCCTGCCCGGGCAGGCGATCGGTCCCGGCAGCGGCCCGGCGCATCGCCATGCCTGCCTGCGCGCGCTGGCGCTGCTGCCGGGCGACGGCTCCGACGCGCGGACGACCCATGGCTGAGCCGCGCCGCCCCGGCCCTGCGCTCGATCCGCAGGCCCGCGCCTGGACCCTGGCTGCGGCGGCCGCCTGCCTGCTGCCGCTGCTGCTGCAGCTGCCGGGGCCGCTGGCGGTCGGGCTGGCCGTGGTGTCGGCGGCCGTGGGCGCCCTGTCCTGGTGGCGGCGCCTGCCCGCGCCGCTGCGCCTGGTGCTGTCGCTGGCGCTGATCGCCGTGGTGCTGGTCAATGCGCGATTCTCGCTCGGGCGCGACACCGGCTGCGCCCTGCTGGCGGCGATGCTCGCGCTCAAGCCCATGGAGCTGGCCACCCTGCGCGATGCCCGCAGCCTGCTGGGCTTCGCGCTGTTCGCGCCGTTCGCCACCTTCCTGCTCGACCAGGGGCCGGTCAGCCTGGTGCTGGGCCTGGGCGCGGCCGTGCTCGCGCTGGCGGCGATGCTGCGCCTGGCCGAGCTGGAGAGCGGCGAGACCGTCGCGCTGCGCCCGCGCGAACGGCTGCGCCGCGTCGGCGCGATGCTTGCGATCGGCCTGCCGCTCGCCTTGGCCGCCTTCTGGCTGTTCCCGCGCATGGCCACGCCGCTGTGGGGCGTGCCGGAGCGCACCATCACCCGCACCGGCCTGTCCGACACGATGCGTCCGGGGGACTGGGTCGACATGCTGGTCGACGACCGTCCGGCGCTGCGCGTCACCTTCGACGGCGCCGCGCCGCCGACCTCGGAGATGTACTGGCGCGGGCCGGTGCTCTGGGACTACGACGGCCGGGAATGGAGCGGCTCACGCTGGTTCAGCGCGCTGCCCGCGGCGACGGTCGAACATGGTCCGCGGCGCTACAGCTACGAGCTCGAGGTGGAACCCACCGAGCGGCGCATGCTGGTCGCCCTCGAGCTGCCGCTGGACGTGCCCGACGGCGTGCGCCAGGGCTACGACCACACCCTGTCCACCCGCCGCCCGCTGACCTCGGTCACGCGCTGGCGGATGAGCTCCGCCGCGCCCACGGCCTTCGATGTCGGGCTGCGGCCGATGCTGCGCCAGGCCGCGCTGCGCCTGCCCGATGGCTTCAACCCGCGCACCGTGGCCCTGGCCCGGCAATGGCGGGCCGAAGCCGGCGAGGGTGCGCAGGCCGATGCGGCGATCGCCAATCGCGCGCTGGAGTGGATCCGCGCGGAGTTCGGCTACACCTTGTCCACCCCGCTGCTCGGGCGCCACGCCGTCGACGAGTTCCTGTTCGAGCAGCAGCAGGGCTTCTGCGAGCACTTCAGCTCGGCCTTCGTGGTGCTGATGCGCGGCGCGGGCATTCCCTCGCGGGTGGTGACCGGCTATGTCGGCGGCTATCGCAATCCCTTCGGCGACTACTGGATCGTGCGCAACTCGGACGCACACGCCTGGGCCGAGGTGTGGCTGCCGGGACGCGGGTGGGTGCGCGTGGATCCCACCGCGGCCGTTGCGCCGGAACGGATCTACGACACCGTCGCCGACCGCGCATCGCGCAGCCCCGGCGGGCTGCAGGCGCTCGCGCCGATGTTCGACATGGGCGACTGGATGCGGCGCGGCTGGAACGACCTCGTCCTTGGCTTCGACGCCGAACGCCAGCAGCGCATGCTGCAGGCGCTGGGCGGCGGCGACCTGGGCAGCCGCCAGCTGGTCCTGCTGTTCGCGCTGGTCGCAGGGCTCGCCCTGGCGGGGATGCTCTGGATGGTCGCCCGCGGCGAGCGCGAGCGCGATCCCGTGCTGCGCGCCTGGCACCGGCTGGGCGCGCGCTATACGCGCCTGGGACTGGCCAGGCAACGCCACGAGACCGCGACCGACTGGGCGGCACGCGTCGTGGCACTGCGACCGGCTTCGGCGCCACTGCTCGCCCTCAGCGCGCGCTTCAGCGATTGGCGCTACGCTCCCGCGCAGGACGAGGCGCGCGGGCTGCTGCGCGACCTGCGCGCCCACCGCCCCTGATGCCGGCCCAGGCCCGGACCCGATCGGAGATCCCCATGCGCATTCCCCTCCTCGCCCTCGCGGCCGTCGCACTGCTCGGCGCCTGCGCCTCGCAGCCGAAGCCGCTGCAGGGCGAATACACCACGCTGACCCCGCGTGAGGCGGCCGAAACGAGGCCACCGGCAGTCCAGTGCGCTGGGGCGGCCGCATCGTGCAGGTCGAACCGCGCGCCGACAGCACCTGCTTCGAGATGGTGTCCACGCGCCTGGACCACTACGGCCGGCCCTACTGGGCCAGCGATGACACCGGCGGGCGCTTCATCGCCTGCCGCGCCGGCTTCTACGACCCGGCGATCTTCGAGGTCAACCGCGAAGTCACCTTCACCGGGCGCCTGGCGGGACACGAAAGCCGGAGCATCGGCGGCTACAGCTACCGCTTCCCGCTGGTCGCCGCCGACATCGTCTACCTGTGGCCCAAGCGCGAGCGCAACCTGATCACGCGTCCGGCACCCTGGCCGTGGTGGGGCTACTGGTAGGCGTCAACCGCCCTCTGCAGCGGTACCGAAGCGCCCGAGCGGCGCTCCCGCCAACAGGTGCAGGTGGATCTGGAACACCGTCTGCCCGCCGTCGTCGTTGCAGTTCATGACGATGCGGTAGCCGTCCTCGGCGAAGCCTTCCCGCTTCGCATACGCGGCCGCCGCCAGCGCCAGGCGGCCGACGACGTCCGCCTGCCCAGCCTGCAGGTCGTTGAGCGTGGCGACGTCGACCTTGGGCACGAACAGCACGTGCACCGGCGCCTGCGGCGCGATGTCGCGGAAGGCGATCAGGTGCTCGTCCTCGTAGACGATGTCGGCAGGGATTTCGCGCCGGATGATCCGGTGGAAGATGGTCGTCATCGCTGTCGCACCCGCAGTGGAGGTGCGGCCAATGCTAGCGCGACGCACCGCGCGATGCGGCGCGACGCGGAGTGCCTCAGGCCATCTCGCCGCGGCTGCCGAAGGCGTGCGACAGCGTGCCGCGGTCGACGTATTCCAGCTCGCCGCCCAGCGGCAGGCCGTGCGCGGGCCGGCTCGGTCGCACGCCGTGCTGGCGGGCCAGCTGCGCGAGGTAGTGCGCGGTGGCCTCGCCCTCGACCGTCGGGTTGGTGGCGATGATCAGTTCCTGCACCTCGCCCTGGGCCAGGCGCTCGGCCAGCAGGTTGAGTCCCAGCTCGCGCGGGCCGATGCCATCGAGCGGGCTCAGCCGCCCCTGCAGCACGAAGTACAGGCCGCGGTAGCCGGTCGCCTGCTCGATCGCCAGGCGGTCGGCCGGCGATTCCACCGCGCACAGCAACTGTCCGTCGCGCGAGGCGCTGGCGCAGGTCGGGCACAGCGGCGTCTCGCTGAAGTCGCGGCAGCGCTCGCAGTGGCCGATCTTCTCCATCGCCTCGCCCAGCACGTCGGCCAGTCGGCGGCCGCCCTCGCGCCCGCGTTCGAGCACGTGGTAGGCCATGCGCTGCGCGGTCTTCTGGCCGACGCCGGGCAGCACCCGGAAGGCCTCGACCAGCTGTTCGAGGAGGGGAACGCTCATGCGGCGCGGCTGTCCGGGCGATTCAGGGTCAGAACGGCATCTTCATGCCGGGCGGGATCGGCATGCCGGCGGTGGCCGCGCCCATCCGCGCCTGCGACTCGGCGTCGACCTTGTTGCTGGCGTCGTTGAAGGCGGCCGCGATCAGGTCCTCGGCCATCTCCGGATCCGTCAGCACGCTCGGGTCGATGCGCACCTTGCGGCATTCCTTGGTCCCGCTGAGGGTGATGCTGACCATGCCGCCGCCGGAGCTGCCGGTGACTTCGAGGTTGGCCAGTTCGGCCTGCGCCTTCTGCAGGTTTTCCTGCATCTTCTGCGCCTGCTGCATCAACTGGGCGATGTTTCCACGCATGTCAGTGCTCCTGTTCCTGGATCGGTCGTATCGAATCCGGCACCACGCGCGCGCCCTGCTCCATCAGGCGGCGCACGTGCGGATCGTTGTGGAAGGCGGCCTCGGCGGCGCCCTGGCGCTGGTCGCGCTCGCGCCCGGTGCGCGCATGCAGGGTGTCACCGACCGGCGCGCCGGCTTCGAAGCGGATCTGCGGCGGCGCGCCCCAGCGCGTGCCGAGCGCCGAGGCCAGCTGCTGCACCAGGAACGGCGCGCGCAGGTGGTCGTCGGATTCCGGCAGTGACAGGCGCAGCGCGTCGCCGTCGAGGGCGACGAAGGCCGAGTTCGCCGCCAGCTCGCGCACGGGGCCGCGGAGGTCGAGTCCGGCGACCAGGTCGGGCCAGGTGTCCGCATCGACCTGCATCGATATTGACGCCGTGCTGGCCGGGGACGCGGGCGCGTGTTGCGTGGAGGCGCTGGCCGGAGATGCGGGCGGTGCGGGCGGTGCGGGCGGGATCACAGGCGCAGGCGTCGCCGGCACAGGCGGCGCGGGCGCCCGCGCCGGAACCGCCGCCGGGCTGCCGGATGTGGCACGCGGCGGCGGCGCCCGGGGCGGCTCGGCCCGCTCCGGAGCTTCCTCCGGCCAGGGCGGCGGGTCGTCGAACGGCGCTGCGTGCGTTGCGGGCGGCGAAACCGGCGGCGTGCGCCGCGGGCCCGGGTTCGGCGCCGGCTCGGGTTGATGCATCGGCGGCTCGGTCTGCGGCTCGGGCGGCAGCGGCGACGCGGGGGACGCGGCAGCGCGCACCGGCGTGCCAGCGCGAGCCGGTGCCCCGCCTTCCAGCGCGGCACGCGCAGCCGCCGCCGCGGACCGACCCGCACCCGTGCCTCCACCGGTGCCGGCAGTTCCCGTCGCCGAGCCGCCGCCAGCCGGGGCCGCGCTGCCACCGCCCTCGCCGGGACGGAAGGCCAGCATCCGCAGCAGGCTCATTTCGAAACCCACCCGCGCGCTCGGCGCGAGACCGATGTCGCGACGGCCCGACACCGCCATCTGGTACCAGAGCTGCACCAGCTCGGGACGCAGCAAGGATGCCAGCGCGTCGAGGTCGACACCGTCGGCCTCGACCTCGCTGCCGGGAACCAGCTGCCGCACCTGGATGCGGTGCAGGGCTTCGGCCAGCGCGTCGAGCACCCCGCCCCAGTCGGGCGAAAACCCGGCCAGCACCTCGATGGTCGCCATGAGCCCTGCGCCGTCGTCCTGCGACAGCGCGGACAGCAGCCCGGCCACCTGGGTGCGGTCCACCGATCCGAGCATCGTGGCGACCGCATCATCGGTCAGCGCGGCTCCGGCGTCGGCGCCGCTGTAGGCGATCGCCTGGTCGAGGAGCGACAGGCCGTCGCGCATGCTGCCGTCGGCGGCCCTGGCCAGCTGGCGCACCGCGCCGGGCTCGGCCTCGATGCCCTCGGCGACAAGGATCCTGGCGATCTGGCCGCGGATCTGCTCTTCCTCGAGCCGCTTCAGGTTGAACTGCAGGCAGCGCGACAGCACCGTCACCAGCAGCTTCTGCGGATCGGTGGTCGCGAACAGGAACTTGACGTGCTCCGGCGGCTCCTCGAGCGTCTTCAGCAGCGCGTTGAACGCCGCCTTCGACAGCATGTG
The DNA here is from genome assembly GCF_016615955.1 of Luteimonas sp. MC1750. Lineage (NCBI taxonomy): Bacteria > Pseudomonadati > Pseudomonadota > Gammaproteobacteria > Lysobacterales > Lysobacteraceae > Luteimonas > Luteimonas sp. MC1750. Next base: position 2,123,944 of record NZ_CP067113.1, read on the forward strand.
CACTTCGTCGATCAGGTAGACCTTGTAGCGGCCGCGCGAGGGCATGTACTGGGCGTTGTCGATCAGGTCGCGGACGTTGTCGACGCCGGTGTTGGACGCGGCGTCGATCTCCAGCAGGTCGATGTAGCGGCCGGCGTCGATCGCCTGGCAGGTCTCGCACTCGCCGCAGGGATCGCTGGACGCGCCGCGCTCGCAGTTGAGGCTCTTGGCGAAGATCCGCGCGATCGTGGTCTTGCCCACGCCGCGGGTGCCGGTGAACAGGAAGGCGTGATGCACACGGCCGGAATCGAGCGCATTGACCAGCGCGCGGACCACGTGTTCCTGGCCCACCAGCTCGGCGAACCGCTTCGGGCGCCACTTGCGGGCGAGGACGAGGTAGGACATGGGGCCATTCTGCCACGCGTGCCACGCCGGCCGGACCCGCGCCGCGGGCCCGCACGCATTCCTTGTCGACCCGGCCCCCGCAGGGCTAGAATTGCCGACCCCGTGCGGCCATGCCAAGGCAGGCGTGACGCCCGGGTCAGGTGCGGAGAGGTGTCCGAGTGGTTGAAGGAGCACGCCTGGAAAGTGTGTAAGCGTCTAAACCGCGCTTCGGGGGTTCGAATCCCCCTCTCTCCGCCAGATACAAAAAGCGCCCCGCACGGGGCGTTTTTTGTATCTGGCGGAGAGAGGGGACTTTGATTCAACCATCCGGTTCGACCCGGAGGCGCGCAGCGCCGTAGGGCGCCCGGCCGCAGGCCGGGCCATCCCCCTGCACCTCCCCGCGAACAACCTGCCCTCGCCGGAACCTGTCGCGCGATGGCACGCATTCGCGCGCCCGCCACCGGCCCATGTGCCATCGTCGCCTCCGCTCCCCTTGTCACGAACGGCTCGCCCGCATGTACCTCGAACGCTTCTTCGGCGACGTCTCATCGCCCCACCCCTGTGCCAGTTGCACCGGCGACCAGCGCCTGGACTTCGAAGTCCGCATGGCCTTCCAGCCGATCGTCGATGCCCGCGACCGCTCCGTGTTCGGCTACGAGGCGCTGGTGCGTGGCGCGGATGGCGCCAGTGCAGCCCAGGTGATCGCGCGGGTGCTGCCGGAACAGCTGTACCGCTTCGACCAGACCTGCCGGGTCAAGGCGATCGAGACCGCCGCGCGCCTCGGCCTCGGCCAGCGGCTGTCGATCAACTTCTTTCCCAATGCCGTGTACGAGCCCGCCACCTGCATCCGCCTGACGCTGGCCGCGGCGCAGCGCTGCGGGTTTCCCACCGAGCGCCTGCTGTTCGAGACCGCCGAGTCCGAGCAGGTCCGCGACCACCGGCACCTGACCCGGATCTTCCGCGACTATCGCGATCGCGGCTTCCTGACGGCGATCGACGACTTCGGCGCGGGTTACGCCGGCCTGAATCTGCTGGCGGATTTCCAGCCGGACGTGCTGAAGCTCGACATCGGGCTGGTGCGCGGCGTCGAGACCAGTCCGGCACGCCAGGCGATCATCGGCGGGGTGATGCAGATGGCCGCTGCGGTGGGCTCGACGGTCATCGCCGAGGGCGTGGAAACCGCCGGCCAATACCGCGCCCTGCGCGCGCTTGGCGTGCCGCTGTTCCAGGGCTACCTGTTCGGCCGGCCGGCACTCGAGGCGCTCGAAGGAATCACCCCGGCCGCCTGGGACGGCCTCGACTGAACGGCGCACCGCGATGGCGGCGCGCCAGTGCAGCGGCTACAATCCTGCGCCTGCCACCGCTTGCGGCGCGCAGCATGTTCCAAGTCCATGGTGGCCCCGTCGGCCCCTCGCGACGCTAGGTCGAAAACTCCGCCAGGGCCGGAAGGCAGCAACGGTATCGATCGACGCGGGTGCCGAGGTCAGTCGGCGGGGCCACCGCCTGTCTGGCGACAGCCCAGCGCATCGCGCTCAGGGTGCAAGCGCGGGGTGCGGACGGGGTTGGGCCAGCGTGAACGCCTCGCCCGGCCGGGCCACGCGGTGGCCGCGTGCGCGCAGCGCGTCGCCGTCGGCCTCGCTGGCGTAGTGGTAGAGCACGCAGCGCGACAGCAGCTCGGGCGGGTACTCGCGCTCGAGGTCGTCGATGCCGGTGTGCGAGGGATTGCCCGCAAGCCCGCAGTCGTGCGCCACCAGTTCGCCCTCGCCCGCCGCCCCGGCCAGCACTTCGGGGATCGGCCGCGTGTCGCCGGTCCAGGCCAGGCTGCCGCGCAGGCGCAGGCCGAACGCGGTGCGCGGCCAGTGGTGGCGCGATTCGAAGACCTCCAGGCGCAGGCCGTCATGCCAGAACGCATCGCCCACCGGCACCACGCGGAAGGCATCCCAGAAGTTCGCGCCGCCCTCGGCCAGCGCGTTGGGGTAGGCCGCCACGCGGCGATGCAGCAGCGGCAGCACGTCGACCGGGACGTACAGCGGCATCCTCCCGCGACGCCCGGGGTCGAAATAGTTGGCGACGAACAGCCGCTCGAACCCGGCGACATGGTCCAGGTGCACGTGGGTGACGAACATCGCCGGTGGCGGCGCGCCGTAGTGGGCGAGATAGGCCGTGAGGCCCTCGGCGCCGCAGTCGATCGCGAGCCACGGCGCACCGTTGCGCTCGATGGTCGCCATCGGCGAGCCCAGCGCCACCGCCGACGCGCTGCCCACGCCCTGGAAGCGCAGCGTCCATCCCATGCTCAGAAGCCCTTTTCCCAACGCGCGTCGTAGCCGGCGCGCAGCCGCGCGAAGTCCGCGCGCACGTCGGCCTCGCTGCGCGCGCCGCGCAGCTTGAGCAGCGAGCGCTGCAGCCGGGCGAGGTTGCCTTCGCGCCAGGCGGTTTCGGGGATGTGCAGGCGGCCGCGGTCGAAGTCGATCAGCCAGCCCTTGCCGGCATCGTCGTAGAGGATGTTGTGCGCGTTGAGGTCGGCATGGTCCAGCCCTTCGCGATGGAAGCGTGCGATCAGCGTCCCGGTCTCCGCCCAGGGCACGGTGGCGGGATCACCTGCCGCAAGGTAGGCCAGCGAGCGCACGCCCACCAGCCGCTCCATCAGGATCGCGGCGCGATAGGTCATGCCTTCGCGCACGTACGACGCGGCGATCGGCTGCGGCACGGGCAGCCCGCGCCGGAGCAGCTCGCGCAGCAGCCGGAACTCGACGAAGCTGCGCACGCGGTGCGCGCCGCGCCACAGGTGCCGGTCGCGGCTGAGCGACGCCACCGCGCCACCGCGCAGGTACTGGCGCAGCACGGTGGGGCCGTTGCTGGTGTCGTCGATGAACCAGGCGCCGCCGCGCCCGCTGCCCGACACGGCCACGGCACGCGGGCCCCAGGCCGCGGGATCGAACCAGCGCGGATCCGCTTGCCGCAGCTGCGTCTGGTCGAACAGAATCGAGCCCGAGCCGCGCCCCTCGGGTCCGGCGCGGAACGGCGTCAGGGTCTCGGTGGCGTCGAACACTGCCATCCCCCGGAGTCTAGCAAGCTTGCCGCAGCCCCATTCCGCTCCCCCGCGCTCGATCTGCCTGCTGCGCCTGTCCGCGCTGGGGGACGTGACCCATGTGCTGCCACTGGTGCGCACGCTCCAGCGCGCATGGCCGGAGGTCGCGCTGACCTGGATCATCGGCAAGGGCGAGCAGCGCCTGCTCGACGGACTGCCCGGCGTCGACTTCGTGGTCTACGACAAGAAGACCGGCCGCGAGGGCATGCGCGGCCTGCGTCGCGAGCTCGCCGGCCGCAGGTTCGACGCGCTCCTGCTGATGCAGCTCGCGCTGCGCGCCAACGTGCTATCGCGCGCGGTGCGGGCGCCGCGCCGCATCGGCTACGACCGCGCACGCTCGAAGGAACTGCACGGACTGTTCGTCAACGAGCGGATCCCGGCCGACACCGGCGGGCACGTGCTGGACGTGCTGGGCGCCTTCGCCCGCCCGCTGGGGCTGCGCCAGGAGCAGATCGAGTGGAACCTCCCCGTGCCCGACGACGCCCACGCGTGGGCGCGCGCCCAGTGGCCAGACGACGGCCGCCCGACGCTGGTGGTATCGCCCTGCTCCAGCCATCCGCTGCGCAACTGGAGCGCCGAGCGCAACGCCGCCGTCGCCGCGCACGCCGCCGCGCAGGGCTGGCGCGTGGTGCTGTGCGGTGGGCGCAGCGGGCTGGAGCGGGACACCGCCGACGCCATCCTCGCGCAGGCGGGCGTCCCGCTGCTCGACCTGGTGGGCAAGGACACGCTGAAACAGCTGCCGGCGCTGCTGGCACGCGCCGACCTGGTGATGACGCCGGATTCCGGTCCGACGCACATCGCCAATGCCATGGGCACCAAGGTGCTCGGCCTGTATGCGGCCACCGATCCGGCCCGCAGCGGTCCCTACTCCGACCGCCGCTACTGCGTCGACCGCTACGACGAGGCCGCGCGCCTCTACCTGCGCCAGCCGGCCGCGGCGCTGCGTTGGGGCACGAAGATCGAGCGCGAAGGCGTGATGGACCTGATCAGCGTGGACGATGCGATCGGCGCGTTCGAACGCTACCGGGCCGACCACCCGCGCCGAGCGACGCCAGGTCAGCCCGCGGGTCCGCCCGCGTAGTCCTGGTAGGACTTTTCCTCGACGTAGCCTGAGCCCAGGGCGAGGTTGATCGCCTTCTTGATCCGCGCCCGCTCGTCGTTCTGCAGGTAGACGCTGCGCGCCAGCTCGACGAAGGCCTGGTCGAAGGCCTGCGCGCGCTCCTTCAGCCGCACCTCGTCCTCGATGTCCCACAACCGCTCGTTGACCGCCTTGAGCTCCGCGCGCAGGCGCACGATGTCGCCGCCGGCGGCCGGATGCGCCATCCAGGCCTTCTCCAGCGCCGACAGCTCGCGGCGGACATTGGCCAGCTTGGCCTCGTCGCTCATCCGTTCGGACTTGATCTGCAGGATCGAGATCTTGTCCAGCAGCTCGCCGAAGGAGACGGGGACGGTGATTTCGGACATCGGGGACCGCCGGGGCGTCGGAGGGCCGGCCAGTGTAGCGCCTCGCCTTGTCGCGGCCGCCCGCCGCCCGTATCATTGCGCCCCCGGCCCTCGTGGTCGGGACACCCCGGAGAGGTGGCAGAGCGGTTGAATGTACCTGACTCGAAATCAGGCAGGCGTTTATAGCGCCTCGGGGGTTCGAATCCCCCCCTCTCCGCCAGATACGCAAAAGCCCCCGAAAGGGGGTTTTTGCGTATCTGGCGGAGAGGGGGGAGTTTGATTCAACCATCCGGTTCGACCCGAAGGCGCGAAGCGCCGTAGGGCGCCCGGCCGCAGGCCGGGCCATCCCCCCCGGCGCAATCCCCCCTGGACATTCCGGGCTGCGGTTTCCCTGCCCAGCGACAGCCCTGCACCATCGTCCACTCCCACACCACCTCCACTCCGCGTATACCATCATCATCCCCGACGCCGCCGCGCCCTCGTACTGCATGCCAGCTGACCTCCATCGACTGCCGCCGCCGTTCTCCCATCCAGCCCTCCCGGGAACCGACGCGGCCTGCGCATGATCGAATTCGGCCATCTCACGCACGTCGGCCTGCGCCGCGAGCTCAACGAAGACACCTACTACGGTGACAGCGAACTGGGGCTGTGGCTGGTCGCCGACGGCATGGGGGGCCATGAATATGGCGAAGTGGCCAGCGCGCTCGCGCGCGAGGCGATCGTGCGCGAGACCCGGCAGGGCACGCCGCTGTCGCAGGCCATCCGCATCGCCGACGAGGAGATCATCACGGCCTCGCGTCGCCGCCAGGACGCGCTGCCGATGGGCACCACGGTGGTGGCCGCGCGGGTGAACGGAAGCCGCTTCGAGGTCGCCTGGGTCGGCGACAGCCGCGTCTACCTCTGGCGCGACGGCAAGCTGGCCCAGCTGTCCCAGGACCACAGCTACGTGCAGGAGTTGATCACCCAGGGCGCGATCAGCATCGACCAGGCGCGCAGCCATCCGCAGCGCAACGTGGTCACCCAGGCCTTGGGCGTGACGGAACCGCAGGCGCTCAACGTCGAGACCATGTCCGGCGAGCTTGCCCCCGGCATGCAGCTGCTGCTGTGCAGCGACGGCCTCACCGAGGAAGTGGACGACCGCGCGATCGCACGCGTGCTGGCGCACGGCGAATGCAGCGCACAGGAATGCGTGGACGGGCTGGTGGCCGCGGCCCTCGATGGCGGCGGCTCCGACAACGTGACCGTGGTACTGGTCCGGCGCCACTGACGGCTGTCGGCGCCGACTGCGGCGAACGGCCGGGGACGCACACCGGCCCGCGCCTGCGCGACATCCGCCTCAGGCGATCTCGGCCGCCCGCGTCGCCTCTTCGGGTTCATCCCACAGCGCCAGCCCGGCGCGGCCGCGGATCGCCGCGACGCGTGCAAGATGCGCCGCCACTTCGTCCTCCAGCACCGCGACCCGCGGGCGGGGAGCCAGCGCTCCCGCGCGCGGCAGGTCGAGGCGCACCACCGCCTGGTCCGCCGGCGACGGCCCGGCCAGGCCGAGCTCGGTCTGGCCCGCGGTCAGCGCGAGGTAGACCTCGGCCAGCAGCTGGGCGTCGAGCAGCGCGCCGTGCAGCTGGCGATGGGCGTTGTCCACGCCCAGCCGCCGGCAAAGGGCGTCCAGCGAGTTGCGCTGCCCCGGGAAGCGCTGGCGCGCCAGCTCGAGCGAGTCGAGCACCGAGGCGCACCCGCCGATGGTGCGGCCGCCGTCCAGCAGCGACAGCTCGTGGTCGAGGAAGCCGACGTCGAACGCCGCGTTGTGGATGACCAGTTCGGCACCGGCGATGAAGGCCAGGAACTCGTCGGCGATGGCCGCGAACCGCGGCTTGTCGGCCAGGAAGTCGAGGGTCAGCCCGGTCACCTCCTGTGCGCCAGGTTCGAACTCGCGATCCGGGTAGACGTAGTGGTGCCAGGTGCGGCCGGTGGGACGGCGTTCCACCAGCTCGACGCAGCCGATCTCCACGACGCGGTTGCCCTTGCGCCATTCCAGGCCGGTGGTTTCGGTGTCGAGGACGATCTGGCGCATCGGTGGGTCGGCTTGCCTCTGGTTGTCGGGTCGGTTCAACGCGCGACGGCGCGGAAGCGGATGGCCTCATTGCGCGCCAGGACATCGACGCGCTCGTTGTCCGGATCGCCCGAGTGCCCCTTCACCCAGCGCCAGTCGATGGCATGGCGGGCGGTGGCGGCGTGCAGGCGCTCCCAGAGGTCACGGTTCTTCACCGGGTCGCCGCCGGCGGTCTTCCAGCCGCGGCGGACCCAGTTGCGCATCCATTCGGTGATGCCCTTGCGGACGTACTGCGAGTCGGTGTGCAGGGTGACTTCGCAGTCCTCGGTCAGGGTTTCCAGGGCGACGATCGCCGCCATGAGCTCCATGCGGTTGTTGGTGGTCTCGGCCTCGCCGCCGACCAGCTCCCGCTCGCGGGCGCCGTAGCGCAGCAGCGCGGCCCAGCCGCCGGGGCCGGGATTGCCCAGGCAGGCCCCGTCGGTGTGCACCTCGATCGCCTTCATGCCGTGGCGGCCCCCCGGGCCACCGGCAGCAGCCGGCGCGGACGGATCGGGGTCAGCGGCAGGCTGCGCTTGTCCGCGCGCAGCAGGTAGGCCGCGCGCAGGCCAGCACCCTCGCGGCGGCGCGCCTCGACCACCGGCTCCCAGAGCGGCCCCATGCCCTCGGACACCGCACCGGGTTCAAGGCCGGCACGGCGCAGCAGGCGCCGCCAGGACAGGGGCTCGGCGGCGCGAAGGCCGTGACCGCGCCAGCGCCAGCGGTAGGGCGACAGCGGGTTCAGCGCGAACAGCAGGACCCGGCCGCCGGGCAGGAGCAGGCGCTCGACCTCTTCCAGCAGCGCGCTGCCGGGCGCGCCGGGCGCCGCCACGTGCTGCAGCACGACGGTCCCGAAGGTCCCGCTGGGCAAGGGCAGCGGCAGGCTGCAGGCCACGTCGCCCCCGAAGCGCTCGCCGCGCGGGTACAGCGCGAGTCCGCGCCCCCCTTCGGGGCGCTCGGGCGGCAGCGGCGCCAGCCACAGCCAGTGCTGCGCCGGGCGCTCGGCCAGCGCGCCGACGATGGCGGAGCGTTCGCTGTCGAGCAGCGCCGCGCCTTCGCTGGAGGCGAACCAGGCCTGGGCGGCGTCGGGTTGACCGGGTCGGGAACGGAGGGGCATGGTCGCCATTCTAGACGCCAGCTCCGGCCCACGCGCCCTGCACATGACTCCGGTTCCGATCCCGGCCTTCGCCGACAACTACATCTGGCTGCTGCCCGCCGTCCCCGGCCGGGGCTGCGTGCTGGTGGATCCAGGCGACGCCGCGCCGGTGCTCGAGGCGGCGGAAGCCGGTGACTGGCAGCCCGACGCCGTGCTGCTCACCCATCACCACGACGACCACATCGGCGGCGTGGCCGCGCTGCGGGCGCGCTGGCCCGGGCTCGAGGTGATCGCGCCGGAAGACCCGCGCATCCCGTTCGCCTCGCGCCGGGTGTCTGGCGGCGACCGCATCGACGTGGCCGGGCATGACTTCGAAGTGCTGCCGGTCCCCGGCCATACCGTGAGCCACATCGCATTCCAGGGCCATGGGCTCTTGTTTTGCGGCGACACGCTGTTCAGTCTCGGTTGCGGCCGGCTGTTCGAGGGTACGCCGGCGCAGATGCTGGCCTCGCTCGACCGGCTGGCGGCGCTTCCCGGAGACACCCTGGTGTGCTGCGGGCACGAGTACACGCAGTCGAACGCCGCCTTTGCGCGGGCGGCCGACCCCGACAATCCGGCGCTCGAGCGCCGCAGCGAAGAGGTGGCTGCCTTGCGCCAGAACTCCCTGCCCACGCTTCCCGTCACGCTCGCCGACGAGCGCGCCTGCAACCCGTTCCTGCGCGTGGACGCACCCGCCGTGCGCGCGTCGATCGCCGCCTGGGCCGGCCATGACGCGCTGGGCCGCGTCGATGCGTTCGCCGCGCTGCGGCGCTGGAAGGACGGATTCCGCGCATGAGGGGGGGCGCCCTCGCCGCGGCGGCGCTGTTGCTGGCGCTGACCGCGGGACCGGTCGCGGCTGGCGATGCGGTCGCGGGCGATGCCGCGGCTGGCGATGCAGCGGCCGGCAAGGTGGTGGCGGAGGCCAGGGCGGCCCTGGACCCGCCGCCTCCGGGCCCGGAAGCTTCTGAAGGCACGCCTGTCGCCCCTCCGCCCACCGGCAACGCGGCGGCCGTGCCCGCGGCGCTGCCGGCGACCAGCGGAGTCGCGATCTACCAGCGCTTCGTCGAGGGCCTGGCCCAGCCGGCCTGCGAGGACGCGAGTCCCCGCTGGCGCCAGCATTTCGCCCACGTCCCCGACCAGCTGGTGTCCACCGAGGGCGAAGTGCTGCCGCTCTTCGGTTACGTGGTCGAGGCGCTGCGCGCGGCGCACTTGCCGACCGAGTACGCGCTCATTCCCTTCGTCGAAAGCGGCTACCGGCCCGGCGCGCGCAGCGGCAGTGGTCCGGCCGGCCTGTGGCAGTTCATCGCGGTGACCGCGCGCAACCACGACATCCCGGTGCGCAGCGGCTACGACGGCCGCCTGTCGCCGGTCGACGCCACGCGCGCGGCCGTGCGCTACCTGAAGACCCTGCATGGCATGTTCGCCGGCGACTGGCGACTGGCGGTGATGGCGTTCAACGCCGGCGAGTACCGCGTGCTCGGCGCCCTGCGCCGCCACGGCCAGCGCGCGGCCGACGCCGATCCCGAAGGCCTCGAAAGCCTCGCCGGCATCACGCGCTCCTATGTCCGCAAGCTGCATGCGCTGTCCTGCCTGATGGTCGAAGCCGGTCGCGACGCGGCGTGGACGGAGTCGCTCGATCGCCCGGTGGCGCGCCTGGTGGCGGTCGACCTGGACAATGAGCCCGCGGGCCTCGACGGCTATGCCAGGCGCAACGGCCTGGATCCGGCCCGCCTGCGCCGGCTCAATCCGGCGCTGTCGACCGGCGCGCCGCCCGGCCGGAAGATCCTGGTGCCCCGCGCCGCCGCCGCGACCCCGGCGGCAGCCGGCGTGGCAAACTAGCCGGCCCACTCCACCGGGTCGAACACACCATGGGATTCCTGCAGGGCAAGCGCGCACTCATCACCGGCATCGCCAGCCAGCGCTCCATCGCCAACGGCATTGCCGAGGCCATGCACCGCGAAGGTGCGGAGCTGGCCTTCACCTACCAGAACGAGAAGCTCAAGTCGCGCGTCGAGGACGTTGCGGCGCGCCTGGGCGGCGGCCCGGTCTTCCCGCTGGACGTCACCGACGACGCGCAGATCGATGCCCTGTTCGCCGACCTCGGCAAGCACTGGCCGGACGGCTTCGACATCCTGATCCACGCCATCGCCTTCGCCCCGCGCGAGGCGATCGCCGGGCAGTTCCTGGACGGCCTGACGCGCGACGCCTTCTCGATCGCGCAGGACATTTCCGCCTACTCGCTGGCCGCGCTGGCCAAGGGCGCGCGCCCGGCGATGCAGGGCCGCAACGGCGCCGTGCTGACCCTGAGCTACCTCGGCGCCGTGCGCACCCTCCCCAGCTACAACGTCATGGGCGTGGCCAAGGCCAGCCTCGAGGCGACGATGCGCTACCTGGCCTACAACCTCGGCCCCGAAGGCACCCGCGTCAACGCGATCTCCGCAGGCCCGATCAAGACCCTGGCCGCAGCGGGCATCGGCGGCTTCCGCAAGATCCTCGGCCACGTCGAATCGCATGCGCCCCTGCGCCGCACGGTCAGCATCGAGGACGTCGGCAACGTGGCCGCCTTCCTGTGCTCGGACCTGGCGTCGGGCATCACCGGCGAGGTCACCTACGTCGATGCGGGCTACAACATCGTCAGCATGACCGGCCTGGAAGAGCCTGCGGGCGACGCCGCCGCGGAGTGAACCCGGCCACCGCGCCGCCGCGCCCTGCGGCGTTGCGGATGGCCTGGAACGAAGAAGCCCGGCAGTGCCGGGCTTCTTCGTTTGTGCGGTGTGGGAAGCCGCGCGCAGGGAGCGGCAGCGCGGCGCCGCGGGCCTTAGAGGCGCGCTTCCACGGTGGTGACGCGCATGCGCTGGCGCAGCGCCCGCATCAGCGCCATGGCATCCTCGTCGCCCGCCATGCGCGCGAGCTGGGCCTGCAGCATCGTGCGTTCTTCGGCGCTGGCCGAGGCGACGTCGCCCGGCGTGACCTTTTCCACCGCATAGACGACCACGCTGCCGTCCTCCTGCAGGACCCGGCCGGCCGAGACCTTGCCGTCCGCCGGGATCGGCGCGGCGAAGATGGCCTCGTTGGCTTCGGCCGACGGCATCGGCATGCCGCGCGGCGTACCCGGCATCGGCATGTGCATCCAGCCCTGCGCAGCGGCCACCTCGGACAGCGGCTTGCCAGCCGACACCTCCGCCACCGCGGCATCCGCCTGGGCCAGCACGGCCTTGCGTGCGCGGTCGGCGCGCACCGCGGCCACCACCTCGTCGCGGACGTCGGCCAACGGGCGCTCGCGCTCCGGATCGTGCGCGGTGACCCGGATCAGCACGCTGTGGTTGGTGCCCAGCTCGATGGGGTCGCTGACCGTGCCGTCCTGCACCAGCGCGTCGGAGAACGCGGCGCGCTGCACCAGCGGGTTCGCGGCGATGCCTTCCCCGCCGCCACGGATGAACGGTCCGGCCTTCTGCACCGGAAGGCCCGCCTCGCGCGCGGCCGGACCCAGCGAGCTGGGATTGCGGTAGACCTGGTCCACCAGGCGGCCGATCAGCTCGTTGAAGGCGCGCTCGCCGTCGCTGACCGCCTGGGTGGCGGCGAGCTGCTCGCGGGCGTCCTCGAACGACACTTCCTGGCCTTCGCGCACCTCGCGCACCAGCAGCACGTGCCAGCCGAAATCGGTCAGCACGGGCGCGCTCGGCACGCCGGGCTCGACGGCCGCCACCGCGGCATCGAAGCTCTCGCCCATGATGCCGCGCTCCAGCCAGCCGAGGTCGCCACCGGCGGCCTTCGAGCCTTCGTCGTCGGATTCCTGCTCGGCGATCGCGGCGAAGTCGGCGCCCTCGGCGCGCGCCTTGGCGGCGATCGCATCCGCGCGCGCCTTGGCCGCGTCGCGCGCGGCGGCGTCGGCGCCCTCGGGCACGCGCACCAGGATGTGCGAGACCAGGCGCTGCTCGGGCTCGACGAAGCGCGCCTTCTCCTGCTCGTAGCGGGTGCGCAGGGTCGCCTCGTCGGCCGGCTGGGCCGCGGGCACGTCCCCGGGGCTGATCTCGACGTACTCGATCGAGACCTGCTCGGGCGCGCGGTATTCGCCGCGGTGTGCGTCGTACCAGGCCTGCAGCTCGGTCGCGGAGACCGCGGCGGTGTCGGCTGCGGGCGCCGGGAGCAGCGCGACCGAAGCATCGCGCTGCTGGCCAAGCAGCTCCATGATGCGGGTGACCTGGCCCTCGCTGGCGAATGCGGTCGCGGCGACGCGGCTCGGCAGCAGCACCATCTGCAGGCGCGCGCGGAGCTCGTCCTGGTGCTGGCGCGGCGTCTGCGCCGGCACCCGCGACTGCAGCAGCATCTGGTAGCGCTGCGGATCGAAGCGGCCCTCGACCTGGAATTCGGGCATCGCCTGCAGCACGTCCCGCACCTGGTCGTCGCCCACGGCGACGCCCGCGCGCTCGGCGGCGAGGCCGAGCACGGCGCGGTCGATCAGCTGGTCGAGCACGGCCAGCTTGCTGTCCACCTGCTCGAACGCGCGCGCGTCGAATGCCTCGCCCTGGGTCGCGCGCGCCTGCTGGCGCGCCATCTCGAATTCCTGGCGGAACTCCTCCGGCGTCACTTCGCGCGACACCCACACCGCCTTGCGCACCGGCCAGACGTCCGGCGCCGAACGCCACCACGACGGCGGGGATTCGACCTTCGCCGCGTAGTTCGCGGAGTTCTGGAACAGGTACTGCTCCATGCCGAAGAAGGCGAACGGGATCGCCAGCATGATGACGATCGCGATGGCGATCCAGCCGGAGGTCTTGTCTCGAAGTGCTTGCAGCATGTCAGGGCGCGCGTTGGACGTAGCCGCGCAGTCTAGCGCATGGCCGGGCGCTACGGCCCCGCGGCGCGGAAAAGAAGAAAGGCGCCCTTTCGGGCGCCTTCCTGGTGTGACTGGCGGAGTGGACGGGACTCGAACCCGCGACCTCCGGCGTGACAGGCCAGCATTCTAACCAACTGAACTACCACTCCGCGTCGTCGAACCTGTTGCGAACGTCAGACCCTGGTGGGTGCTGAGGGGATCGAACCCCCGACCCTCTCCGTGTAAGGGAGACGCTCTACCGCTGAGCTAAGCACCCATGCGGGCCGCTTAGTTTACTGCATCCTTCAGCGCTTTGCCAGCCTTGAAGACAGGATTTTTCGAAGCGGCGATCGCAATCTCTTCACCGGTACGCGGATTGCGGCCCGTGCGCGCGGCGCGCTCCTTGACCTGGAAGGTACCGAAGCCCACCAGGGCCACGGTGTCGCCCTGCTTCAGCGCCGTGCCCACCGACGACAGCACCGCGTCGACAGCGCGCGCGGCATCGGCCTTGGACAGGTTGGCCTCGTCGGCAACGGCCTGGACCAGATCATTCTTGTTCATCTATTCGGTGCTCCTGCGCAGCACAAGGCCGCTCGTGTGGTGGCGGGCGTGCGGGCGGTGTTGACCGCCGGCGGCTCCGGGTTCGCGTGCGGCCAGCGGCCGTCGATGCGAGCGCGACTTTATACCAGCGCGCCCGCACCCACGCAAGAAAAACGTGCGCTCCGTCAGTGCTTGACCGCCGCGCGCGACGACGGCTTGCGGGTTGCGCGCGTGGTCTGCGCGACCACCGCGCCGGGTTGCTTGACCGGCGGCAGCGGGCGTTCCAGCGCGAGATCGAGCACTTCGTCGATCCACTTGACCGGCACGATCTTCATGCCATCGGTGACGTTCTTCGGGATATCGGCAAGATCCTTGCGGTTTTCCTCCGGGATGATGACGGTGGTGATGCCGCCACGGAGCGCCGCGAGCAGCTTCTCCTTCAGCCCGCCGATGGCGGTCACCTTGCCACGCAGAGTGATCTCGCCGGTCATCGCCACGTCCGCGCGCACCGGCACCTTGGTCAGCGTCGACACCAGCGAGGTCGCCATGGCGATGCCCGCGCTCGGACCGTCCTTGGGCGTCGCGCCGTCGGGTACATGGACGTGCACGTCATGCTTCTGCAGGAAGTCGAGCTCCAGGCCGAAGCGCTCGGCGCGCGCGCGCACCACCGACAACGCCGCGGACGCCGACTCCTTCATGACGTTGCCCAGTTGGCCGGTCAGCGTCAGCTGGCCCTTGCCCGGGACCAGCGTCGATTCGATCTGCAGCAGGTCGCCGCCGACCTCGGTCCAGGCCAGGCCGGTCACCAGGCCGATCTCGTTGTCCTGCTCGGCGCGGCCGAAGTCGTAGCGCTGCACGCCCAGGTACTTGTCCAGGTTCTTGGAGTTCACGCTGAGCGCGCGCGGCTTCTTCTTCTGCGGGCCGGCCAGCGCGACCTCCTTCACCACCTTGCGGCAGATCTTGGCGATTTCGCGTTCGAGGCTGCGCACGCCGGATTCGCGCGTGTAGTAGCGCACGATGTCCTGGATCGCCTCCTCGGCCACCTTGAGCTCGCCCTCGCGCAGGCCGTTGGCCTTGATCTGCTTCGGCAGCAGGTAGCGCATGGCGATCTTGATCTTCTCCTCCTCGGTGTAACCGGGGATGCGGATCACTTCCATGCGGTCGAGCAGCGGACCGGGGATGTTGAGCGAGTTCGAGGTCGCCACGAACATCACTTCCGACAGGTCGAGGTCGACCTCGAGGTAGTGGTCGTTGAACGCGTTGTTCTGCTCGGGATCGAGCACTTCGAGCAGCGCCGAGGACGGGTCGCCGCGGAAGTCCATCGACATCTTGTCGATCTCGTCGAGCACGAACAGCGGGTTCTTCGCGCCGGCCTTGTTGAGGTTCTGCACGATGCGCCCGGGCATCGAGCCGACGTAGGTACGGCGATGCCCGCGGATCTCGGCCTCGTCGCGCACGCCGCCCAGCGACATGCGCACGAACTTGCGGTTGGTCGCCTTGGCGATCGACTGGCCGAGCGAGGTCTTGCCCACGCCGGGCGGCCCCACCAGACACAGGATCGGCCCCTTCATCTTGGACACGCGCGACTGCACCGCGAGGTATTCGAGGATGCGGTCCTTCACCTTCTCCAGTCCGTAGTGGTCGGCGTCGAGCACGTCCTGCGCGACCTTCAGGTCCTTGCGCACCTTGCTGCGCTTCTTCCACGGCACGCCGAGCAGCCAGTCCAGGTAGTTGCGCACCACCGCGGCCTCGGCCGCCATCGGCGACATCTGCTTGAGCTTGTTGAGCTCGGACTTCGCCTTGGTCTCGACAGGCTTGGGCATGCCGGCCGCGGCGATCCTGCGCGCCAGCTCCTCCAGGTCGTTGGGCGCGTCGTCCATGTCGCCCAGTTCCTTCTGGATCGCCTTCATCTGCTCGTTGAGGTAGTACTCGCGCTGCGACTTCTCCATCTGCGACTTCACGCGGCCGCGGATGCGCTTTTCCATCTGCTGCACGTCGATCTCGCCGTCGACCAGGCCGACCAGCATCTCGAGGCGCTCGGCGGTGCCGAAGGTCTCCAGCAGCTTCTGCTTCTCGCCCAGGCGCACGCCCAGGTGCGCGGCGACGGTGTCGGCCAGGCGCGAGGGTTCGTCGATGCCGGCGAGCGTCTGCAGCAGCTCGGGCGGCAGCTTGCGGTTGGTCTTCACGTACTGCTCGAACAGGCCCATCAGCGAGCGGGCGATCGCCTCGATCTCGCGCGCCTCGCGGTCGTCGACCGGCTCCACCACCGTGCCCGTGCCCGAGAGCGTGCCGTCGACCTCGCGCACGGTGTCGACGGTCGCGCGCGCGACGCCCTCCACCAGCACCTTGATCGTGCCGTCGGGAAGCTTCAGCAGCTGCAGCACCTGGGCGAGCGTGCCCACCGGGTGCAGGTCGTCGGCACCCGGATCGTCGGTCTCGGCGGATTTCTGTGCCACCAGCAGGACCCGCTTGTCACCCTCCATCGCCAGGTCGAGCGCGCGGATCGACTTGTCGCGACCCACGAACAGCGGGATGACCATGTGCGGGAACACCACGACGTCGCGCAACGGCAGGACCGGCAGGTCGATGGTGGTGGGCTGGGAGGTGCTCATCGGGACTCCTGGGATGGCGGGCGGCTGGTTGCCGCATGCGTCCCGTTATGGGGCCCGACGGTGGTCCTTGCAAGCACTGCCGAGTGTCGCCCGGACAGGTCGCGGGGAAGCTGGCGTTCAGTCTGGAGGCAGGCGGAATTCGCCCGCGGGAATCCCTGCAGGAGCGGCTACAGCCGCGATCGCGATCCGGGATCCACGGCTCGTCGGGGATCTACCACTCGTCCGCGAGCGCGACTTTCCGCGATCGCGGCTGTAGCCGCTCCTACAGGATCGAGCGGGTGCAGGCCCGGGACGGATCAGTCTCCGGATGCGGCCTTGGCCGGCGGAGCGGCAGGCGTCTCGTAGATGAGATAGGGATCGGACTTGTGCTCGATCACCGACTCGTCGACCACGACCTTGCTCACGTTTTCCTGCGACGGCAGGTCGTACATCGTGTCCAGCAGCACCGATTCGACGATGGTGCGCAGGCCACGGGCGCCGGTCTTGCGCTTGAGCGCCTTGCGCGCGATGGCGGCAAGCGCGTCGGGCCGGAACTCCAGTTCCACGCCCTCCATCTCGAACAGCTTGCGGAACTGCTTGGTGATGGCGTTCTTCGGCTCCGACAGGATCTTGACCAGCGCGGCCTCGTCGAGCTCCTCGAGCGTCGCGACCACCGGCAGGCGGCCGACGAACTCGGGGATCAGGCCGAACTTGATCAGGTCCTCGGGCTCGACCTCGGCCAGCACCTTGCCGACTTCGGCCTTGCGCTCGGAGCTCTTGAGCTTGGCGCCGAAGCCGATGCCGCCGGCCTCGGTGGACCGGGCCTGGATGATCTTGTCCAGGCCGGCGAACGCGCCACCGACGATGAACAGGATATTGCGCGTATCAACCTGCAGGAATTCCTGCTGCGGGTGCTTGCGACCGCCCTGCGGCGGGACGCTGGCGACCGTGCCTTCGATGAGCTTCAGCAGCGCCTGCTGCACGCCCTCGCCCGAGACATCGCGGGTGATCGACGGGTTCTCGCTCTTGCGCGAGATCTTGTCGATCTCGTCGATGTAGACGATGCCCTGCTGCGCCTTCTCGACGTCGTAATCGCACTTCTGCAGCAGCTTCTGGATGATGTTTTCGACGTCCTCGCCGACATAGCCGGCTTCGGTCAGCGTCGTGGCATCGGCCATGGTGAACGGCACGTTCAACATGCGCGCCAGGGTCTCGGCCAGGAGCGTCTTGCCGGAGCCGGTCGGGCCCACGAGCAGGATGTTCGACTTGGCCAGCTCGACCTCGTCGTTCTTCTGCCGGCTCTCGATGCGCTTGTAGTGGTTGTACACCGCCACCGCGAGCGTCTTCTTCGCCCGCTGCTGCCCGATCACGTACTGGTCGAGGACCTCGAGGATCTCCTTCGGCTTGGGCAGCGAGCTGCGCGCACTCTGCGCCTTCTCCTCGAGTTCCTCGCGGATGATGTCGTTGCACAGCTCGACGCATTCATCGCAGATGAACACGCTCGGGCCCGCGATCAGCTTGCGGACCTCATGCTGGCTCTTCCCGCAGAACGAGCAGTAGAGGATCTTGCTGCTGTCGCCGGAACGGCCCTGTCTGTCTTCGGTCATGCCTTCGCCAATCGGTGTATCGGAGTGTCGGGTCGAGAATAGCACCCGGGCCCCTTGCCGCAAGCGCGGCGGGGCCCGGGCCGCCGCGGACGGACCGCGGCGTGGTGTGGCCGGTCGGCCAGCCGGTCAGGCGGGCTGGATCGAGTCTTCCGGGCGGCGCTCGAGCACCTGGTCCACCAGGCCGTATTCACGCGCGGCCTCGGCGCTCTTGAAGTTGTCGCGCTCGGTGTCGTGCGCGACGGTTTCGATCGACTGGCCGGTGTGGCGGGCCAGGATCGCGTTCAGGTTCTGCTTCATCGACAGGATCTCACGGGCGTGGATCTCGATGTCCGTGGCCTGGCCCTGGAAGCCGCCCAGGGGCTGGTGGATCATCACCCGCGAGTTCGGCAGTGCGTAGCGCTTGCCGGCCGCGCCGGAGGCGAGCAGCAGCGCGCCCATGCTGGCCGCCTGGCCGACGCAGATCGTGCTCACGTCGGGCTTGATGAACTGCATGGTGTCGTAGATCGCCATGCCCGCCGTGACGATTCCGCCCGGCGAGTTGATGTACAGGTTGATGTCCTTCTCGGGGTTCTCGGCCTCGAGGAAGAGCATCTGCGCCACGATGACGTTGGCCACGTGGTCGTCGATCGGGCCCACGAGGAAGATCACCCGCTCCTTCAGCAGGCGCGAGTAGATGTCGTACGCGCGCTCGCCGCGGCTGGTCTGTTCGACCACCATCGGAACGAGGTTCAGGGCCCGGGTCTGGATGCTCATGTCAATCCTGTGTCAGCGGACGCGTCACGCCTGCGGCGCGATCGCCTCCTGGAAGGTCAGCTGCTGGTCGGTGTGTTCGGCGCGCTCGGCGATCCAGTCGATCACCTGCTCCTCCATCACCCGGTTCTGCAGTCCACCCATAAGCTGGGGATCGTTCCGGTACAAGTCAATGACCTGCTGCGGCTCTTCGTAGGTCGAGGCGATCAGGCGCAGGGTCTCGTCCAGGCGCTTGCGGTCGAGCACCAGCTGGTGCTTGCGCGCGACCTCGCCGACCAGCAGGCCGACCAGCACGCGCTTGCGCGCAGGCTCGATGAAGTTCTGGTGCGCGTCGGCCGGGGGCTGCGACGGGCGGCCCTGGCGGCGGGCCTGCTCGGCCACCTGCGCGACCAGCGCATGGGCCTCCTGCTCCACCAGGTTCGGCGGCAGCTCGACCGAGGCGAAGGCCTCGACCAGCTGCTCGCCGACGGCGCGGCGCAGGCGGTTCATCAGCGCGCCCTTCAGTTCGCGCTCGAGGTTGGTGCGGATATCCGAGCGGAACTGCTCCATCTCGCCGCTCTTGACGCCGAAGCTGCGGATGAACGCCGCGTCGGCCTCGGGCAGCATCGCCTCGGACACCTGCTCGGCCTTCAGGTGCACCCGGGCGGTCTTGCCGGCGAGCTCGGGCACCCGCCACTCGGCCGGGAACGCCACCTCGATGTCCTTCTCGTCGCCGGTGGACATGCCGACCAGCGCCTGTTCGATGTCGGGAAGCATCGCGCCCGAGCCGATCACCGAGACGCCGCGCTCGACGCCTTCGGCCGGCAGGCGCGCGTCCTCGACCTCGGACCAGGTTTCGATGTCGACCGCGTCGCCTTCCTTGGCCGGGCGGTTGACCGCCGACCAGCTGCGGCGCTGCTGGCGCAGGTTCTCGATCATGCGGTCGATGTCTTCCTCGGTGACCTCGGCCACCGCGCGCTCGACCTTCAGGCCCGAGACGTCGAGGTCGCCGAAGTCCGGCACCACCTCGAACGTCGCCACGTAGGCCAGGTCGTCGCCCTCGGCCGGCTCGATCTTCGGCTGGCCGGCGATGCGCAGCGCGTTGTCGCGCAGGGCGCCATCGAAGCCCTCGCGCAGCAGGCCGTCGCGCACTTCGCTGCGCACCTGCTGGCCGAAGCGCTGCTCGATCACCTTCGCGGGCACCTTGCCGGGGCGGAAGCCCTTGATGCGCGCGGTGCGGGCGATTTCGCGCAGGCGGCCGCCCACCTGGTCCTGCAGGCGGTCGGCCGGCAGGTTGATGGTCATCCTGCGCCCGAGGTTGCCGACGGTCTCGACTGAAACTTGCATACCCACTCCTGCCGCCGCGGCGATGGCCGCGGGCATTGATTGTCTGGTTGGCCGGCCTGCCGGGCTGTGCCCGCGTCCGGCGACGGAACGGGATATTTTGGCGGAATCCGGCGGATGCCGCCAGCACCGCGCGTTGACACCTCCCGGGGCGCTCCCGACAATGCCCTGCGGACGGCCTGCCTGCGGGCCCGCGCCGCATCCGTCGGGGTATAGCGCAGTCTGGTAGCGCGCCTGCTTTGGGAGCAGGATGTCGGGGGTTCGAATCCCTCTACCCCGACCACTCCGCGCCCGTAGCTCAACCGGATAGAGCACCGGCCTTCTAAGCCGGTGGTTGCAGGTTCGAGTCCTGCCGGGCGCGCCATGCCGGTCCGCACACGTGGCACTTTTCCGCGTGACCGCGCTACAATGGCCGGCCAGCCGGCGATGTCGGCAGGTTCCAATGGTGGATGTAGCTCAGTTGGTTAGAGCACCGGATTGTGATTCCGGGGGTCGCGGGTTCAAATCCCGTCTTCCACCCCAGTTTCCCCCCGCATGGCGGTCAAGTGTTGATCGACCGGCCATCGGTTTGGTAGGATTTCCCGCTCGGGGCCGTTAGCTCAGTTGGTAGAGCAGTTGACTCTTAATCAATAGGTCCAAGGTTCGAATCCTTGACGGCCCACCAAACCCGAAGCGCCCGGCCCTGCCGGGCGTTTTTTTGTCCGCGGGACGGCTGCGGGCCAGCGCGAAAGTGGCGGAATTGGTAGACGCCCTGGTTTTAGGTACCAGTGCCGCAAGGCGTGGGGGTTCGAGTCCCCCCTTTCGCACCACCCCGACGCGTCCGCCGCGCGGCGCCGTGTATCCTCGCCCCTGGCAATGTTCACTGAACCCCTGGGGGAATCCATGCGCAGCGGCAATCCGGTCCTGTCCGACTCCACGTTTCTCGACCTCGGCAGCGGCACCGTGGTGTCGCGTGACGCCGGGGCCATGACGATCAACGGCACGGTCAACAAGACCGCCTTCCTGCTGTTGCTCACCGTGCTGACCGCGGCCTTCGCCTGGAGCCAGGCCTTCACCGCCGCCGGCGAGCTCGCACCCGGCTTCTCCATCTATGTGTGGGGCGGCGCGATCGGCGGCTTCATCCTGGCCCTGGTCACGGTGTTCAAGAAGGAATGGGCGCCGGTCACCGCGCCGATGTACGCCCTGGTGGAAGGCTTCTTCCTGGGCGCGATCTCGGCGCTCTACAGCCACCTGTACGAAGGCATCGTCATGCAGGCGGTGATGCTGACGTTCGGCACCCTGTTCGCGCTGCTCTTCGCC
This sequence comes from Luteimonas sp. MC1750, assembly GCF_016615955.1. Classification (NCBI taxonomy): domain Bacteria; kingdom Pseudomonadati; phylum Pseudomonadota; class Gammaproteobacteria; order Lysobacterales; family Lysobacteraceae; genus Luteimonas; species Luteimonas sp. MC1750. Next base: position 2,144,982 of record NZ_CP067113.1, read on the forward strand.
TACCGCTCGGGCTGGATCAAGGCCACCGAGAACTTCAAGCTGGGCGTGGTCGCGGCCACCGGCGGCATCGCGCTGGTCTATCTCGCGACCATCGTGCTGGGGCTGTTCGGGATCAACATCCCGATGATCCACGACAACGGCATCGTCGGCATCGGCTTCAGCCTGTTCGTCATCGTGATCGCGGCGCTGAACCTGGTGCTGGACTTCGACTTCATCGAGACCGGTGCCGAGCAGGGCGCGCCGAAGTACATGGAGTGGTACGGCGCGTTCGGCCTGATGGTCACCCTGGTGTGGCTGTACATCGAGTTCCTGCGCCTGCTGGCCAAGCTCCAGTCGCGCAACTGAGCCCTCTTCGCCGAAGCTTGATTCCCGAAGGGCGCCCGATGGGCGCCCTTCTTCCTGGGCGCCTTGGAGCCATGGTGGAACAGCGTTTGCCACGGATCTGCGCGGATCAAAGCGGATTCACGCGGATAGAGCAAAGCTTTGGGAAAAGGCGGGCGCGTGATGCCGCGACAGGCCGACTCCTGCTCCTGCCTTATCCGCGTGAATCCGCTCTGATCCGCGCAAATCCGTGGCAAGGCTTCTGCTGTTGGCAGCTACGCCGGCCCCCGGTCCTCCATGTTCGCCCGGGCCGAAAGTTGCCGGCGGGGCCAGGCCATGAACGCCATGGCCACCACGGCCAGGATCCAGCAATAGAACACCGTGCCGGACAGGGCCAGCGGAGAGACCGAGGCCAGGCCGGCGGCAAGCAGGATCTGCGCGCCGTAGGGCAGGATCCCCTGGGGCACGCAGGCGAAGATGTCGAGGACGCTGGCGGCCCGGCGGGGGCTGATGCCGTGGCGCCGGGCGATGTCGCGCGCGACGTCGCCGCTGACCAGGATGGCCACCGTGTTGTTGGCCGTGAACACGTCCGCCGTCGCCGAAAGCGCAGCGATGCTGAACTCGCCGGTCCGGCGGCCGGCGTGTCCGCGTGCAAAGCGCGCGATCACGCGTGCCAGCCACTCCAGCCCACCCGCGGCCTTCATGAGCGCGCCCACCCCGCCGATCAGCAGCGACAGCAGCAGGATTTCGGTCATGCCCTCGAAGCCGGTCCAGATGTCACCGGCGAGATGCGCCAGGTCATAGCCGGGCGCCAGCAGGAGGCCGAAGATCCCCGCGAGCGCCAGCCCGATACCCAGCACCAGGATGACGTCCAGCCCGCTCAGGGCCAGGACCAGCACCAGCACGTAGGGCAGGACCAGCCAGGCGGAGACCGGTTCGTCGGTCGTCACCGGCGCCGGGTCGCCCAGGAAGGCCAGCAACGCGATGGTCAGCAGCGCAGCAGGCAGGGCGATGCGGAAGTTCTCGCGGAACTTGTCGCGCATCTCGGCGCCCTGGCTGCGGGTGGCGGCGATCGTGGTATCCGAGATCACCGACAGGTTGTCGCCGAACATCGCCCCACCGATCACCGCGCCGAGCACCAGCGCGCGGTCGAGGCCGGACGCGTCGGCCACGCCCAGCGCGATCGGCACCACGGCCGCGATCGTGCCCATCGAGGTGCCGATGGCCAGCGAGATCAGCGCCGCCACCACGAACAGCCCAGGCAGCAGCAGGCCCGCCGGCACGGCGCCGATGCCGAGCGACACCACCGCATCCACCGCGCCGATCGCCTGCGAGACATAGGCGAAGGCGCCGGCCAGCAGGAAGATCAGGCACATCGTCATGATGTTCGGGTCGCCCATGCCGCGGAGCAGGGTTTCGCCCGGCTTCACTCCGCGGCGGTGGGCGATCCAGGCGGCCAGCGCCAGCGCCGGCAGGATCGCGACCGGTGCACGCAGCTGGTAAAAGCCCATCTCTTCGCCCTGCAACGTGAAATAGAGCCCACTGCCGAAGAACAGTGCGAGGAACAGCAGCAGCGGCGTCAGCGCGAGCGCGCTGGGGCGGGTTTCCATCGCTCTATCCGCATGAAAGGATTGGCGATTGTGGGGGCCTCGGCCGGGCCGTGTCGAGGCGCCGCCCGGGACGATGGTGTTCCAGAAACGAAACGGGCGCCGAAGCGCCCGTTTCATCAAGTCCCGTGCCCTCTCCCTGCAGGAGTGGCTACAGCCGCGATGCCATAACGACTCCCGGCTGTCTCCGCCCAAGTGCGGCTGCGAGAACCAGCTGGCTGGCGCGTTGCTCAGACCGCCACGCGGCTCGCAATCGCCTGCGCGAAGGACATGGTCGTGCCGCTGCCACCCAGGTCCGGGGTCAGCGAATCCTTGGCTTCCAGCGTCGCCACGATCGCCGCGCGCAGCTGCGCCGCGCGGTCGGCCATGCCGATGTGGTCGAGCATCTGCGCCGCACCCAGCAGCAGCGCGCAGGGGTTGGCGATGCCCTTTCCGGCGATGTCAGGTGCCGAGCCGTGCACCGCCTCGAAGATCGCCGCGTCGTGACCGATGTTGGCGCCGGGGATCAGGCCCAAGCCGCCGATCAGGCCGGCGCAGAGGTCGGAGATGATGTCGCCGAACAGGTTGGTGGTCACGATGACGTCGAACTGCTCGGGACGCATCACCAGCTGCATGCAGCAGTTGTCGACGATCATCTCGTTGCACTCGATGTCGGGGTATTCCTTGGCCACGTCGCGCGCGGCGTTGAGGAAGATGCCCGAGGTCGACTTCAGGATGTTGGCCTTGTGCACCACCGTCACCTTCTTGCGGCCGACGCGGCGCGCCAGCTCGAAGGCGTAGCGCACGATGCGCTCGGAGCCCTTGCGGGTGTTGCGGGTGATCGAGACCGCCCAGCTGCCGTCCGGCGCGGTTTCCTGGCCTTCGGCGGTGTAGGCGCCCTCGGTGTTCTCGCGCACGGTGATGATGTCCACGCCCTCGGGGAAGCGCGAGCGGGTGTTCGGGAACGAGGTCGCCGGCCGCACGTTGGCGTACAGGTCGAAGTGCCGGCGCAGCTGCACGTTGATCGACGAGAAGCCACCGCCCACGGGCGTGGTCAGCGGGCTCTTGAGCGCGACGCGGTTGCGGGCGATGGAGTCCAGGGTCGCCTGCGGCAGCAGCTCGCCGTGCTTCTCGAGCGCCACCAGGCCCGCGTCGGCCTCCTCGTACGCGAGCCCGAGCTTCATCGCATCGAGCACGTGCAGGGTGGCGTCCATGATCTCCGGGCCGATGCCATCGCCGCGGATGACCGTGATTGTCTGGGTCATTGTGTAGAGGTCCATGCTGGGGGGACGCCGGGCACGAGGCGGGGCGTCTGGGACGGAATGCATCGCCCGATTATGCCAAACGCAGGCCCGTCCTGCCGGCTGCGGCGGCACGCGGGCGCGGCGCACGTCGTCGTCTTCCGGCCGGAGCACCCCCATCGGACCAACCGGCAGCGCCACCGTGGCGGGCGCCTCGACGGCGTCCGCCCCGGCGATCAGTCGTGCGAATGCTCCGCCGGCGCATCGGCTCCGGCCTCCAGCTGGTCGAGGAAATCGACCGCGCGGCGCAGATGCGGGATCACGATGCTGCCGCCCACCACCAGGCCGATCGAGAACGCTTCGAACATCGCGTCGCGGCCGATCCCGGCATCGCGGCACTTGGCCACGTGGTAGCTGATGCAGTCGTCGCAGCGCAGGACCAGCGAGGCCACCAGCCCCAGCAGTTCCTTGGTCGCCACGTCGAGCACGCCGGCCTGGTAGGCCTGGGTGTCGAGCGCGAAGAACCGCCGCACCACCTGGTTGGGCTCGGCCAGGATGCGCTCGTTCATGCGCTCGCGGAATTCACCGAAGGCGCGGACCCGGTCCGCGTCGCCGCCGCTCATGCGCCCTTGCCCAGCAGCGGCTCGAAGCCGCCCGCGCGGTGCAGGGCCATCATGTCGTCGTAGCCGCCGACGTGGTGGTCGCCGACGAAAATCTGCGGGACCGACGTACGGCCAGCCAGGCTGACCATGCGCTGGCGCTCGGCGGGGTCGAGGTCCACGCGCACCTCCGACCATTCCAGGCCCTTGCTGCGCAGGAAGTTCTTGGCCGCGACGCAGTAGCCGCACACGGCGCTGGTGTACAGGGTGATCTGGGGGGAAGCTGGGTCGTTCAAGTCGGTCTCCGGAAACTTGCGGGGGCTGCGATGGTCTGATTGTGCGGCCCCCGGGCGTGAAATCCAGCGCAGGCTGCTGGCCCGCAGCGTCGCGGCCGCATGGATTAACGGGCTATTCACTCCGCCGGACGGGCCCGCCCCCATGCTGTCCTCCACCCTCGACAGGACCTTCCGCCTCCGCATGCGCCTGCTTCCCGCCGCCATCGCCCTGGTCCTCGTCCTCGCGTCCGCGCCGTCGGTCGCGCAGCAGCGCCTGCCCGACATCGGCTCCTCGGCCCATACGCTGCTGGCCCCTGCCCAGCAGGAGGAATACGGGCAGATGCTGCTGGCGCAGCTTCGCCACTACGACTACGTGCTGGACGATCCGCTGGTCGACAGCTGGCTGCGCGGACTGGGCAACCGTCTGGCGGCGGCCAGCGACCAGCCTGCCCAGCCCTTCACCTTCTTCATGATGAAGGACCGCTCGATCAACGCCTTCGCCACCCTGGGCGGCTATATCGGCACCAATGCCGGCCTGGTGCTGGCGGCGGAGAGCGAGGACGAGGTCGCCGGCGTGCTGGCGCACGAGGTCGCGCACGTGACCCAGGCCCATGTGCTGCGCGGCGTGGAGCGGGCGCAGCGCGACAGCGTCCCGCTGCTGCTGGCCATGCTGGGCGCGGTGGCCGTGGCATCCCAGTCGGGCAGCAGCTCGGCGGGTGATGCCGGCATGGCGGCGATCGCCAGCGTGCAGGGCCTGGCCGTCCAGCGGCAGATCGACTACACCCGCTCGAACGAATCCGAAGCCGACCGCCTCGGCATGCGCACGCTGTCGCGCAGCGGCTACGACACCGCGGCCATGGCGCGGATGTTCGAACGCATGCAGGCGATGTCGCGCACCAACCAGGGCGGCGAACGCGAGCGCCTGCCCGACTACATGCGCTCGCACCCGGTCACCACGACCCGCATCAGCGAGACCCGCCAGCTCGCGGAGCAGTACGACGGCCGCGCGGGCGGCACCTTCGCCACGTCCGGCCTGGCCGGCAACAATCCGCTGCTACCCCCCGGGCTGCGTCCGGTCGCCGCGCCCGCCGGGGCGGCGGAGGACGCCACTGGCAACGCGCAGTTCGGCTGGGTGCGCGAGCGCCTGCGGGTCCTGAGCGCCAACACGCCCAGCGAGGCGATCAGCGAGTACGGACGGCTGGGACGTTCGGTGGCCCTGGATGACGCGCAGCGCTATGGCCTGGCCGTGGCCCAGCTGCTGGCCGGCAACGGCGCCGAGGCCGCGCGTGGCTTCGAGACGCTGCTGGCCTCGCATCCCGACGATACCTGGCTGCAGCTGGGCCTGGCCCAGGCCGAGGCGCGCCAAGGCCGCCACGCCGCCGCCGACGCCCGGTTCGAACGCCTGGTGCGGAGCATGCCGCGCAACCGCTCCGTGGTCCTCGCCTATGCCGAGGTGCTGGCCGAGCGCAACAACCGCGAGGCCGGGCGCCGCGCGCAGGACATCCTGCGCCCGCTGAGTGCCAGCGCCGGCGACGATCCGGTGTTCCAGCGCACCTTCGCCCGCGCCAGCGAAATCGCCGGCGACTCCGTGCGCGCCGGCGAGGCCTGGGCCGAAAGCGCCTATCTGAACGGTCGCGCCGAGCAGGCCCTGGTGCAGCTCAACACGCTGCGTCGCCGCGACGACCTCGACTACTACGCGCGTGCGCGCATCGACGCCCGCATCGCGTCGATCACGCCCACCGTGCTGGAACTGCGCCGCCAGGGCATCCGCGATCCCGACCTGCGCAAGTAGCCGCCAGCGGAGTCCCGTGACAGTGTCACCGCACTGTCACCAAACCGTCGTCTAATGGCGCTTGACCCCACTGCGAGCGGTGACCGCGTGCAGAAGCGCATCCTCATCGTCGACGACGAACCCGCCATCCGCGACATGGTCGCCTTCGCCCTGCGCAAGGGCGATTACGAGCCGGTGCATGCCGGGGATGCCCAGCAGGCGCAGGAGGCGATCGCCGACCGGGTTCCCGACCTGATCCTGCTGGACTGGATGCTGCCCGGCACCACCGGCATCGAGCTCGCCCGGCGCTGGCGCCGCGAAGCGCTGACGCGCGAGGTACCGATCATCATGCTCACCGCCCGCGGCGAGGAGAACGACCGCGTCGGCGGACTCGAGGCGGGGGTCGACGACTACGTGGTCAAGCCCTTCTCGGCGCGCGAACTGCTGGCCAGGATCCGCGCGGTGATGCGGCGCTCGCGCGACGACGACGAGGACGGCAGCGTTTCGGTCGGCGGCCTGCGCATCGACGGCGCCGCGCACCGCGTCTTCGCCGGCGACGAGCCGGTGTCGATCGGCCCCACCGAATACCGTTTGCTGCACTTCTTCATGACCCACCCGGACCGCGTCTACATGCGCTCGCAGCTGCTCGACCACGTCTGGGGCGGCAGCGTCTACGTCGAGGAGCGCACGGTCGACGTGCATATCCGCCGCCTGCGCAAGACGCTCGAGCCGTTCGAACTCGACGGCATGGTGCAGACGGTGCGCGGCGCGGGTTACCGATTCTCCGCCTCGGTCTAGACTGGCGGCATGCCGCCGACCCTCCAGCCGCCCTGGCAGCGGACCCTGGCCACGCTGGCCCTGGTCCTTGTCGCCTCCCTGCTCGTCGGGCTGGCCGTGGGCCATCCCTGGCCGGCGCTGGCGCTCGGATCGCTGGCGCTGCTGGCCGGCCACCTGCTGCGCCTGCAGCGGATCACCCACCTCCTCGACGCGCGCGTGCGGCTGCCGCCTCCACGACCCGGCGGCGGCGCCTGGACCCAGGTCGAGCGCCTGCTGCACCGCGCGCGTGGCGAGGTGCGCGGCCGCGAACGCCGACTGGTGGAGATGATGCGCGCCTATCGCGCGGTCGCCGCCGCGCTGCCAGACGCGCTCGTGGTCGTGGACCGCAACACCCAGCGCCTGATCTGGTGCAACGCTGCGGCCGGCACCCTGCTCGGCCTGCGCTATCCCCGCGACAAGGGCGCGAGCCTGGTCGAGCGGCTGCAGCCGCTGCCGCTGTCGCACTGGCTGAGCGCCGGCCGGCATGCGGAGCCGATCGTCGACGCGGCTTCGCCCGCGGATCCCGCGATCCGCATCAGCCTGCGCCTGATTCCCTACTCCGATGCACTGTGGCTGCTGGTCGCGCGCGACGTCGGCAAGCTGATGCGGCTGGAGCAGATGCGCCGCGACTTCGTCGCCAACGTCTCGCATGAACTGCGCACGCCGCTGACCGTGGTGCATGGCTATCTCGACATGCTCGATCCCGCCGACAGCGGGGAGTGGGAGCCGATCATCGGCGAGATGCGCCGGCAGTCGCAGCGCATGACCCAGCTGGTCGAGGACCTGCTCGCGCTGTCCCGGCTGGAGGCGCAGGACGCGCTCGTCGACGAGGACGTCGCGGTCGGGCCGATGCTGTCCACCCTGCGCCGGGAAGCCGAGGCGCTGAGCCAGGGTCGGCATGCGATCGTGGTCGAAGACCTGGCCGGCGTCGACCTGCTCGGCTCGGGCCGCGAGCTGCACAGCGCGTTCTCCAACCTCGTCGCCAACGCGGTGCGCTACACCCCCAGTGGCGGGCGCATCGCGATCCGCTTCGCGCCCGCCGAGGCCGGAGGCGTCGCGCTGACGGTCGAGGACAGCGGCTACGGCATCCCCGAATCACACCTCCCGCGGCTGACCGAACGCTTCTATCGCGTCTCCAGCAGCCGCACCCGCGAGACCGGCGGCACCGGCCTGGGCCTGGCCATCGTCAAGCACGTCCTGCAGTTGCACCAGGCCCGGCTGGACATCACCAGCGAGGTCGGCCGCGGCAGCACCTTCACCTGTCGCTTCGGCGCGGGCCGCGTCATTCCGCGCAGCAAGGATTCCCATGAGCACCCGCAAGACCCGCACGCCTCCCGCCAGCACGCCTGAGCGACGCGCGCCCCGCGCCAGGGCCGCCGCCGCGGCCCCGCCGGCGGCCATCCCGCCGCCCGCGGACGATCCGCTGCGCGATCCCGCGCTGTACCTCAACCGGGAGCTGTCCCAGCTCGACTTCAACTTCCGCGTGCTCGCCCAGGCCGAGGACGCGACGATCCCGCTGCTCGAGCGCCTGCGCTTCCTGTGCATCTCCTGCACCAACCTCGACGAGTTCTTCGAGATCCGCGCCGCGACCGTGCGCCATGCGCAGGACTTCGAGGTGCCGCTGGCGCCGGACGGCCTGTCGCCGGCGACCGTACTGCGCCGCATCCACGAGCGCACCGCCGAGCTGGTGGCGGCGCAGTACGCCTGCTGGAACGAGATCCTGCGCCCGGCGCTGGCCGACGCCGGCATCCGGGTGCTGGCGCGCGAGACCTGGAACACGCGCCAGCGCCGCTGGCTGCGCGCCTACTTCCGCGAGGAGATCCTGCCGGTGCTGTCGCCGCTGGGCCTGGACCCGGCGCATCCGTTCCCGAAGATCCTCAACAAGTCGCTCAACCTCGTGGTCGTGCTCAAGGGCAGGGACGCGTTCGGCCGCAGCGGCCACCTGGCCATCGTCCGCGCGCCGCGCTCGCTGCCGCGGATCATCCGCCTGCCCGAACGCGTCTCGGGCGGCGAGCATGACTTCGTCTTCCTCTCGGCGATGCTCTCGGAGTTCGTCGAGGACCTGTTCCCCGGCATGGCGGTGCGCGGCGCCTACCAGTTCCGCGTCACGCGCAACTCCGAGCTGATCGTCGACGAGGACGAGGTCGAGAACCTCGCGCTGGCGCTGCGCGACGAGCTGGTCGGCCGCGGCTACCTGCGCGCGATGCGCCTGGAGATCGCCGCGGACTGCCCCGAGCCGATCGTGCGCGACCTGCTGCGCAACTTCGACCTGCCCGACAACGCGGTCTATCGCATCAACGGGCCGGTCAACCTCAACCGCGTGATCCAGGTCTACAACGAGGCCGACCGTCCGGAGCTCAAGTTCCCGCCCTTCCAGCCGCGCCCGCTTGCCGGCAGCGACGCCCTGTTCGAACGCATCGCCGCCCGCGACGTGCTGCTGCACCACCCGTTCGACGCGTTCACCCCGGTGCTCGAGCTGCTCAAGCAGGCCGCGGCCGATCCCGGCGTGCTCGCGATCAAGCAGACGCTCTACCGCACCGGCCGCGATTCGCCGATCGTCGAACACCTGGTCCAGGCTGCGCGCAACGGCAAGGACGTGACGGTCGTGGTCGAGTTGCGCGCGCGCTTCGACGAGGAGGCCAACCTCGGCCTCGCCGATCGCCTGCAGGACGCCGGCGTGCAGGTGGTCTACGGCGTGGTCGGCTACAAGACCCACGCCAAGATGCTGCTGGTGGTGCGCCGCGAAGGCCGCCGCCTGCGGCGCTACGTGCACATGGGCACCGGCAACTACCATAGCGGCACGGCGCGCGCGTACACCGACCTCAGTCTGATGACCGCCGATCCGGATATCGGCGGCGACGTGCACCAGATCTTCCAGCAGATCTCCGGCCTCGCCCCGGCGATCCGCCTCAAGCGCCTGCTGCAGTCGCCCTTCACCCTGCACGCCGGCGTGCTCGAGCGCATCGAGCGCGAAGCCCAGCTCGCCGCCGCGGGGCGCCCGGCGCGGATCATCGCCAAGATGAACGCCCTGAACGAGCCGCAGGTGGTGCGCGCGCTGTACGCCGCGTCGCAGGCCGGCGTGCAGATCGACCTGGTCGTGCGCGGAGCCTGCACCCTGCGCCCCGGGGTGCCCGGCGTCTCGGACAACATCCGCGTGCGTTCGATCGTCGGCCGCTTCCTCGAGCACACGCGCATCTACTGGTTCGGCAACGACGGCACCCCGGAGACCTGGTGCGCCAGCGCCGACTGGCTCGAGCGCAACCTGCTGCGCCGGGTCGAGACCTGCTTCCCGATCCTCGATCCCGCGATCGCCGCGCGCGTGCGCAGCGAGGCGCTCGAGACCTACCTGGCCGACAACACCAACGCCTGGGAACTGCAGGCCGATGGCCGCTACGTGCAGCTGTCGCCCGCGGAGGGAGCGGCGCCGCACTCGGCGCAGTCGGCGCTGCTGGCGGAGATCTGCGGGTGAGCCCGGCGTCCGCCGCCGCCTCGCAGAGCCTGCCGCTGGTCGACGGCGACATGCTCGCCGCGATAGACCTCGGCTCCAACAGCTACCACATGGTCGTGGCGCGCTACACCCTGGGCCAGCTGCGGATCGTTGACCGCCTGCGCGAAACGGTGCGCATGGCCGAGGGCCTGGACGCCCGCGGCGGCCTCGATGCCGGCGTCCGCCAGCGCGCGCTGCAGTGCCTGGCGCGCTTCGGCCAGCGCATCCGCGACATCCCCCCGCACCGCGTGCGCGCGGTGGCGACCAATACCGTGCGCCGGCTGGCCGCGCCGCAGGCCTTTCTGATGCCGGCGGAAACCGCGCTCGGCCACGCGATCGAGATCGTCGCGGGCCGCGAGGAGGCCCGCCTGGTCTATCTCGGCGTCGCGCATGCGCAGCCGCCCAAGGCGGGACACCGGCGGCTGGTGCTCGACATCGGCGGCGGTTCCACCGAATGCATCATCGGCCGCGGCTTCGAGACCCTCGAACGCGAGAGCGTGCAGCTGGGTGCGGTCGCCGGCACGCTGCGCTATTTCGGCAACGGCCGCCTGTCCAGGCGCAAGTGGCGCGACGCGGTGATCGAAGCCTCGGTGGAGTTCCAGCAGTTCGCCGCGACCTATCGCAGCCTCGGCTGGCAGGAAGCGATCGGCGCCTCGGGCACCAACAAGGCGATCGGCGAGATCTGCGCGGCGATGAAGCTCACCAAGGGAGCGATCACGGCCGACGCCCTGCCGGTGGTGCGCGATGCGCTGCTGCGTGCCGGGCACATCGACGACATCAGCCTGCCCGGGCTGTCCGACGAGCGACGCCCGATCATCGCCGGCGGACTGCTGGTGCTCGAAGCGGCCTTCACCAGCCTCGGGCTGCAGCGGATGATGGTCAGCAAGGCCGCGCTGCGCGAGGGCGTGCTGTACGACATGGTCGGCCGTGCCGGCGACAAGGACCCGCGCGAGGCTTCGGTGGACGCGCTGGTGCTGCGCTACGGCATCGACGTGGCCCAGGCGCTGCGCGTCGAATCCAGCGTGCTCAAGCTGTTCGACCAGGTGGCCGCCGCCTGGCAGCTTACCCCCGACGACCGCCTGATGCTGTCCTGGGCTGCGCGCCTGCACGAGCTTGGCCTGACGATCGCGCACAGCCAGTACCAGGTGCACGGCGCCTACATCCTGGCCCACTCGGACATCGCGGGCTTCTCGCGCCAGGAGCAGGAGTTCCTGGCCGCGCTGGTGCGCGCGCATCGCCGCAAGGTGCCCAAGAGCGTGTTCGAGGCCCTGCCCGACCGCCTGCTGCCGGCCGCCCGCCAGCTGTCGGTGCTGCTGCGCCTGGCGGTGCTGCTGCATCGCGGCCACGAGCGCCCGGACATTCCCGGCCTCGACGCCGTGGCGCGCGGCGACGTGCTGGAGCTGCGCCTGCCGGCCCGCTACCTCGACGAACGCCCGCTGCTGCAGGCCGACCTCGCCGGCGAGCCCGCCGAAACCGCGGCGCTGGCGCTGACGGTGCGGATCACCTGACGCGCCGAGTCCACCATCCGCCACCGTATCGAGCGGTGCTATGCTCCGGCGAGCGCACTCCGGAGGCGGCAATGGCACGTCGAATCACGCTTTTCGCACTCGGGCTGGCCGTCGCCGCGCTGGCGGCCTGCTCCAGCGGTCCCGCCCGCCGGGTCTCCGAACCCGCCGCCAGCATCCAGCAGCTCGCCGTGCAGGCCGACGGCAGCTGGTCGGTCAGCCTGCGCCTGCAGAACTACAGCAGCGTGCCGATGCGCTTCGACGCGGTCGACCTCGCGGTCAGCGTCGGCGGCCAGGCCGCCGGATCCCTGACCGACGCCCCGGCGCTCGAGATCGGGCCCGAATCGGCCGACGTCGTCGCCGTGCGCATGCAGCCGGCGTCGGCGGCACGCATGCTGCTCGCCGATGCCCTGGCGGCCGGCCGCGGCGTCGACTACGCGCTCGACGGCACGATCAGCGCCGCGCCCGCCGACCGCGGCGGCGCCCGCAGCTATGCCGTGAAGCGCACGAGCGCGCTCAGCCCCACCCCGGGCCTCCCCGGCGTGCTGCGCTGACCGCCCCTCCCATCGCAGACAGACAGGATCCCTGCCGCACATGAGCCAGTACACCGCCCCGCTCGCCGACATCCGCTTCGTCCTCGACCACGTGCTGGATGCCCAGGCACAGTTCGCGCGCCTCGGCCACGCCGACGCCACCCCCGACGTGATCGACGCCGTGCTGGAAGAGGCCGCGCGCTTCAGCGGCAGCGTGCTGGCGCCACTCAACGCGGTCGGCGACCAGCAGGGCTGCCACCACGATCCCGCGACCGGCGATGTCACCACGCCCGACGGCTTCAAGGCCGCCTACGCGCAGTACGTCGACGGCGGCTGGCCGGGGCTCACCGCCGCGCCGGAGCACGGCGGCCAGGGCCTGCCGCACCTGGTCGGCACCGTCGTCAGCGAGATGATCAACGGCGCCAACCTCGCCTGGGGCAACTTTCCGCTGCTGTCGCACGGCGCGGTCGAGGCCCTGCGCCAGCACGGCGAGGACTGGCAGCGCGAGGTCTTCCTCAAGCCGCTGATCGAGGGCCGCTGGACCGGCACCATGTGCCTGACCGAACCGCACTGCGGCACCGACCTCGGCCTGCTGCGCACGCGCGCGCAGCCGTCCGGCGACGGCTATGCCATCACCGGCACCAAGATCTTCATCACCGCCGGCGAGCACGACTTCACCGACAACATCATCCACCTGGTGCTGGCGAAGCTCCCCGACGCGCCCGCGGGTGCGAAGGGCATCTCGCTGTTCGTGGTGCCGAAGTTCAAGGTCGCGCGCGACGGCAGCGTCGGCGCGCGCAACGCCGTGCGCTGCGGCTCGATCGAGCACAAGATGGGCATCAAGGGCTCGGCCACCTGCGTGATGAATTTCGACGGCGCCGAGGGCTGGCTGGTGGGCGAGGCGCATGGCGGCCTCAAGGCCATGTTCACCATGATGAACTCCGCGCGCCTGGGCGTCGGCCTGCAGGGCATCGGCCTGTCCGAGCGCGCCTGGCAGAACGCGCTGCGTTATTCGCGCGAACGCCTGCAGTCGCGTTCGCTGACCGGCCCCAAGGCACCCGACAAGCCGGCCGATCCGATCATCGTCCACCCCGACGTGCGCCGCATGCTGCTTTCGGTGAAGGCGCTGACCGAGGGCAGCCGCATGCTGGCGATGCATGCCGGCAGCCTGCTCGACGTCGCCACGCATGCCGAAGACGCGGGCGAGCGCGAGCGCGCCGAAATCCTGGTGAGCTTCCTGACGCCGATTTCCAAGGCCTGCCAGACCGAGTGGGGAATCGAGAACACCTACAACGCGCTGCAGTGCTTCGGCGGCCATGGCTATATCGCCGAGCACGGCATGGAGCAGCTGGCACGCGACGCTCGCATCACCACGTTGTACGAGGGCACGACCGGCATCCAGGCCCTGGACCTGGCCGGGCGCAAGACGGCCTCCTCGCGCGGCGCCGGCCTGAAGCTGTTCCTGGCCGACGTCGAAGCCTTCTGCACGGCGCACGCCGGCGACGCCGATGTCGCGGCCGACATCGCCACCCTGCGCGCCCGGTGCGCCGAGTGGACCACGCTGACCACCGGCATGCTGCAGGCGGCCGCGGCCAATCCCGACGAGATCGGTGCCGCGTCCTGGGACTACCTGTTCTATTCCGGCTACGTCGTGCTGGCGTACTGGTGGCTGCGCGCCAGCGTAGCCGCCCGCGACGCGTCGCTTCCGGCGGCGTTCAAGGATGCCAAGCGGGAAACCGCGCGCTTCTACTTCGCCCGCATCCTGCCGCGCACCCTGGCGCACGCCGAGGCCATGCGCGCCGGCGCAGGCCCGCTGATGGACCTCGACGCGGACAGCTTCGGCAGCTGACCGCGGGCGCTACACAAGGCGTCACCGGGGGCGTATAAGCTGTTGTTCCCATGGAACCCGACAGAGCTCGACTGGGCCTCGTCAGCGGCATGGAATCCCCGGCGACCGCCCAGGTGGCCGGCACGGGGGTCCCGGCGCTGGGACGCGTGCGCCTGCTGGCCCTCGATGCCCACGGCCGCGCACTGGACTGGATGAGCTGGCAGGAAGCGACCTGCCTCTATGTCCGCGGCGCGGTGGCCTGGACCCTGGGCCAACCCTGCCTGGCCGTGCGCGGCGGCACCAGCCGCGCCACCGGCCAGCGCAGCCTGGTCGAACTGCATCCGATCGTGGCCGCACGCGGCCATGCCCACGCCCGGGCCATCGACCCCACGCCGGCCCTCACCAACAGCGCGCTGTTCGCGCGCGACCAGCACCTGTGCATGTACTGCGGCCACGGCCATGCCCGCCAGCAGCTCACACGCGACCATGTGCACCCGGTCTCGCGCGGTGGTGCCGACATCTGGGAAAACGTGGTCACCGCCTGCTTCGCCTGCAACTCGCGCAAGGGCGGACGCACGCCCGCGCAGGCCTCCATGCCGCTGCTGGCGGTGCCCTACCGCCCGAGCTGGATCGAGCACCTGATCCTGTCCAACCGCAACATCCTCGCCGACCAGATGGCCTTCCTGTCGAGCCAGCTGCCGAAGCGGCGCCGGCACTGACGCCCGCCGCGTTGCAGTTCGCAAAGCGCGCGCGACCGCGGTCACCAATCACCGCCGCAGGTGACGCGCAGCAGCCGTAACTGCCGTCCCGCGCGCGTTGACGCGGCTTGCGGGCTCCGCAACACTTCCTGACTCACCACCGTCGGGAATGCCGCGCGATGTCCTTGACCCTCGGCCTGACCGGGATGGATCCAGCCACCGAAGCCGCCCTCAAGGCCGCCTTCCTCGAGGCCAATGCGCGCCTCGGCCAGCGCTGGGCGCTGGTGCCCGACGCCGAGGCAAGCCATGTCGTGGTCGACATGGACAGCATGTACGGACCGATGAGCTGGCTGCGGCTGCACGCCGCCGGGCGCCAGGTCATCGGACTGACGTCGGCACCGCGCACGCAGACCGACTACCGGCTGGGACGACCGTTCGACGTCGAGCAGCTCGCCGGACTGCTGGTTGATGTGGCGCGTGGCGCCGGCGTCGAGCTGCAGGCTGCGGACGCGGCGGCAGGCTCGCCAGCCTCGGCCAGCGAGCCTGCTGCCGCAACACGGACGGATGAAGCGCCGGCTGCGAGCGCGCCGGTCGAGGAGGCGGCCCCGGTACAGGCGGCTGTCGTCTCCGCGCAGGTCGAAACGCGTGGGACAGCGGTCGAGCTGGAGGGGCCGGACACGACGGCATCCGCACGACCCGCGGATGAATCCGCTGACAACTCCCCGCCGGCGGCCGCTGCAGCCGACATCGCGCGCATTCCCGGACTGGCCAGCTGGCTCGGACAGGGCGCGCTCAGCCGCCGCGTCCGCTTCCGCCACGCCGGCGGCACCACGCTGTTCATCGATCCTGCGGCCGATGCCTGGCACGGCCCGACTGCGCTGAAGTCGATCGCCGCCTGCTTCGAACATCCGGTTACCGCGGACGACTTCGAGGCGCTGGACGACGCCACCTGGCTGCGCGAGACCGCGTCGGCGGGCGCGCCGCAGCCGCTTCCGCGCCTGCGCTGGCTGGGCGGCCTCCTCGCGGGCAAGGGCGAACTCCTGCCGGGCTACGACGCCTCGGACCGCTTCCAGCTCAACAAATGGTCGCAGACCGAGCGCGAGTACCCGCGCCACTTCCGCATCGCGACCCAGATGATGAAGGGACCGGCGACGCTGGCGGAGATCGCCGAGGCCAGCGGCGTGCCCGGACCGGACGTGGCCGACTTCATCAATGCCAACCTCGCGACCGGCTTCGCCGAACCCGTGGTCGAGGCGCCGCCCGTGGTCGAGGAACCGGTCAAGGCCCGCGGCGGGCTGCTGGGGCGACTGCGAAGCCGCTGAACGGGCCCCTGGCCCGGGGCGGCGCCTGCATGCGCCGCAGTACGTCGCACCGTCTTACAATGCGTGGATGATCGACTCCACGCGCCATCCGCGCCTCGCGCGCATCGACAGCCCGGCCCGCCTCCGCGAATTCGACGAGGCGGAACTGCCCGCGATCGCCGACGAACTGCGCGCCTACCTCATCGAATCCGTCGGCAGGAGCGGTGGCCATTTCGGCGCCGGCCTGGGCGTGGTCGAGCTGACCACCGCCCTGCACTACCTCTATGACACGCCGCGCGACCGCATCGTCTGGGACGTCGGCCACCAGGCCTATCCGCACAAGATCCTGACCGGCCGCCGCGACAGCATCCACACGGTCAAGCAGAAGGACGGCGTCTCGCCCTTCCCCAAGCGCGAGGAAAGCGAGTACGACACCTTCGGCGTCGGCCACTCCTCGACGAGCATCTCGGCGGCGCTGGGCATGGCGATCGCCTCGGCGCGCGCGGGCGAGGACCGCCGCGTGGTCGCCGTGATCGGCGACGGCGCGATGACCGCGGGCATGGCCTACGAGGCGCTCAACCACGCCGGCGGCATGGAGCCCGAGCCGGACATCCTGGTGATCCTCAACGACAACCGGATGTCGATCAGCGAGAACGTCGGCGGGCTGACCAAGATGCTCGGCCGCGCCACCGGCAGCCAGACGCTCAACGCGCTGCGCGAGGGCGGCAAGAAGCTGCTGGGCGACCGCAACAACCCGACCGCGCGCTTCGTGCGCCGCTGGGAGGAGCACTGGAAGGGCATGCTGCTGCCGTCCACGCTGTTCGAGGAAATGGGCTTCCACTACACCGGCCCGATCGACGGCAACGACATGAAGGCGCTGGTCTCCGCGCTGAAGGTGGTCCGCGGCATGAAGGGGCCGCAGCTGCTCCATGTCATCACCACCAAGGGCAAGGGCTACGAACGCGCCGAGGGCGACCAGATCGGCTACCACGCGGTCTCGCCCTTCGATCCCGACCTGGGCGTGGTGTCCCGGCCCGGCGCGGTGAAGAAGCCGACCTATACCGAGGTGTTCGGCGCCTGGCTGTGCGACATGGCCACCGCGGACCCGTCGCTGATGGGCATCACCCCGGCGATGCGCGAAGGCTCCGGGCTGGTGCGCTTCTCGCAGGAGCACCCCGCGCGCTACTTCGACGTGGCCATCGCCGAGCAGCACGCGGTCACGCTGGCCGCGGGCATGGCCTGCGAGGGCGCCAAGCCGGTGGTCGCGATCTACTCGACCTTCCTCCAGCGCGGCTACGACCAGCTGGTGCACGACGTCGCCCTGCAGGAACTCGACGTGCTGTTCGCGATCGACCGCGGCGGCGTGGTTGGCCCCGACGGCGCGACCCACGCCGGCAACCTCGACCTCAGCTTCCTGCGCTGCGTGCCGAACATGGTGGTGATGGCCCCTGCGGACGAGAACGAGTGCCGGCAGATGCTGACCACCGGTTTCCGCCACGCCGGCCCGGCCGCGGTGCGCTATCCGCGCGGCAGCGGTCCCGGGACCGCGGTCGACGCCGGCCTGGACAGCCTGCCGATCGGCAAGGCGCAGCTGCGCCGCCAGGGCGCGGGCATCGCCCTGCTCGCCTTCGGCGCCACGGTGCCGGCGGCCGAAGCGGTCGGCGCGGACCTGGGACTGACGGTGGTCAACATGCGCTTCGTGAAGCCGCTCGACCGCGACCTGCTGCTGGAACTCGCGCGCACGCACCAGGGCCTGGTCACGGTCGAGGACAACGTCGTCATGGGCGGCGCCGGCTCGGGTGTCTCGGAGCTCCTGGCGGCCGAAGGCGTCGTGCTGCCGGTGCTGCACCTCGGCCTGCCCGATGCCTTCCAGCACCACGCCAGCCGCGAGGACCTGCTGGCCGAAGCCGGCATCGACGCGACCGGCATCCGCGCCTCGGTGCTGGCGCGCTGGCCCGACGTGGAGCAGGCTGCGGCCGAGACGCCCGGTCCGCGCAGCGCGGCCGGCTGAGGGCGGCGCGGGGCCTATACTCGGGACATCCGGCGCGTTGGCGCCGGCGGCCGACCGGGGGGAGGGCCAGTGGAGACAGCACCAGGGAGCGGACAGGCGGGCGCGACGGCGTTCAGCTCGCCGCGCGCGCGCGCGGCGCTGCCGCGGCGCGTGTACCGCTATCGCATGCTCGGCATGGGGCTGGGCGCACTCGCCATGGCCACGGTGCTGCTGGAGCTGCGTGCCGGACCGGTGCGCTGGATCCTGTGCGCGCTGACCGGGCTGGCCTGGCCGCACCTCGCCTACCAGCTGGCCAGGCGCAGCGCCGATCCCTACGCGGCCGAGCAGCGCAACCTGCTGGTCGATTCGGCGATCGCCGCGCTCTGGGTGCCGCTGATGCATTTCAACCTGTTGCCCAGCGTGCTGCTGCTGGCGCTGTCGACGGCGGACAAGATCAATTCCGACATCCCCGGCCTGGTGCGGCGCTCGCTTCCGGTGTCGCTGGCCGCGGTGCTGGCCGGGGGCCTGGCGACCGGCTTCGCCTTCGCGCCCACGTCGAGTACCGCGGTGATCCTGGCGAGCCTGCCGATGCTGCTGATCCACACCGGCATGGTCAGCCTCGGGCGGCAGCAACTGGTGCGCAAGGTGCTGCAGAAAAACCGCGAACTGGACCTGCTGGGCCGTGTCGACCGGGTCACCGGGCTGGCGCTGCGCGGCCACTGGGAGCGCGATGCCGCGACGGCCCTGCACGACGTCCACGCCCACGACCGGCCGGCCGCGCTGCTGCTGATCGACGTCGACGGCTTCAAGCGCGTCAACGACGAGAGCGGCCACGTCGCGGGCGACGCGCTGCTGCGCGCAGCCGGCGCGTCGCTGCGCACGCTGCTGCGGCCGGGCGACATCGCCGGCCGCTACGGTGGCGACGAGTTCGCGGTGGTCTGCCCGTCCACCGACCTCGAGGCCGCCGCCCGGCTGGCCGAGGCCTACCGGGCCGCGGTCGAGCGGATCGCCCTGCCGGAGGCACCCGGACAGGCGTACTCGGTGAGCATCGGGATCGCCCAGGCGCGCGCCAACCACGCACGCATCGAACACTGGATCAGCGCCGCCGACGCCGCCCTGTACGAGGCCAAGCGCGGCGGCCGCAACCGCCTGGTGCTGGCACCCGGCGAGGCGCAGGACGCCGGCGGCTGAACGCCCCGCGCGCCTGGGGCGCCCGGATCCGTGCGCCTAGGGCGCCTCGATCGTGTAACCGCGCGCGGCCAGCTTCTCCAGCATGCCGTCCGCACCCAGCAGGTGGTGCATCGGCAGCGACGCGAAGCTCGAGGGATGCTCGGCCAGGGCCTGGTCCACGTTCTCCAGCCAGGCGGTCGCGGCGCGCTGCCGCATGTCGGCGATCCCGAGCCGCTGCGCGAGCGCACTGCCGGTCAGGGCCTCCTCGCAGCTCGCGTAGTGGTTCTCGTAGGGCAGCGCGCGCAGCACGTCGATGTCGCCCACCGCCCAGGCGTTGGCCCGGGCACGCATGTTGTCCAGGTCGGTCTCGATCCGGCTCATCGTGCCGGCGAAGCATTCGCGGTCGGCCAGGTCGCTCTCGGCCAACTCCCTGAGCACGGTCTTCGGATCGTCGACCGTCAGCCGCACGGTGGTTTCGACCAGCGGCACGCCGCCGTCCTTGCGCGCCCTGCGCAGCACCGGCGCCACCACGCCGTCGGTGCGCAGCCCGGACTTGTCGAGCGCCGCTTCGTACAGCGCCTGCGCCGCCAGCAGCGGTCGGCGCTTCTCGACGCCACGGTCGCGGCCCATGTAGCGCGCCTTCAACACCAGCCAGCGGGCGTAGAGCTGTGGCGACACCACTTCGCTGAGCGGACGCTTGCCCGGGTTGTTGCGCGCGCGCAGCATCGCCGGCACCAGCGCCACCCCGCCGAAAAAGCCGACGTCGGCGTCCACCGCGATCGACGGCACGCCGATCACCACCTGCGAACCGGCGATGACCGCTTCGACGTCGGTCGAGCTCCACTCCATGCGCCGCGGAAGCGGCGAGACGGTGCCCAGGATGTGCAGCACGTGCTCGCCGTGGCGCACCTTCCACATACCCGGCCCCGGCTGCGCGCCCGACACCACCATGGCCTCAAGGTCGACGATGCCGTCGGCGGGCGGCAACGCCGCCGCGTCCGCGGTCGCGGCGGCGTCGGCGGGCGGTACTCCAGGGGCGTCCGCGGGGGCGGCGACCCTGCCCCGGTCTTCGGCACGGGCCGGCACCGGGAGCGCGGCGATCGCCGCAAGGAACAGCACGAGAACAGCAGTTTCCATCCGCTTCGCTTGCATGCCGCACGTCCTGTTGGCGATGAAGGCTGTTGGAGCGTGGCAGGCACGGAAGGTTCCCGCCTCCGGACGGCACGAAGCCCGCGCGTGGCGGGCTTCGTGGTTGAACTGGTCGGGGTAGCCGGATTCGAACCGACGACCACTTGTCCCCCAGACAAGTGCGCTACCAGGCTGCGCTATACCCCGGTCGGAGAATTATAGCCGCCGCGGCGCCACGATGGGAGCCGCAGGGCACTGAAACTTCGCCTGTGCTCAGCGCCGCAGCAGCTGCAGCACGTCCTCCAGCTCCATCCGCACCTGGCGGACGATCTGGGTGCTGAGCGCGGACTCCTGGCGTGCATCCTCGCCCTCGAGGCGCAGGCGCGCGCCGCCGATGGTGTAGCCCTGCTCGTACAGCAGGCCGCGGATCTGGCGGACCATCAGCACGTCGTGGCGCTGGTAGTAGCGGCGGTTGCCGCGGCGCTTGACCGGGCTGAGGCTGGGAAACTCGGTCTCCCAGTAGCGCAGCACATGCGGCTTCACGTCGCACAGCTCGCTGACCTCGCCGATGGTGAAGTAGCGCTTGGCCGGGATCGGCGGAAGCTCGCGGTTGCTGCCGGGGTCAAGCATGGGTGCCTCCCGCGTACGCTTCCACGCGCTCCTTGAGCTTCTGGCCCGGGCGGAAGGTGACCACGGTGCGTGCCGAGATCGGGATCTCCTCGCCGGTCTTGGGGTTGCGGCCGGGACGCTGGTTCTTGCGGCGCAGGTCGAAGTTGCCGAAGCCCGAAAGCTTGACCTGGCGGCCGGCCTGCAGCGCTTCGCGCAGGGCGTCGAAGAACGCGTCGACGAATTCCTTCGCCTCGCGCTTGTTCAGCCCGACCTCCACGTAGAGCCGCTCCGCCATTTCCGCCTTGGTCAACGCCATGCCGCCAGCCTCCTCATCCCCTGATCCGCGCTCCATGCGCGGCCGCGACCGCATCGGTGACCGAGGCCACCACCGCATCGACATCGCGGTCGATCAGCGTGCGCGAACCATCCTGCAGAATCAAGCCCATGGCCACACTCTTGAATCCTGTTTCCACGCCTGATCCGACATAGACATCGAACAGTCGCAGCTGCCGCAGCGACGGTCCGGCGGCGGCCGAAGCGGTGGCTTCGAGCTCGCCCCAGGAAACGCTGTCGGCAACGATGAATGCGAGGTCGCGGCGCACCGAGGGGAACCGCGACAGCGCCTGCGCCCTGGGCAGCCAGCGGGCGGTCAGCGCCGCGAGATCGAGCTCGAAGGCCACCGCGGGATGGTCCAGCTCCAGCGCCTGCTGCAGGCGCGGGTGCAGCTCGGCGATCGCGCCGACCACCTCGCCGTCGCGCAGCACCTCGGCGGCGCGGCCGGGATGCGCCCAGGCCGGCGCGGCGGCGCGGAATTCCAAGCGCGCGCCCGACAGCGCCGCGAGCGCCTCGAGGTCGCCCTTGAGGTCATGGAAGTCGACGCGGCGCGCGTGCATGCCCCACTGCTCGAGACCCGCGTCACCGCTCGCGACCGCGGCGATGCGCGGGGTTTCCAGCGGTGCCGCGCCCGCGCCGGCGGCCCGGAACACCTTGCCGATTTCGAACAGGCGCACCCGGCCCTGCTGGCGCGCAGCGTTGCGCGCCAGCGCGTCGACCAGGCCCGGCAGCAGCCGCGGGCGCATCACGCCCAGCTCGGCGCTGAGCGGATTGGCCAGCGGCACCAGCGCCTCGTCGGCCTGCCAGCGCGCCAGCAGCGCGGCATCGACGAAGGCGTAGTTGATCGCCTCGAGGTAGCCACGCCCGGCCAGCGCGCGGCGCAGGTCGCGCTCGGGCACGCGGCGCTCGCTCGGGGACACCAGGCGCGTGCCGCCGCCCGGCAACGTGGTCGGCACGGCGTCGTAGCCATGGATGCGCGCGACTTCCTCGATCAGGTCCTCCTCGATGGCGAGGTCGAAGCGGCGCGTCGGCGCGGTGACCGTCCAGCCGTCGGCGCCCGCTTCGACGCCGAGACCCAGCGCGCGCAGGATGCGCTCGACCTCGGCGTCGGCGATGTCCACGCCCAGCACGCGGGCCAGTCGCGCGCGGCGCAGCACGATCGTCACCGGGCGCGGCAGCGCCTCGGGCAGGACGGCTTCGGTGACCGGGCCGGGAGCGCCGCCGGCGATGTCCAGGACCAGCCTGGTCGCGTACTCGATCGCGGTGCGCGGCAGCTCCGGATCGACGCCGCGCTCGAAGCGGTGCCCGGCGTCGGTGTGCAGGCCCAGGCGACGGCCGCGGCCGATGATCGCGGACGGCGCGAAGTGCGCGGCTTCGAGGAAGACGGTCCGCGTGGCACCGGTGACGCGCGTATCGAAGCCGCCCATCAGGCCGGCCAGGCCGACCGGACGGTCGGCATCGGTGACTACCAGGAAGCCGTCGTCGAGCGCGGCGTCGCGACCGTCGAGCAGCACCAGCGACTCGCCGGCGCGTGCGCGCCGCACGCCCACCGGACCCTTGAGCAGGTCGCGGTCGTAGGCATGCATCGGCTGGCCGAGTTCGAGCATCACGTACTGGGTCACGTCCACCAGCAGCGAGACCGGCCGCACGCCGCTGCGGCGCAGCCGCTCGGCCATCCAGACCGGCGTGGCGCGCGCGGCGTCGACGCCCTCGATCACGCGCCCCAGGTAGCGCGGCGCGTCCGCGCCGGCCTCCAGGCGCACGTCGACCGTCGCCGTGCCCGCGGCAGGCACCGGTGCCACGCCCGGATCGGCCACCGCGCCACCGCAGGCCGCCGCCACGTCATAGGCGATGCCGCGGATGCCGAAGCAGTCGGCCCGGTTCGGGGTGAGCTTGAGCTCGAAGGTCGCATCGGGCAGGCCGAGATAGCCGGCCAGCGGCGCACCGACCGGCGCATCGTCCGGGAGCTCGAGGAGGCCCGACGCATCGGCGTCGATGCCGAGCTCCTTCGCCGAACACAGCATGCCGTTCGATTCGACGCCGCGCAGCTTCGCGGCCTTGATGGTCAGCTCGCCGACCGTCGTGCCGATGGTGGCCAGCGGCGCGACGAGGCCAGGACGTGCGTTCGGCGCGCCGCACACGATCTGCAGCATGCCCGCCGGCCCCGCGTCGACCTGGCAGACCTGCAGCCGGTCGGCCTCGGGGTGCTTCTCCGCCGACACGATGCGCGCCACCAGCACGCCGTCCAGGCCTTCGCCCAGCCGCGTCACCTCCTCGACCTCGAGGCCGATGGCGGTCAGCGTGGCCGCCAGCGCATCGCGCGTGGCGTCGGTGGGGACGTGCTGGCGCAGCCAGTTCTCGGAGAATTTCATCGCAACACCCGGTTGTCAGGGTCGAAGGACTGACGCGGGCGCGTCAGGCGAACTGGCGCAGGAAGCGCAGGTCGTTGTCGAAGAAGCTGCGCAGGTCGTCGACGCCGTAGCGCAGCATCGCGAAGCGCTCCACGCCCAGGCCGAAGGCGAAGCCGGTGTAGCGCTCGGGATCGATGCCCACCGCGCGCAGCACGTTCGGATGCACCATGCCGCAGCCGAGCACCTCCAGCCAGCGGCTGCTGCCATCGGGCTGGGCCCAGGCGATGTCGACTTCGGCGGAGGGTTCGGTGAAGGGGAAATAGCTCGGGCGGAAGCGCATCTCGAAGTCGCGCTCGAAGAACGCACGGACGAATTCGGACAGCGTGCCCTTGAGGTCGGCGAAGCTCGCGTGCTCGTCGATCAGCAGGCCCTCGCACTGGTGGAACATCGGCGTGTGCGTCTGGTCGGAGTCCGAGCGGTAGACCTTGCCCAGCGCGATCATGCGCAGCGGCGGCTGGCCACCGGCGGCGAGCAGGTCCTGCATGTAGCGCACCTGCACGCCCGAGGTGTGGGTACGCAGCAGCCGGCGCTGGCCGCCCTCGCCCGGCGGGTCGACGTAGAACG
The DNA here is from genome assembly GCF_016615955.1 of Luteimonas sp. MC1750. NCBI lineage: Bacteria > Pseudomonadati > Pseudomonadota > Gammaproteobacteria > Lysobacterales > Lysobacteraceae > Luteimonas > Luteimonas sp. MC1750. The sequence continues at coordinate 2,169,148 of NZ_CP067113.1, forward strand.
TGTCGTGCATGGCGCGCGCCGGATGGTGCGGCGGGAAGTTCAGGGCCTCGAAGTTGTGCCAGTCGTCCTCGATCTCCGGCCCGTCGGCGAGTTCATAGCCCAGGCGGCCGAAGATGTCGGCGATCCGCTCCATGGTGCGGCTGACCGGATGCACGCCGCCGGCGTCGCCGTTGCGGCCCGGCAGGGTGATGTCGATGGTCTCGGACGCGAGACGTGCCTCGAGCGCCGCGGCGTCGAGGCCGGCCTTGCGCGCCAACAGCGCGCTGCCGATGGCATCACGCGCGCGGTTGATCGACTCACCCGCGGCCTTGCGCTGCTCGGCGGGCAGCGCGCCGAGCGACTTGAGCTGGGCGGTGACGCTGCCGCTCTTGCCCAGGAGCGCCACGCGCAGGCCCTCGACGGCGTCGGAGGTCGCGGCGGCGGCAATGTCGGCGAGCGCCTGCTCGCGGATGGATTCGATATCGGTCATCGGGGCACCATCGAAGGCCTTTCGGGGGCCGGAAACGAAACATGGGGAAGGACTTGCGCCCTTCCCCATGTGGGAGCCGCTATAGCGGCGATGTCGTCCTGCCTGCCCTGGTCGCGGCTATAGCCGCTCCTACAGGTTGCAGAGCGCGGGACGACGCCGGGCGGGCTCAGGCTGCGAGCGCGCCCTTCGCCTTCTCGGCCAGCGCGGCAAAACCCGCCGCGTCGTGCACGGCGATGTCCGCCAGCACCTTGCGGTCGAGGGTGATGCCGGCCTTCATCAGCCCGTTCATGAAGCGGCTGTAGCTCAGGCCGTTGATGCGGGCCGCGGCGTTGATGCGGGTGATCCACAGCGAGCGGAAATTCCGCTTCTTCTGCTTGCGACCGATATAGGCGTACTGCAGGGCCTTGGTGACGGCCTGCTTGGCAACGCGGAACACCTTGCGGCGCGCGTTGTAGTAACCCTTGGCCTGCTTGAGGACCTTCTTGTGACGGCGGCGCGCCTGAACGCCACGCTTGACTCGTGCCATGGTTCAGTCCTCCTCAGAGATACGGCAGCATGCGGTCGAGACGACCGGAGTCGCACGCCGGGATGTGGTTCGTCTGGCGGAGGTTGCGCTTACGCTTCGTCGCCTTCTTGGTCAGGATGTGGCTGCGGTTGGCATGGCCCGCCTTGTACTTGCCGGAAGCGGTCTTCCGGAAGCGCTTGGCCGCGCCCCGATGCGTCTTGATCTTGGGCATTGCTGTGTCCTTGTCGGTACGTCTTCTACTGGCCCGGGCGGTGGCCTGCGCCACGCTTTCCGTCCTGCCCTTGCCGGTCTGATGGCCGCGGTTCCATGGGAATCGTGGCGGGTCCAACCGGCCCACACGCGCAAGGCGTGCGGACCGAGCCGCGCATTATGCATGCGCGCGGCTTCTGTTTGCAAATCAGGAGGCCCTGCCTGCCGCTGCGGCCCTGGCGCACCGGGCGGCGCGCAGGGTCACTTCTTCTTGGGCGCGATCATCATGACCATCTGGCGGCCTTCCAGGCGCGGGCGCGACTCGATCACGATGTCCTCGCCCAGGTCGGCCTCGATGCGCGCGGCCATGCCGCGGCCCAGCTCCTGGTGGCTCATCTCGCGGCCACGGAAACGGATGTTGACCTTGATCTTGTCCCCTTCCTCGAGGAACTCGCGCATCTTCCGCAGCTTGATCTGGTAGTCGCCCTCGTCCGTCACCGGACGGAACTTCACTTCCTTGATCTCGACCTGCTTGGACTTCTTCTTGGCTTCGTTCGCGCGCTTCTGCGCCTCGAACCGGAACTTGCCGAAGTCCATGATCTTGCAGACCGGCGGATCGGCGTTGGGCTGGATCTCGACGAGGTCCAGTCCTTCTTCCTCGGCCATGGCGACGGCTTCGTCGCGCGTGAGCACGCCGATCATCTCGCCGTCCGAGCCGATCACGCGTACGCGGGGTACGCGGATTTCGAGGTTCCTGCGGTTCTGCTTGTCCGGGGTACTGATATTGCAATCTCCGTGGGTGGCACTTCTGGCTGGGTCCGCTTCCGGGACCCAAGGCGCCTGCCGCATGGCAGGCACCGGGCTACATGATACTCAGGGACCCCGCTCCGCGTGCAGGCGGGCCGTGAAATCGGCCAGCGGCATCGAACCCAGGTCCTCCCCTGCCCGCGTGCGGACGGCGACCGCGCCCTGTTCCTTCTCGCGGTCCCCCACCACGAGCAGGTACGGCACGCGCGCAAGCGTGTGCTCGCGGATCTTATAGCCGATCTTCTCGTTCCGCAAATCCGATTCGACCCGGAGCCCTTGATCCGCAAGGGTTTTCCGCACCTCGGCGGCCCAGTCGGCTTGGGCGTCGGTGATGTTCATCACCACCGCCTGGACCGGGGCCAACCAGGCCGGGAAGGCGCCGGCGTGGTTTTCGATCAAGATCCCGATGAAGCGCTCCATCGAGCCCACGATGGCGCGATGCAGCATGACCGGCGTGCGCTTCTGGCTCTGTTCGTCGACGTATTCAGCGCCCAAGCGGCCGGGCATCATGAAATCGACCTGCATCGTGCCCAGCTGCCAGGTGCGGCCGATGGCGTCCTTCAGGTGGTACTCGATCTTGGGGCCGTAGAAGGCGCCCTCGCCGGGCAGCTCCTGCCACTCGACGCCGGCGGCGGACAGCGCATTGCGCAGCGCCGCTTCGGCCTTGTCCCAGGTGGCGTCGTCGCCAAGTCGCGATTCCGGGCGCAGGGCCAGCTTCACCTGCACCTCGGTGAAGCCGAAATCCTGGTAGACCTTCATCGCCTGGGCGTGGAAGTCGGTGACCTCGGACTCGATCTGCGCCTCGGTGCAGAACACGTGGCCGTCGTCCTGGGTGAAGCCGCGTACGCGCAGGATGCCGTGCAGCGCACCCGAGGGCTCGTTGCGGTGGCAGCTGCCGAATTCGCCGTAGCGGATGGGCAGGTCGCGGTAGCTGTGCAGGCCCTGGTTGAACACCTGCACGTGGCCCGGGCAGTTCATGGGCTTCACCGCGTAGGTCCGCTTCTCGGACTCGGTGAAGAACATGTTCTCCTTGTAGTTGTCCCAGTGGCCGGACTTCTGCCACAGGCTGACGTCGAGGATCTGCGGGCAGCGCACCTCGCCGTAGCCGCTCGCGCGGTAGACGCCGCGCATGTACTGCTCGACCACCTGCCACAGCGCCCAGCCCTTGGGGTGCCAGAACACCAGGCCCGGCGCCTCTTCCTGCAGGTGGAACAGCTCCTGGGCCTTGCCGATGCGGCGGTGGTCGCGCTTCTCGGCCTCCTCGATGCGCAGGACGTAGGCCTTGAGCTGCTTGGCGTCGGCCCAGGCGGTGCCGTAGATGCGCTGCAGCTGCTCGTTCTTCGCGTCACCGCGCCAGTAGGCACCGGAGGTGCGCAGCAGCTTGAAGGCCTTGAGGAAGCGCGTGTTCGGCACGTGCGGGCCGCGGCACATGTCCACGTATTCCTGGTGGTGGTACAGGCCCATGGCCGTGACCTCGGGACCCATGTCCTCGATCAGGCGCAGCTTGTAGTCCTCGCCGCGGGCCTGGAACGTGGCGACCACCTCGTCGCGCGGGGTCATGCGCTTGATGACGTCGTACTCGGTGTCGATCAGCTCACGCATGCGCTGCTCGATCGCCGCCATGTCCTCGGGCGTGAACGGCTGCGCGCGCCAGATGTCGTAGTAGAAGCCGTCTTCGATCACCGGGCCGATCACCATCTTGGCGTCCGGGTACAGCTGCTTGACGGCATGCCCGACCAGGTGGGCGCAGGAGTGGCGGATGATCTCCACGCCCTCGGCGTCCTTCGGGGTCAGGATCTGCAGGCTGGCGTCGCGGTCGATGAGGTCGGAGGCGTCGACCTGGCGGCCATCAACCTTGCCGGCCACGGTGGCCTTGGCCAGGCCGGGGCCGATCGACTCGGCGACCTGCAGGACGGTGACGGGGGCTTCGAACTCGCGGCGGCTGCCGTCGGGGAGCGTGATGGTGATCATGGGGTCTGTGGGTCTACTCGTGCGGGGCGGCGCGCGCGGGGAGGAGGTCGCGCGGATCGCGGGCATGGAAAAGGCGCCACGCGGGCGCCTTCCGGATCGGCCGCGGGCGGGGTCAGCAGTGGGCGGTGGTAGTGTCCATGTCGCACGCTCGGCCGGCGCGTTGGCGCGGGCCACCTCTCTCCCGGATGCCGCCCGATTCTAGCCCAAACCCGGCGGGCCGACAGGGCCGGGCGGCCCGGTTTCAGCCCGCGCGCCCTGCGACCCCGGGTGGCAGGCCCGAGCCCGGCGGCGGCGCCTGGCTTCCGGTCGCCACGCCCACGGCGTTGTAGGGCGAGAACTGGCCCAGCACCCCGTTGAAGAACATCGCCGCCATCGGCGGGGCACTGACGATGAGCATCGTGAGGATGAGACCGAGCCCGCCCTGCTGCAGCGCCATCGACGACAGACTCTCCTGTGGTGCACCGGTCAGCCAGTCCGCGACCCAGAACGCGACCCCCACCGCGATCAGCATGTCCATGGCCAGCGTGACCATGACCGTCAGGAGCGCCAGCGAGAACAAGGTTCCGAGTCCGTAGTACAGCCACTTACTGAAAAGCTGGCGGGTGGCGCGGAACAGCAGGCACAGGATGAAGATCGGCCCCAGCCCGACCACGAGTGCGATCGCGACCTTGTTCAGCAGCAGCATGGACGCGGCGATGATCGCCGGGCCACCCAGCCCGACCCCGGCAAGCCACATCGCGCGCGACTTCCGCTGCTCGGTGATGAGGTCGCCGCCGTGGTCGATCGCATCGATCACCTGCAGGGCCACCTGCATGATCGCCAGTGCCCGGTCGATGTCATCGTATGCGCCACCGTCCTCGTCGCCGGTCACCACCTGCGTCACCACATCGCCCAGCCCGTCGGTCAGGATGCGGTAGGTCGATCCCCCGCCGGCAGCCGCGCCGGTGGCGATACCGATCACCAGCACCGCCTTCAGCGCATCGCCCACCAGCGCCATCATCGGCTCGCGCGAGAGACCGGTGGCGATGCGATAGCCCTGCACCAGGATCCACAGCGTCAGCAGCGTCAGCGCCGCGGACCCGGCGACGGTCACCACCCGCCCAAGCAGGTTGCCGGCGAACTCGCCGATCTCGTCGTCGAGGAAGCCGTTGATCTCCTGAAAAAACACCATATTGGGCAGGCCCTGGACCTGGGCCCAGTCCATGCCCGTGGCGGCGAGCCCCACCAGGCTGTCGATGGACACCGGCGCCCTACCGTTCGCGCTCGCGCGCGCCGCGCAGGGCCAGCTTCAGCAGCGCGCCCTGCACCAGCGGATCGGTGGCGGAGCCGCTCCCGAGCGCCTCGTTCGCAAGCCGGACGTGGTTGTCCCGCAGCCCTCGAAGCGCGGAATCGTAGGCGCTGGTCAGCCGCTCGCCGCTCTGGACGTCGTTCTGCAGCTGGCCCTGGATCGAGAGGATGCGATTGGTATTGGATGCCAGCTTGCCCTCCTCTTCCTCGCGGATGCCGTTGCGCTCCTCGTAGGCCGCCCTCAGCTCCTGGTCGCGTGCGTTGACGTCGTCCAGCATCGCGACCAGGGCATTGAAGCGCCGGTTCTCGGTGCGCACGATCGACACGCAGTACGCATGCAGTTCCGCCCCCTTGGGAGCTTTCGGAGCCGTGGTCCCGCAGCGCTCGGCCACGCCTTCGTCCGCGGCCATCTCCCTGAAGTTCTCGCGATGACCCTTCTCTCCGTCGTAGCCCTGGCCGGTCACCAGCGACTGCTCGAACTGCTTGTCCAGCGACCGGAGCTGCTCGCCCTGCTGCTTGTAGTCCTCGATCATCTGCTGGTACTGCGCAACCCATCCCAGCGCCGTCTTGACCGTGTGGGGAAGATCCACGACGGCCCACTGCGCGGACGCAGGCGCCGCCGCGACACAGCCCAGTGCCGCCAGCACCACTCCAGCCATCCACCTGCGGGGCTTCCGTGCCCCTGCGACGTCCCTGTCACGCATGTCCCACTCCCTGGGTTGAATTGAACGGGGTTTTTTTCAACGACCTCATGGTGCCAGGACGGGCGACCGCCGCCCTTTCCTCTGCGACTGGAACGCCTCCAGCCAGTCCTCGGGGCCCAGCGCGTCCTGCGCGACCCCGAGCTGCGCTGCGCGCGACGCCATCACCGCGTGCATCACGCCGATGTTGTCGGTGGAGGCCGAGACCACGGCCAGGACGTCGTCCAGCCCGTCCAGGTCGAGCCGACACACGGCCGAGGCGTGCCCCTGCTTGACGAGGAAACACCGTGAGCGCTCGTCCAGGGCGACGACCACGCGGTACTCCGCGTCAGTCAACTTCAGCCCCTCGACATAGTCCTTGCGGCTGGCGTTCGGATTGGGCAACAGCACCAGGGTCGCCGTCTGCTCGACGATGGCGGCGGCGATGTCGCTCGCCAGCGCGTCCTCGGGGCTCTGCGTCGCGAAGATGCCAAGCCCGTTCTGCTTGCGGATGGTCTTCTGCTTGTTGCGCGCGAACTCCTTGAGCGCGCCGCCACCATCGAGGATCTTCCAGAACTCGTCCATCACATAGATCAGGCGCCGGCCATCGATGATGCCCTCCAGCCTGTGCAGCAGGTAGCGCACGACCGGAACCCTCACCTCGGCGTTGTCGAGAATGTCGGTGTAGTCGAAGCCGATGATGTTCGCACCCGACAGGTCGACCGTATCCCGCGGGTTGTCGAACACCCATCCCAGGCTGTGTCCGGAGGTCCATCGGCGCAGCCGCGCGTAGAGGCCGTCGTCACCCATGTTGGGAAGGCTCTTCTGCAGGTTCGCGATGCTGCGCAGGTGTGCAGGCGTGTCCAGCATGCCGTCGACGGCGCGGAAGATGTCCTCCTCCTCGCGTGCGGTGTAGGCCGGCTTGCCGGCGAGCAGCTTCACCAGGTCGGCAAGGAATTGCACGTTCGCCTCGCTCCGCTCGCACTGCAGCGGATTGAAGCCGGTGGGCTGACCGTTCTCGAGAGCGAGGTAGTTCCCGCCACAGGCCCGGACAAAGATCTCCGCGCCACGGTCCTTGTCGAAGAAGAACACCGTCGGCGCAGGGTCGAGCTTCTGCGACTGTGCCAGCAGGAAGTTGACCAGGGCGGTCTTTCCGGTGCCGGACTTGCCAATGACGAGGGTGTTCCCGAGGGCCTTCTCGCCGAGCGAATCCTCGGCGGGGTGCGTGGCGTGGAAGTTGAAGTGGTAGGGCTGGCCGTTGCTCGCCTGCAGGGTGGTGATGCACTCGCCCCAGGGGTTCCCCGACGCCTTGCCGCTGGCGAAGTTGTGCAGCGGCGACAGGCCGAGGAAGTTGAGCGAACTCACGTTGGCCAGCCGGGTCCGGTAGCGCCAGTTCGCGGGCAACTGCGCGTAGAACGCCGATGCCACCGCCAGGTCCTCCTTCGCCGACACGAAGCCGGCATTGGACAGCTCGGCGCGGGCCTCGGCGATGTTGCGCGAGAGGTCCTCCTGGTTCTGTGCGTGCACCGCGAGGCTGAAGTGGTACTCGCCCAGCACGAAATTGCCGGAGGCAAGCTGGTCCATCGCCTGGTCAAGTTCGACGATCTGGCTGACGGCGCGGTCGCCCGAGGAGACCATCATGCCCTTGGTCCGGTCGAGCACGCGCAGCGCGTCCTGGCGCCCCATGGGACTGAACGACTGCGTCAGCACGTACTCGAAGTCCAGGTATTTCAGCCCGTTCAGGATCCCGGGCCAGGTCGCCTCGCTGTATTCCTTGATGGTGAGGAGGGCGCCGTACGCGTACTGCCCTTCCGGCAGGGCCACGACGAAGTCCCCCGTCCGGGCCGAGAACGTGTGCCGGCTGACGGCGAGGTAGTTGGCGACCGGCGCCGCGAGGACCGGCACCGGCTCGTCCAGGCGGTTGATGATGTAGCCGAAGAGCTCGAGCACCTCGGAGAAGACGACGCCGTTCTCGCGCTCGTACATGCCCAGCCGCCGTGGCGCATAGTCCTTGAGCACGGCTTCCACGTTGCCCGCGAGCTCATGCAGGCGGTCCGTCGCCTGCCGTTGGGCCGCGGCGAGCCGGCCGATGTCGGACGACCGTTCCACCAGCCGCCGCCCGGCCACGACCGGCCGGTAGACCATGGTCAGGTAGAGGTCGTTCTGCAGCGCCTCCCGCGCAGCGAGCTTGTGGAAGTAGGCGTCCGAGAGCGCCTGGTTGAAGGCGCCCTTGAAACGTCCTCCCCCGTCGATGCGCCGCCGCCGCCGGATGTCGTGGGTCCAGAAGGCGACGTTGGCAAAGTCGGGCGCGCGCAGCGTCTGCAGCATGCGATTGAACGTGGCGTGGCGATGCTCCAGATCCCATTCCTCCCGCCCGACGAACGGAAGCCCCTCCAGGCGCCAGCAGACGAGGTAGTCACCCCCCGTGGTCTTCACCACGTCGCTGGCGACGTGGCTCGACAGCGGGACGAACTCGCCAATCGCGGCGTCGGCTGCGCGCGCGTTCACCGCCGGCCTCCGGCCCCGCGTCCGGCGAGCGGCGCGAACGACCAGTCACCGCGGCGCACATGGCGGTTTCGCACCTTGGCCAGGAGCTGCCAGCGCAGGCCGATCAGCCTGAAGATCATCTCGTCGCGCCGGGCCATCTGGCGCATGCCCAGGACCACGAGCGGCATCAGCACCAGCAGGAGCAGGTTCACGTAGACGGCCAGCAACAGGCACGCGCCTGCCCCGACGAAGAACGGGACGTAGGGCACGCCCAGGAACATCGCCGGCCGGGTGCAGCCGCGGAAGAGCACGTCCCTACGCATGGAACACCGGCAGCACCGCATCGATCATCGCCGTGCACTCGCCCGCTTCGGGTCCCAGCAGCATCCGGGCGATCTGGGCCGCGGCACCGATCAGCAGCCCGCCCACGAGGATGGGTGCGACGTCTGAAATCCGCTTGTGCGCAAAGGCGATCTGGTACCCGGCGAAGATGATCGCGATGGTGACCACGGCGATCGATGCCATGTTCAGCAGGCCGTTGACGTTGTCGAAGAAGCCGCAGACCTTTGCGTCGGCGCCTCCAAAGGCCTGCGCGAATGCCCAGCCCGGCGCCATGCCGAGGGCCGCCAGCATGCCTGCGGACGGTCGGGGGTGGGGGCGGCTGCGCTGCAGGCTGCTGACGAAGCCGGTGCGTTGGATCCAGGTGTTCATGAGGCGTCCTTGCGTTGGTGGTGACTGGGACCGAGCGTCCTGCTGCGGCTTGAATCAGAAGACAAAGGCGGAATCGGCAAGCTGGGCGCCGGCCGCTGGCGCCGGCACAGCGGCGGCAGGCGGCGACGCTGGCGGGTGTCCCCCGGTGACGTGCGGCACGAATGGGCCGTCGGGTGAACGTTCGTCCGACCCGGGCTGGGAGTGCTTCGCGGGCACCGGCGGCGTGTCCATCTCCAAGGCCGGCCCCGTTGGCGGACCGTCGGCCCGGCCGCGTCGCTCGCGAAGACTCGCCAGCCCCGGGCCCGGAGCCGTCGCTCCACGATTTCCAAGGACCGGGATGGCCGCGGCGTCCAGTCCGTTCACCCGCCCGGCAGCCTGGATCGAGCTCTGGATCTTCTGCACGTATCCGTCGCGGAAGCCGCGGACGAAGTTGCCGGAGTAGTAGCAGCTGAAGGCCTTGCCCCAGTGGCCCCCGGCACGGACGTGGCAGTCCGCAAGTATCCGTGACCCGGCCGCCAGGTTTTCGCAGGCGGAGAACGCCCTCTCGTAGCTGTCGAGTCCCTGGGGCGCCAGGTTGTGGCGGTTCACCTGCGCCAGGCCGAGCGAAAAGTTGTAGCCCTCGCGCTCCAGACGTGCCGCCGTCGCCACGGCTTCCTCGAGACTGCGCGGCTGCCGCTCCAGCCGGGCACCCACGACGCCGATGGCGTAGGGATTGAACGACGACTCCACGCGGACGACGTGCTCCATGACGTCCATGGGGACCGCAAGTTCCTGGCAGGCCAGCATTTCGAGGCCGGGGATCATGCAGCGCCTCCCTTGCCCGCCGCCTTCGCGAGCGAAGCTCCGAACTCGACCCCGGTGATATGCCGATGCCCCCCGTGGGCGCTGACATGGACGACGATGTCGATGGTCATGGCGAGCAGGCGACGGATGGTGTCGAACTCAAGGCCCGCGCCTTCGTCGGAGGCCTTCACCATCAGTGCCAGCTGGTCCCAGGTCTGCGATGTACTTCCGGCATGGCAGCTGGTGATCGAGCCGGGATGCCCCGACGCGCAGTTGCGGATGAAGTAGAACGCCTCGTCGCCGCGCAGCTCGGCCAGGATGATGCGGTCGGGCTTCATGCGCAGGCACGCCTCCATGCAGGACTTGGCCGTCACCTTCGCAGTCCCCTGCCCGCCCTTCGAATACAGCAGGTGCACGGCGTTGGGTTGGCTGATGAACAGTTCACGGGCGTCCTCGATGGTGACCAGGCGCTCGTTGGCCGGAATGTGCTCCACCAGCGCCTTCATGAGCGTGGTCTTGCCGCTTCCGGTTGCGCCGGAGACGACGATGTTCCGTCGCAGCTGCACCGCACGCCGGAAGAACTCCGCATGGCGGCCAGCGGAATGGAGTTCAAGCAGCGCGTCGTCGTCCTTGCACGTGCCGCGTCCGGAGCGCATCGACGCGAAGAACCCTTCCGACTCATAGTCATCCAGCCGACGGACCTGGCGTGACGGAAGCCGGATGGTGATGGACACCGCGCCAGCCTCGCACGCGGGCGGAATCACGAACTGCGCACGCTGACCGGTCGGAAAGGTCAGCGAGACCACGGGCTCCGCGTCGGTGATGCGCTGGCCGGTGTCGCTTTCGTTCACGACGGCCGTACAGAACTGGCGCGCCCGTTCCAGGCTCAGGCCGGGCACCGCCACGCGCTGCCAGCCGCCGCGCCGCTCCAGCCAGACTTCACCCGGGCGGTTGATGCAGATCTCGGTGACATCCGTTGCATCCATGTACGCCGCGATGCCCAGCGCCTGGTACTGGTAGTCGAGGAAGGCGGCGCCCCCGGAAGGCTGCAGCGCATGGGCAGGAACGGCCATCACAGTCGCGCCACGACCGCGGAGAAGTCCACGTCACGGGCCACGTAGACGTTGAGCAGCGTGCCCTGTCGGATCGTGACGGTCGGAGGCCGGCGGTTGTCCAGCGCCTGGTTGGCGAGCCGCTCCAGCGTGCGCGCGGTGCTGCTTTCATAGGGAGACTGCAGCACAACCCCACCTTCTCCGATCACCGTGCTGGCTGGGCCCTCCTTGGCTGCCGCATATTTGAAGGCATCGCTGACCAGGCTGACCAGCAGCGCAGAGCCGATCCTCGAACCCCAGTGCGCGCTGTAGTGGCCGGGATGACCGGCCCCGCCCAGGCCGTCCACTCCCGGACTTGCCATGCTGATGTCGATCCCGTTGGGCGTGGTGATGCGGTCCCAGACCACGGCCACGCGGGGGCCCAGCGGTTCCGAGTCATAGCGACCAAGCACCTTGGAGCCGCTTGGCAGCAGGAGGCGGCGACCGTTGATCGAATACACGGGTTCGGTCACCACGCACGAGGTGAAACCCGGCACGTCGGTGACGATGCGTGTTTCCAGCACGCAGCGGATGTAGGTCCCGCGCACCAGCAGCGCGTCCGGCCGGGCGATGGGGCGTGCCGCCGTGGTCGCAGCCGCTGCGGGCGCCTCCGTATCCTGCGTCTCGGCGCCGGGCAGGCCGGCCAGCATCGCCTGCATATAGGGGTTGGATGCCTGGCTCGTATCGGTGGTGCTGCTGCGGCGATCACGGAGGCTCGGTCCGGACGGAGCCTGCACAAGCGACGGTGAAGGCATGCTCCAGGGCGACGGCCGCAGCGTCGACGGTTCACCGGAAGGCAGCGGCACGACGGGCACGGGCTCCATCGGCATCGGCACGGGCGGCAGCGACGGTTCGGCTGTCACGCCGATGCGCGGCAGCTCCGGAATCACGACCTCCTGCTCGCGTGGCGCCTGCGTGGCCGCCTCGTCGCCGCCAACCGCACGGAGCATGCCGACGATGGCGAGCACCAGCAGGAGGACGATCGCCGCGAGGAACACCAGCGCCTTGCGGTTGAGCCGCTGCACGTCCTCCGGCCGCAGCACGGGGGCCGATGCGTCCAGGTCGGGCGCGGCCTGACGCGCCGCATAGTGACCAGGTCCTGCAGCCCCCTGCTCGCTCGATGCCGTCATCGCGCCGTCCTCCTGATTCCAACCACGTCATCGCCATGGCGCACCACGAGGAACGGCCAGGTGCCGTGCACGATGAGCACATCGCCTTCGACGGTGGTGTTGACCACGAACTCGTCCCCGTCCCGGCTGCTCCGTCCGAACACGGCCGGAAAGGTCCCCGTCGGCAGCGCCACCTGGCGGCTCATGCGCAGATAGGTGAAGCGGCCATCGTCGTAGACGTGCATCGGCACGAGCCAGGGCGGCGCCCGGCGGGCCGCCACGTCGTAATCGAAGTTGTAGAGCCTGTCCGGCGACAGGGCCGTGCTTTGTCCAGGCTCGACGGGCGCGGCCGCTTCCTCCGCGGGTCCGAATGCCGCGTCGGCCGGATAGCGGAAGCCGACGCGGTACTGCACCCCGGCGCGCCGGACCTGGTCGAGACTGGTCCAGTCCGCGGCCACCACCTTCAGTTCGAAGATGTAGGCATGCGCGCGCGTGCGCACCAGCATGTTGGTGTCGACGTCGCCATCCCGGGGGCGGAGGTAGAACACATTCCCGCGCCGAGTCAGGTCCCAGCCGCTGCTGAATCCGGTGCTGAAGTCGAGGATCTCTTCCGCCGGATCGAGTTCGATCTGGGTGGTGATGCCCAACGCGGTGCGCACCGGGTAAATGCCGCCGGGGACGTAGTCGAAGGTATCCACCTGCGGAGGCGCAGCGCCCTGCTGCGCAGTGGCTGCCGGAGGCGAGAGCAGGCCTGCGCAGAGCACCAACCCGGCGAGGAACGATTTCATGGTGCGCCCTCCGCTTGCGCCGACACCGCCGGCCCGTCGCCCATGACCGGCAGGGGGTTTACCGGCTCTTCCGCGGAAGGCGCGCTGCTGAAGACTTCCGGCTCGCTCTCCGCAGGAGGCACGGCCGCGAAATCGGCGTCGACGCGGTAGCTGGTGACCTGGAAGCCCAGCGGGTTCTCCAGCCTGTCCGGTTCGTCCATGCGCAGCGCCAGGTTGTAGCCGAAGCCAAGCGTCGCGATGCGGCTGTCCAGCGGCCGGGTGGCACCGCTGGCCTTGTCGTAGACGCTGCGCTGGAAACGCACGGTCGCGCCGCTCGGGATGCCATCGGGTCCATCGATGAGCTGGATGCTCAGGATCCGCACGCGGATGGCGCGGCTCCGGCCATAGGTACTGAACGGGCTTGACGGGTTGTTGGCCGCATGGAGCGCGGCGTATTCCTTGCCGACCTCCGGTGCCGACATCGCGTGCACGGCGCGCCAGTCACGCAGGTTCATCATCGCCACGTCGTAGGACTCGCGCAGCGTGATGAAGCTGGCGACGTTCGCGCGGGCGATCGCCTCGCTCGCGCTGAGGCTGCGATGGCGGAAGTTCTCGTCCAGCCGCGCCACGGTGGCGTTGCCGCTGGAGGCATCAGCCATCACCAGGAACGGCACGCGCTCCTTCAGCGGCATCACCTTGAAATAGCCGGCCCCCAGCAGCAGCGCGAGGGTCGAGGCCGTGGCCGCAACCCACCAGGCGCGCCGCTCGCTGCGAGCCGCGAGGTCCGCAATGCTGGTTTCATAGTTGACCGCGCGGGCGACCGCATCCCCGATCGCCGGCCCTGGCTGCTTCTGCTTGAACATTCTGCAATCCGTGCAATGTCCCGCGTCCATGTGCTGCGCCTGTCAGCTCCCCGGCGCACCCCGTGCCACGACCACCAGGCGCTCACCCTCCAGCCGCATGACGACGCCTTGAGCATCGAATGCCTGGGCCAGCTGCGCGAGCGCATCGGCAAGCGCGTGCGCACGCACGCCACGCACGGGCTGGTGCAGGCTGAAGTCCGATGGATGCCGGTAGTCCAGTTCGCTGCCGCTGTCACGCGCCCAGCGCGTGAGCAGGGTATGCAGCGTGCCGTCCATGGGCGACGCCTGGTAGACAGGCGTGACGGCCAGCGGGATGGCTTCCGTCGTGACCGCGTAAGCGTTCACGGGCGCCCAGCGCCCGCTGAAATCACGCGCCTCGCGACCGGCGCAGGCGGATGTTCCCGCCAGCGCCGTCGCGACCACGGCCACCCAGGCCAATCTGTCGGGCTTCCTGCCCATTCCACCTCTCCCTGGCCTAAACCCCTGAATCAAAGCGGCCGGAACGATCCTTGTCCTCGGCCGTGCTGCCCCGTCCGCCACGTTCACCGCGGCTGCGCGACCTGTTGCTCCCCTCGCGCCACGCTTCGAACGCTACGCCCGCGCCGGTTGCGGTTCAATACGGGTCTTGCTGCATTTGTGTGACTTGGGCCAGAGAACAGAGAAGTCTGACGAGGCTTTCAGATGCATGCGAGCCATCGAAGCCGTCATTCGCGGGCCGTATCATGTGCGCATGCATCCATTCGCACCTTGCGCGGCCGGGCGCGCCGCCTTTTCCGCCATCCTCGCCATCGTCCTGTCCGCCTGCAGCGCGGGGCCCGACGCTCGCCTGGCGGACGCCTCCGGACACGTGGTGGCGCGGACGCCCGCGCTGCTCCTGATCTCGATCGACGGCCTGCATCCCGACCGGATCAACATGGCGGACGCGCCCCACGTCGCGCGCCTCGCCGCTTCCGGCGTCCAGGCGCGCTGGATGACACCGTCCTACCCCAGCCTCACCTTCCCCAACCACTACACCATCGCCACCGGCCTGCGCCCGGACCGCCATGGCATCGTCCACAACTCGATGCACGACGCCGAGCTCGGCACCTTCCGCCTCTCCGACCGCGACGCGGTGGGCACCAGCGACTGGTGGGGCGGCGAGCCGATCTGGGTGGGCGCGGAGAAGGCCGGCCTGCCCACGGCCACGATGTTCTGGCCCGGCTCGGAAGCCGAAGTGGCCGGCGTGCGGCCCACGCGCTGGCACGTGTACGAGGAGTCGGTCCCGGCCGCCGAGCGTGCGGCCACGGTGGCCGACTGGCTGCTGGAAGGCGAGGCGACGCGCCCGCGCCTGGCCACGCTCTACTTCCACGCCGTCGACACCGCGGCGCATACGCAAGGGCCGGATTCCGAAGAGGCCCGCGAAGCGCTGGCGGACATCGACGCCGCCATCGGCGAGCTGCTCGACCGGCTGCAGCGCGGCGGCCGGCTGGCGCACACCAACATCATCCTGGTCTCCGACCACGGCATGGCGCCGGTGCCGCCGGGACAGCAGGTTTCCGTCGGCGACATGGTGACGATGGAGGAGGCCCGCCTGGCCAGCATCGGCCAGGTGATCCAGGTGCAGCCCAATCCGGGTTTCGAGGCCCGGGTGGAGGCGCGCCTGCTGGGACGCCACGACCACTACGAGTGCTGGCGTCGCGACGCCCTGCCCGCGCGCTGGCACTACGGCACGCATCCGCGCATCCCCGCCATCGTCTGCCAGATGGACGAGGGCTGGGACGCGCTGCCGCCGCAGGTGATGGCGGCGCGCGCCGAAGGCGGCACGCGCGGCTCGCACGGCTACGACCCGGCGCTGCCGTCGATGCGCGCGGTGTTCATCGCCAGCGGCCCGGCGTTCCGCCAGGGCGCGGTCATCGATCCGATCGACAACGTCGACGTCTATCCGCTGATGGTGCGCCTGCTCGGGATTCCCGCCGCCGAGAACGACGGCGACGACCAGGCCCTGCTGCCGGCGCTGCGTTGAGCGGAACGGTCGGGCGCGGGCAGCGCCTCTTCGGTGGCTGCGCGCCCCGTGCTTCACCGGGCCGGGCCCGGGCGCCGGTGCCGCGCTCAGGCGGCGGCGGTGACCACGATCTCGACCTTCCAGCCCGGGTCGGCCAGGCGGGCTTCGACGGTGGCCCGCGCCGGTGCGTGGCCCGGGACCACCCACGCGTCCCACGCACGGTTCATCCCGTCGAAATCGGCGATGTCGGCCAGGTAGACCTGCGCGCGCAGGATCCGCGTGCGGTCGGTCCCGGCCTGCTGCAGCAGCGCGTCGATCGCCTCCAGCACCTCGCGGGTCTGGACCTCGATGTCCGCGCCCGCGGTTTCCGGCACCTGGCCGGCCAGGTGGACGACCCCGGCATGGATGCAGGCCTCGGACATGCGCGGGCCGGCGTCGATGCGCGAGACGTGCTGCGCCAGCGCGAAGTCGAGCGCGGCGCGCACGGCCACGGCCTGGGCAAGGTTGCACTGCTCGGGCGTCGCGCGCGGGCTGTCCGGATAGACCTCGGTGGTCGTGGTGTAACGGGCGCCGGAAACGCCGGCGCACAGCCCCAGGGCGACGACGTCGTACTCGATGACCCCCGGCGCCACCACCGGCGAGCCGATCAGCGTGCCGTCCGGATCCGCCGGTGCGATGTGGGTGACCCGCGCCACCGCGTCGATCACCGCCTTCTGGAACGCCGGGCGCGGGTTGCGGCTGTCGTCGACCAGGTAGAAGCCGTCGGGAATCGTGCCGGGCTCGAAGGCCTTGCCGTCGCGCGCGGCGAGCGCCGGGCGGAACTCGCTCTCGTCGCTGCCGGTGGTTTCATGCAGGTCGACGTGCACCAGCACGCGGCCGCGCAGCGGCGCGACCAGGTCCATCAGTGCCGCCGACTCGCGGGCGGGGCTGTCCGGACGGAATGCGCGGTTGGGATCGACGGCCTCGGCATTCCAGCGCTGGAAGCGCTCGTAGCCCCATGGGCTGACGCAGGGGACGATAAGCAGGTTGGCGCGCCCGGCCCAGGCACCCGCATCCTCGCCAGCGAACCGCAGTGCACCGTGCACGCCGCTGGTCTCGTAACCGTGCACGCCACCGGTGACCAGGGCCACCGGAAGCGCTTCGTCCCAATCGCGGCTGCGCAGGGCGAACAGCGGGTAGCGGCCGTCCGCTCCGTAGTCCAGTTCGCCGTACTGCACGACGTCGTAGCGCTCGCGCAGCCCGTCGATCGCGGTGACCACATCGTCGCGGTAGCTGCGCTGGATGCGCTGGCGCGCGCGCCAGGCGGTTGTTTCAGCGGCACCCCAAGGCGTGCCCGGGGTACCGATGGTGTCGAGGCTGGTCTGGTTCATGCCCCCATTCTAGGGCTTCATGTCCAGCTGCCCGTGTCCGTGGCCGCCCTCAGTCGCGCGGCCCGCGCAGGATCTGCCCGCCCTGGTGGAGCTCCAGCGATGCGACGCCACCCTCCACGCCGCGGATGAACACGATGCCGATGCCGAAGGCCGGTGCATCGAAGCGGTCGGGGCCGGCGGCCTCGAGCGCGAACTCGCCCTGTCCGGTCGCCTGGGCGAACAGACCGCCATCGCGGCCGCGTACGCTCAGCACGAAGCCCGGCATGAGCGTGTAGTCACCGGCATACGCCGCGAGCGCGTCGGCCGGGAGTGCCTGCCGCCGCGGCGCGACCCCGTCGGCATCCAGCCGCGTGGCCGGCATCGCGCCACCGCCCTGCATCCAGGTGAAGGCATGGCTGCCGTCGGGCCGCCGCTGCGGCTTCAGCAGCGCATCCACCGCGAGCGGATGGAAGTCTCCGGCGCTGTCGTAGGCCAGCTCGAACTCCGGCTGCCCCTCCGCCTGCGCGAACAGCTTGCCGCCGCGCTGGCGCAGGCTGATCTTCATCATTCCCTGCAGCTGGTACTCGCCGGCCAGGCCGTCGAGCAGGGCCGGCGGTGGAGCCGCTGCGGTCCGTGGCTTGCCAAGCGGCAGCGACGCGTCCACCAGGTGCAGCGCGAGGCTGCCCAGGCCGCCGATGGCGGTCCAGCTGGTGTCGGACAGCACCACCACCCCGCGCCCGGCCTGGCGGTCGACCGAGACGAAGGAGGAGAACCCGCCCGTGCCGCCCTCGTGCACCAGCACGCTGCGGCCGGCCACCGGCATCAGCATCCAGTTCATCGCCATCGGCGGCTGCCCGCCGAGCGGCTGCTGCGCCAGTTCGATCGCCGCCTGCAGCGGGGTTTCCGACGGGTCCAGGTTGGCGTGCACATAGGCGACCATGTCGTCGAGCGTGGCGCGCACGCCGCCGGCACCGGCAAGCTCCGTCGGAAGGGTCCACGCGGGCGCGGGCAGTCCATTGGGGGTATGGCCGCCGGCCGCGCGCGTGCCATCGGGTCGCCGCGCGATGTAGGCGCCCTCCATCCCCAGCGGCTCGAACAGGCGGGTGCGCACCAGGGTCTCGAAGTCGAGCCCGGCGCGATGGGCCACGGCATGCGACAGCAGCATGGAGGCGAAGTTGGAGTACGCGAACCGCGTACCCGGCGCTTCCGCCAGGTGCACGTCGCCAAGCGACGCCAGCAGGTCCTCGAGCGTCAGGGCGGCATAGGGATCGGCCGGATTCGGGACCTGCATGCGCGACGGCAGCGCCGGCAGTCCACTGGTATGCATGACCACGTGGCGCAGCAGGATCGGTTGCCCCTCAAACTCCGGCACCGTGGTACCGGCCGGGAGCCACGCCGCCAGCGGGTCGTCGAGCGAGCCCTTGCCCTGCACGATGAGGTCGGCCAGGAGGGTCGCGGTCATGGTCTTGGCGACCGATCCGATCTCGAAGGCGCTGTCGGGCCCGATGCGCGTCAGCTGCGCGGGGGGGTCGGCACAACGGAAGGCACGCGCCACGGCTCCCTTGTCGATCACGGCCGCCGCCATGCACGCGCCCGTGCGGTCGCCGGCCAGACGCTGGTCGACAACCGCGGCGAGCGATGCGTCATCGGCCGCGTGGGCGTTGCACGTCGCGACCATGGCGATCGCGATAGTGATGGCGGCAGATACGGGGGCGATCGCGATGTGCCGGGTGACCATGGGTCCTTCCTCCTGTCGATGCTTGCGTGTGGGTGACGAATGCAGGGCGCGATCTGTGACGCGCTCAACCAGCGTCCTGTTCGAGCTCGCGGATCTGCCGTCGCAGCGTGTCGGCATGGGCGCGGAACCGCGTCCGCGCCGTGCGCCGGTTGAGCCACGCGATGCCGGCATACAGCAACAGGGCGGACGCGATGTAGATCAACGCCCCCTTTGTCACGCCATCGCGCGCAAGGGTCAGGCCGACAAGCCCGGTCGCCGGCGGCGTCAGGTACCACAGCCAGACTCGCTCCAGCATGCGTGCCTGCTCCAGCGCCGCGTCACGCTGGCGGCGCAGGTGATCCAGTATCGACACGGCCCGGCCATCCACCTCGGCTGCAAGGCGCGCGCGGCGCAACTGGAACGGCAGCCACGCGGCCCACGCGACGATCAACAGCGCGAACCCGGCCTGCACCCACTCGCGTTCGGCCATGGTTCCGACCGCTGTCAGTGCGAAGAAGATGACCACGACGACCGCAGCCACCGTTTCCACCATGTCGCGCCGGCGCACCTTCTTCCACAATGAGGCATCGAGCGCCCGCAGCTCGTCCACCGCCATCAGGGGAGCCGCGGGCGCGGCGTCGCGCCACTGGTTGCGCATCTTGTCCCAGTCCACGTCAGTCCTCCAGGAAACGTTGTTCGAACAGCTGCCGCAGGCGCGTCATGCGCACGGCCACCGCATTGACGCTCAGCCCCAGCACTTCGGCCACGTGCTCGCGCGGCAGGCCTTCAAGATCGAGCAGCAGCACGCTGCGCTGCACCGGGTCGAGCATGGCGAGGAAGGCGTCGAGCACCGCGAGTGGATCTCCGGCATGGCCGCAATCACCCGGCTCGGGGACGTCGTCGAGCGCGTGGTAGTCGCGACGCGGCTTGCGCACATGGCTGAGTGCGGTATTGAGCGCCACGCGGTACAGCCAGGTGGAGCGCTGCGCGCGGCCATCGAAACTGTCGAAGCTCCGCCAGAGCTGCAGCTGCATCTCCTGCAGCAGGTCCTGCCAGTCGTCGGGGCCTGCATAGCGCCGCGCAAGGCGCACGAGGGCGCCGCGGTTGTCCTCGACCATGGCGGTGAACGCCGTTTCCCTGTCCATCCGGTTGCGAATGCCTTTCTGCTGGGTCTCGAAAGGATTGGTCGCAGTGACCGGCGGAAATTTTCATCGGCCGCGCTGCGTGGCCGGACATCATGCCTGCGGACGGTTCCCGCAGGAGCGGCGGCCGGCATTGCACCGGCCGCCGCGGGTGACGCGTTACTGGCTCCAGACGCCCTGCTGGGCGGTCCAGAACAGCGTGCGGCGCTCGAAACGCTGCTTGCGGCCGTTGCTGCCGTGGGCTTCCTCTGCCGCCAGCGGATAGCCGAAGGCGGTTTCGCGACCGTTGTTCTCGAAGTGCGCCAGGATCGCCCCGTGCACGGGATGCGCGTCGGTGGCAGGCGACCACAGGAACAAGCCGTTCTCGAAGTACTGGAACTTGCCCCGTTGGCCCGACACCGGCGACACCGCGGCATCGAGCTCGTCGATGAGCGCGAAGCCCCAGCGCGTTTCCGAGCCGCTGGCGCGGAACCGGTCGAGGATCCTGCCGTTCACCGCGAATGCGCCGGTACGCGAATGCCACAGGATCATGCCGTTCCTGAACTGCTGGAAGCGGCCACCCAGCTGCGCGGCGGCTTCGGCGAGCTCGGGCACGCCCAGGCGGCTGCGCACGCCACCCATGGCGTAGTACTTGGTGGCGATCGCGCCGTGCGGCAGCACTTCGCAGCGCGGCAGGTCGTAGCCGGCGTTGTCGCGTGCCTCGTCGTTGCCCCATCGCGACAGGTAGTAGGCCGAGACGAACTGGTTGGCCGGCCCCACGTCGAGGTCGGTCTTCAGCCACCAGCGGTTGAAGCTGGAACCACTGCGGATCTCGCGGCCCAGGCTCTTGCAGTACACGTAGTGCGTGCCCTGGTTCAGGGTGCCGCTCTGTGCGGTGCTGGTCGGCGAGGGGAAGCCAGGGGCCGCGGCCCAGGTGTCGACCGTATAGGTCGGCGTGGCCGCCGGCGGTGGGGCGCCGTTGTTGATCAGGGTGTAGAAGTTCGCCCACGGGAAATACCGTCCCGGGTCGTACCGGTTCTGGTTGCTGGTCAGCATGCCGTGGCCCTTGATGCGCACGTTGTCAGGCACGACGCGCCAGTAGTCGTAGCCGGGCCCCTGCCAGGCCGAGGCGCAGTTGACCGGCTGGCGTGCACAGATGCTGCGGGTGAGGCGCGCTGACGCGTTCACCATCGCGGCCGTCCAGTTGCCGGCGTCGGCTGCACGTCCGTCATGTTCGATGCCGATGGTGTAGTTGTTGTGGTACGCGGCGTGCCAGGCCTGGTGGTGTTCGCGCACCATCTGCGTGACCTGCCCATCCGAGCGCCGGATCACGTAATGCGCGGAGACGTTCGCCGTCGGGTTCTGGAACCAGGAAATGCCGCCGGCGTAGCTGCCCTCGATGGTATGCATGATCACCGCCGAGCGGCTGTTGGCGGCGGTGCTGTAGTTGGTCGAGTGCGCCGGGTTCCAGATCGCCTCGCCGAAATCGAGCGCAGCCCGGCCGATGTTGCCGGGCCTGGCAGTGGCGCGCGCAGGCGTGGCCAGGGCGGCCGGTTCGTCGAACGCGGTGACCGCATCCGCCGCGTAGTCCATGCGCAGTGCCGGGGCCGACAGGAGCGCGAGGCGCTCGCGCGGGAAGGCGCGCGCCATCTCCACCGGCATCGCCGGGATACGGACGCCGTCGGCATCCACGCCCCGCGCCAGGGTCTGCAGGACCTCATAGGCGAAGCTCTGGCGCGCGAAGCCCTGGATGTTGCCATCGCCGCTGCCGTAGCCGGCATACCGCGCCAGCGCACCCGCCATGGCTTCGACGCCATCGTCGACGCGCCCGGAATGGCCGTCGGCCTTCGCCGCGCGCGCCAGCAGCGCGGCGGCCGCCAGGATGTTGGTTTCCGGATCGAGCATCACCAGCCGCTCGCTCACGCCAAGCAGCTTCGCGCCTTCGGCAACCTGGTTGGCGAAGCCCTCGCCACGATAGAGCCCCATCACGCCGTGCGATGCGGGCATGTGGCGGTGCCCGGATGCCTCGTGCGGATCGGGCTGCACATGGGTCCAGTTGGTTTCCGCATAGGCGATGGCTTCCAGCACACCGCGTGGCAGCGACGGGTAGCGCTCGTAGGCCTGCTCGAAATAGTCCGGATAGGCCGCGCGCTCCCTGGCCTGCAGGGCGATTGCGGCGCCCTGCTCCTGTTCGAGCGCCCGGACCCCGGCCGCCAGCGCCTTGTCATCCCTGGCGGCATGGGCGCCCGCGCTGCCCAATGCCGTGGCGGCCAGCAGCATCGCGGCTGCCGGCAACTTCAGTGTCTTCATGGAATCTCCCTTCCTGCTGTCCGTCGTGGCCCCCTGGTGCGGCCACGGGACCACAGCGGCACGGAGGGCGCCACATGGGGCAATCCCGATGCGGCGCCAATCCGCGAGCGTTGTCGCACCTAGGCCCGCCCCCAGCTTGTCCGTGGGGGCCCGGGTCCAGAGACTCGCTTCGATCCAAGGACGAGAAGGTGCCCACCCATGCTGCAGCCGATCATCCAGGACGCCCTCCGCGCCGCCGACCAGTTCTTCCGCCAGATCCAGGCCGAACTCGATCCGTCGCGTGGTCATGTCGCGCCGCGCGATGCCGGCTTCGACCAGTCGGTCAGCGGCGCGCAGCCGCACTGGGGCTTCGATGGCGCGATGGCCGACATCGCCAGCGCGGTCTATGCGCGCAGCGATGCGCCGGGCTGGCAACGCATGGGTGATGGCGAGCTGGCCGCTGCCGGCATCGACCCGGGCCCGCTCTATGCCGACGGCATGGAAGCGGGCGTCTATACGGACGGCAATGGCCGCTTCGTGGTCGCCTACGCCGGGAACGACACCGGCGGCGTGGAGGACGTGGGCACGGTGATCGCGCAGTCGGCCGGCTTCCAGACCAGGCAGTACGACAACGCCGTTGCACTGGCGCACCAGGCGGAGAACGCCTTTGGCGGGGACAACGTGGTCTACACCGGCCACTCGCTGGGCGGCGGACTGGCCTCGCTCGCGGCCGCGGCCACCGGCAGCACCGCGGTGACCTTCAGCGCGCAGGGCATCCACGACAACGTGCTGCGCCAGCATGGCCTCGACCCGGTGGTGACGCGCCACCGCGCCGACCAGGGGCAGATGCGCCACTACAGCATCGACGGCGACTTCGCGAGCTTCGTGCAGCGGCAGATGCCGATCTTCGACATGCTGCCCGACACGCTGGGTACGCACATCCAGTTCAACAACCCGGCGGGACTGTCGAACATCCCCGACGCGCACAACATCGCACCGTTGAAGGCGCAACTCGAGGCCAAGGCCTCCTACCGGCTGGAGTTCACCGATCCGGTTGAACGCGTGCTGCAGGAAGTCTATTCCACGGTGACGTCGATCATCGCCAATGCTTGGCGTGCGGTGGCGCCCCCGATCGTCTGATCCACGCGGGCGGCCTGCAGCGGCGGTGGCGGCTACGCTCCCTGCAGCAGCCTGCCGACGGCCTCCCGGTACCGCGGCAGCACCAGGTCGCGCGCGACGTGCATGCCATCGGCCACCACGCGTCGCCCGCCCACGCGCACCTCGCGCACGGCCGGGCGGTTGCCGCTGAAGATCCAGCGGTCTGCCACGTCGGCCGCGCCCGCGCCGGCGAGCAGCGGGGAGCCCGCGTTGAGCACGATCGCGTCGTCCTCGACCGCGAAACCGGTGGCGTTGCTGGCGCTGGCCAGGGCGCCGTGGAGCAGCGCTTCGCCCACGCTTGGGGTCGCGGCCGACACCGCGATGTTGCGACGCTGGCGCAGCAGGCGCTGGCCGTATTCCAGCCAGCGCAACTCCTCCACCGGCGACACCGAGATGTGCGAGTCGGAGCCGATGCCCCATGCACCGCCGGCATCGAGGAAGTCGCGCAGCCGGAACAGGCCGTCGCCGAGGTTGGCCTCGGTGGTCGGGCAGATGGCGACCGTGGCACCGCTCCGCGCGATGCCCGCAACCTCCCGGTCGTTGAGGTGGGTGGCGTGCACCAGGGTCCAGCGCGTGTCGACCGCCGCGTTCTGCAGCAGCCACTCCACCGGCCGCAGGTCGCGCATGGCGAGGCAGTCCTGCACTTCGCCAACCTGTTCGGCGACATGGATATGGATGCGTGCATCCGCCGGCAGCGCGGCGAGGACCGCACGCATGGCGTCCGCCGGCACCGCACGCAGGCTGTGCAGCGCGCAGCCGATGCGAAGCATCCCGTCCTCCTCCTCCGCACGCAGCGCATCAAGCAGCCGCAGGTACGTGTCCACGCCATGGCCGAACCGTTTCTGGCGCTCACCCAGCGGGCGGCCATCGAAGCCACCGGTCATGTACAGCACCGGCAGCAGGAGCAGGCGGATGCCGGTGTCGCGTGCGGCCTGGACCAGCGCGCGCGACATCGCCGCCGGATCGTCGTAGGCACGCCCGTCGGGCGCATGGTGCAGGTAGTGGAACTCGCACACGGTGGTGTAGCCGGCTTCCAGCATTTCCACGTAGAGCTGGCTCGCGACTGCATGCAGCGTGTCGGGATCGAAGCGCGCCGCCATGCGGTACATGGTCTCGCGCCAGGTCCAGAACGAGTCCTCGGGATGCGTCTGGCGCTCGGCAAGGCCGGCCATGGCGCGCTGGAAGGCGTGCGAGTGCAGGTTCGCGATCCCCGGCAGGCGCCAGCCACCGTCGACCTGCTGGACGAGGACGGCGTCATCGCGGGCGGGACGTGCGGTCATGGCGGGGCGATCCGGCAGCAGGGTGCGATAGGCTACCGCGTCGACGCCAGACGAGGTCCGCGCCATGCCACATCCGCCCGACGCCCTGTTTGCCCGGGCCCTTCCCAGCGGGGTCCTCGATGGTCGCTGAGCGCTGGGATGGCCTCCTGACCGGCGCACGAGTGGCGACCCTGGACACGGACGAGGGTTACGGCCTCATCAAGGACGGCGCACTGGGCTGGCGTGACGGACGCATCGTGTATGCAGGCGCGATGGCCGGTCTTCCGGCGGCGCCTGCCGCACTGGCGCGCGAGGTGATCGACGCCGGCGGCGACCTGGTCACGCCCGGCCTGGTCGATTGCCACACGCATCTCGTGTTTGCCGGCGACCGCGCCGGTGAGTTCGAGCAGCGCCTTTCGGGCGCGGGTTACGAAGAGATCGCGCGCGCCGGTGGCGGCATCGTGTCCACGGTGCATGCCACGCGCGCGGCCGACGAGGACGCGCTGCTCGCGCAGTCGCTGCCGCGCGCGCGCGCCCTCGTCGCCGATGGCGTGACCACGCTGGAGCTGAAGTCGGGCTACGGGCTGGATTTCGACAACGAGCGCAAGATGCTGCGCGTGGCCCGGCGGCTGGGCGAAATCCTCGGCATCCCGGTCCACACCACCTTCCTGGGCGCGCATGCACTGCCGCCGGAATACACGGGCGATGCCGACGCCTATATCGATGCGGTCTGCGCCTGGCTGCCCCGCCTGCACGCGGAGGGCCTGGTGGACGCCGTCGATGCCTTCTGCGAGCGCATCGGCTTCAGCGCCGCGCAGACGCGCCGCGTGTTCGACACCGCGCGCGGGCTGGGCCTGCCGGTCAAGCTGCATGCCGACCAGCTGAGCGATGGCGAAGGCGCGGCGCTCGTGGCGGAGTTCGGCGGGCTCTCGGCCGACCATGTCGAGCACACCTCGGCGGGCGGCGTCGCGGCGATGGCCGCCGCCGGCACCGTGGCGGTGCTGCTGCCGGGCGCCTTCCACGTGCTGCGCGAAACCACGCCGCCGCCGATCGACGCCTTCCGTGCCGCCGGCGTCGCCATGGCGATCGCCACCGACTGCAATCCCGGCACCTCGCCGCTGATGTCGCTGCGGCAGGCGATGCAGCTGGCCTGCACGCACTTCCGGCTGACGCCGGCCGAAGCGCTCCGCGGCGCCACCCTGCACGGCGCGCGCGCACTGGGGCTCGATGACCGCGGCGTGTTGCGCGCGGGACTGCGCGCGGACTTCGTGCGCTGGCGCGTGCGCGAGCCCGCGGCGCTCTGCTACTGGTTGGGCGGCGCGCTGGTGGAGTCGGTGCATTGCGCCGGGCGGCGGCTGGCGTGATCGTGCACCGTGCACCGCCTGCATGACCACGACGCCAGCGCCTTGCGCCACCTTCGCCGTCCATCCCTGCGCGCCGGCTGCGGCTGTGTGCGCCGCTACCTCCAATCCGCTTCCATCCCGAGGACCCGCCTGATGCCACGACGCCTCCACCGCCACGCCCTCGCACTTGCCCTTGCCTCGCTGGCGCTCCCGGCAGCCGCCCTGGCGCAGGCCACCGATGCCGCACGCGCGCTGGCGCGGGACGCCCTGATCGTCGACACGCATATCGACGCGCCGGGTGTCCTGGTGTCCAACTGGGCCGACCTCGGGGAAGCCGCGCCCGACCGCGAGTTCGACTGGCCGCGCGCGCGCGAGGGCGGTCTGGACGTGGCCTTCATGTCGATCTACACCTCGGCGCGGCAAGACGAAGCCGGCGGTGCCTGGCAGGCGGCCAACGCGCAGATCGATGCGGTCGAGGCCCTGGCCGCACGCCATCCCGACCGCTTCGCCATCCTCACGTCGCCGGGCGACGCCGGGCGCCTGCTCGAAGGCGGTCGCGTGCTGCTGCCGCTTGGCCTGGAAAACGGGGGACCCATCGGCGACGACCTCGCGCAGCTCGCCTTCTTCCACCAGCGCGGCGTGCGCTACATCACGCTCGCGCACAGCGGCAACAACCGCATCGCCGACTCCTCCTACACGGTGGAGAAGCGCTGGAACGGGCTGAGCCCGTTCGGGCGCGAGGTGATCGCGGAGATGAACCGGCTCGGCATCATGGTCGATGTCTCGCACATCTCCGACGAGGCCACCCGGCAAGCGGTCGCGCTGAGCCGGGTGCCGGTGATCGCCAGCCACTCGGCGCTGCGCCACTTCACGCCGGACTTCGAGCGCAACCTCAGCGACGAGCTGGCGCAGCTGATCGCGTCGAAGGGCGGCGTGGTGCAGATCCCGTTCGGCACCGCGTTCGTGAACCCGAAGGCCGCGGCCAACACCCGCGACTGGTTCCGCGAGTCGCTGGCCTTCGACCGTCGCAGCGCCGAGCGTGTCGCCGCCGGCGAGCCGGCGCTGGACCGCACGGCCTTCGAGGCGCAGTGGGCGGTCGACCATCCGAAGGTGGAGGCGCCGATGAGCGACGTGCTCGACCAGATCGACTATGCGGTGAAGCTGATCGGAGTGGACCACGTCGGCATCGGGTCGGATTTCGACGGCGTGGACGGCGAGCTGCCCGAAGGGTTGCGCACCGTCGCCGACTTTCCCAACCTGGTCGCCGGGCTCCAGGCCCGCGGCCATTCCGACGCGGACATCCGCAAGATCCTCGGCGGCAACCTGATGCGCGTCTGGGCGGAGATCGAGGCCGGCGCCGGTACGCCCTGAAACGACGAAGCCCCGCACTGGCGGGGCTTCGCTGCGACTGCGTCCGCGGCATGCCGCCGCGGGGTCCCTTAACGGGGGTCAGTCCTTGGCAGCGGTCTTCTTCGCCACGACCTTCTTGGCCGGAGCCTTGGACACGGTCTTGGCCGAGGCCTTCTTCGCGACCGGCGCGGCGGACGTGCCCGCGGCCTTTTCGGTGGCCTTGCTGCGCGCGTTGCCGTAGCTGGAGTTGTAGCGCTTGCCCTTGGCCGTCTTGCGGTCGCCCTTGCCCATCTGTTGCTCCTGGATTCGTATCGTTCGGTGGGCGCGCCCTTGCACGCCACAGGGCGCGCATCCTAGCACGGGCGCGGGTTTCACGCCGGCTGGCGGGCCGCCGCGGCGTGGGTCAGGCGCAGGTTGAGCAGGTGCGCGCCGGCGATCATCAGGCCGCCGACGGTCATCAGTCCGGCGTGCAGCGGGCCATGGTCATGCAGCGGGCTGAAGGCACCCACCCAGACCAGGGCCAGGCCTGGGACCAGCAGCATCCAGGCGCGGAACGCGCGGTGCCGCCGCCAGCCGATGGCCAGCGTCGTGCAGCCCAGCAGGGTCGCGAACACCGTCACCGCCTGGTCGATGTCGACCCAGCCACCCGCCGACAGCCCCAGCGTCGGCATCAGCGCGAGCACCAGCGGCAGCAGCGCGCAGTGCAGCGCGCACAGGAAGGACGCGGCGAAGCCGATCCGGTCGGCTCTCTTGAGCTTGCACGTTGAGGCCATGACGTTGGTTGGGTGGCGTCGGAGATGAAACAATATAACATTCCACCAATGTCCACGCACGCCAGACCGATGCCACAGCCAGCCCACCCCGCAGCCCGCCCCGACGCTTCACTCACGGCCCCCCGTTGCGCCCCGTCCAGCGCGACGCCCTGCGCCTTGCCCGCCCGAACCCTGGCCGCTGCCATCCTGCTCGCCCTGTGGAGCCTGCCCGTGACGGCGCAGGATGTTCCTGTCGCCGATGCCGGCGGCCACGACCACGACCACGACCACGACCACGACTACGACCACGGCGTCACCGATCTCGACGCGCTGACCGTGCGCGCCAACCCGATCGCGCGCACCGCCGAGGACCTGGCGCGGCCGGTCGCCGTGCTCGCGGGCGAGCGCCTGGACGAGGCGAAGGCCGGCTCGATCGGCGAGACCGTTTCGCGCCTGCCCGGCGTGCAGTCGTCGTTCTTCGGCGCCGGCGTGGGCCGGCCGATCATCCGCGGCCTCGAGGGCGCGCGCGTGCAGGTGCTGAGCGACGGCCTGGCCGCGGGCGATGTGTCCACAGTCAGCGTCGACCACGCGGTCAGCATCGAGCCGTTCCTCGCCAGCCAGATCGAGGTGCTGAAGGGCCCCGCCAGCCTGCTCTATGGCAACGGCGCCATCGGCGGCGCGGTGAACGTCGTGGACGGGCGCATTCCCGAGGCGGCGACGTCGCGCCCGCTGGAAGGCCGCGCCGAGCTGCGCGCCGGCAGCGTCAACGACGCGCGCACCGGCATGGTCCGCCTCGACGGCACCTCCGCATCCGGGCGCCTGGTCTTCCACGTCGACGCCCTGCACCGGGAGACCGGTGACATCGACATCCCCGGATATGCGGAAAGCGCCGCGCTGCGCGCCGGACACGGCCACCCGGACCAGGACCACCGCGGCGACCAGGGGGACGCCGACCATGGCGGCGCGGAGGACCACGCGGACGCCTACGGCACCCTGCCCAACAGCTTCGTGCGGACCGACAGCGGCGCCCTTGGACTGTCGTGGGTCGGCGACCGCGGTTTCCTCGGCTTCGGCCAGAGCCTGTTCAACACGCGCTATGGGGTGCCGGGCCATGTCCACGCCGACGACGGTGCCCACGGACCCGACGACGGCCACGGGCATGACGGGCAGGAGGCTCACGGCGACGCGGGCGGCGTGCACGGCGTGCGGATCGTGATGGACCAGCGCCGCAGCGAAGCGCGCGGCGGGCTCGACGACGTCGGCCCGTTCCAGAGCCTGCGCGCACGCGTCGCACACACCCGCTACACCCACACCGAATACGAAGGCGACGCGGTCGGCACGGTGTTCGACAACACCACCCTCGAAGGCCGTCTGGAACTGGCGCACCGCGCTGTCGGCGGCTGGGAAGGCGCGTTCGGCCTGCAGTGGCTGCAGCGCGACTTCGCCGCGCTCGGGGCCGAGGCCTTCGTGCCGGATTCGGACGCGCGTGATGCCGGCCTGTTCTGGATCGGCGAACGCGACTTCGGCCGGGCCCGCCTCGAGCTGGGCCTGCGCCATGACCGCAACCGCATCGACGTCGCCGCCGACGACGGCCGGTCGCGCGCGTTCGGGACCACGAGCGCGTCGCTGGCCTCGCGCTGGGACCTCGGGCCCGACGTGCACCTGTCGTTCGGCCTGGACCGCGCGCAGCGCTCGCCCACGGCCGAAGAGCTGTATTCCCGCGGCATGCACGTGGCGACGCAGAGCCACGAACTCGGCGACGCCGGCCTGGACGTGGAAACCGCCAACCGCGCCGAGTTCGGCCTGCACTGGCACCGCGGCCCGCTGCGCGTGGGTGCCTCGCTGTACCACGTGCGCTACGCCGACTTCATCCACCTCGCCGACACCGGCATTGTCGACGCCGGGTTGCCGGTGCGTGCGTGGACGCAGGCGGACGCGCGCTTCAGCGGCGGCGAACTCGAGGCGGAATGGACCTTCATCGACAGCGACGCCGGGGCCTGGACGCTGCGCGCGTTCGGCGACGTCGTGCGCGGCAGGCTCGACGGCCAGGGCACGCGCGAGGTCGCGCTGTCCGTTCCGCACGGCCACCACAGCCACGAGCACCTCGCCACCCTGGCGCTTTCGGGCAACCTGCCGCGGATCGCGCCGGCGCGCACGGGTGCCGACCTGCGCTGGGCCGGCAACCACTGGCGCGCGGCGGTCGGTGCGGTGCGCTACGCGCGCCAGGACGACGTCGCGGCCCACGAGACTGCCACCGACGGCTACACCCTGGTACACGCGAACATCGCCTGGCACCTGGACACGCCGTCGGGCAACGCGGTGGAACTCTTCCTCGACGGCAGCAACCTGCTCGACCGCGAGGCGCGCGTGCACACCTCGTTCCTCAAGGAGCTCGCGCCGCAGGCCGGGCGCGGCGTCAGCGCCGGCGTCCGCATCCTGTTCTAGGCCGCCGCCCGCCCGGGAGGGGCGTGCCCATGCCGCCGGTGCCCGTGTCCGAAAACGGCGAGTCCCGGCTGGCGGCCGGTGCTAGCCTCGGTCAATGCCCCAGCCCGCCCTGCCATCGCCGCAGACCTGTGACCAGGCACGTCGCAGCCGCGACCCGCGCTTCGACGGGCTGTTCTTCACCGCCGTCCACAGCACCCGCATCTACTGCCGCCCGGTCTGCCCGGCCCCGTATGCGAAGCGGGTGAGCTACTTCGCCAACGCCGCCGCCGCGGAGGCCGCCGGCTATCGCCCATGCCTGCGTTGCCGCCCGGAGCTGTCGCCGTCCGACGGCGCGTGGCGCCGCGGCGATGCCGCGATCGCGCGCGCACTCGCGCTGATCGACCAGGGCGCGCTGGCCGGGGCGCCGCTCTCGGCGCTCGCGGGGCGCGTGGGCCTGGGCGAGCGCCAGCTGCGCCGCCTGTTCGTGGAGCGCCTGGGCGCGCCGCCGGTGGGCGTGCACGGCACGCGCCGCCTGCTGTTCGCCAAGCAGCTGCTCACCGAAACCGCGCTGCCGATCACCGAGGTCGCCCTGGCCGCAGGCTTCGGCAGCCTGCGCCGCTTCAACACCACCTTCCGCGACGCCTACCGCATGGCGCCCCGCGACCTCCGCCGGCAGCCCGGCGCCGCCGCGCGCGCGGGTGGCGACACGTTGGCGCTGCGCCTGGGCTACCGCCCGCCCTACGACTTCGCGGCGATGCTCGACTTCCTGCGCGGCCGCGCCCTGCCCGGAATCGAACGCGTGGATGCCGGCGGCTACGCGCGCGTCATCGGCGGCCCCGGAGGCGCGAACGGCTGGCTGCGGGTCTCCCAATGGCCGGCGGAGCATGCGCTGAAGCTGGAGCTGCACGCGCCGCTGGCATCGCGCCTGCTCGACATCGTGCAGCGGCTGCGGCGCATGTTCGACCTTGATGCCGACCCGGAGGTGATCTCCAGCGCGCTGTCGTCGGATCCACGCCTCGCGCCCCTGCTCCGGGCGCGACCCGGGCTGCGCCTGCCCAGTGGCTGGGACGGCTTCGAGGTCGCGGTCCGCGCCGTGCTCGGCCAGCAGGTCAGCGTGACCGCGGCACGGACCTTGGCGACCCGGCTCGCGCAGCGCTATGGCGAGGCCCTGGGCGCGCCATTCGGTGACGGACTCGAACGCGTGTTCCCGACGCCGGAGGCCCTGGTGGACGCCGATCTCGGCTCGATCGGCCTCACCCGCGCCCGCGCCGACACCCTCCGCGGAATGGCCGCGGCGCTGCTCGACGGTCGCGTCGACTTCAATCCGGAGCGTCCGCTCGACGCCTTCGTCGCGCGCTGGGTCGCCCTGCCCGGCATTGGACCGTGGACGGCGCAGTACATCGCCCTGCGCGCGCTGGGCCACCCGGACGCATTCCCGGCAGGCGACCTGGTGCTGCGCAAGGCGCTCGCCGACAACGGCGGCGCACTGTCGGAAAAGGCCGCCGCGGCGCGCGCCGAGCGCTGGCGGCCGTGGCGCGCCTACGCGGTGATCCACCTCTGGAAAGAGGCCATGCCGACACCTGCCGTGAACGCTTCCGCGCCACGTCCGGCACTGCGCCCCGCCCGTCCCCGGCGCCCGATACGAGGAACCCCCTGATGCCCAGCACCACCTTCATGCACCTGGACACGCCGATCGGCGTGCTCACCCTGGTCGCGGACGACACCGGCCTGCGCCGCATCGACTTTCCCCCGCCGCGTCCGCCACCGCCCGGACAGGACTGGACCGAAGGCAGCAACGACGTGCTGGTGCAGACCGTCCGCCAGCTCGAGGAGTACTTCGCAGGCACGCGCCAGGCCTTCGACCTGCCGCTGTCGCCCCATGGCACCGGCTTCCAGCGCGAGGTGTGGTCCACCCTGGCGCAGATCCCCTATGGCGCCACCTGGAGCTATCGCGACCTTGCCCAGCGCATCGGGCGACCGTCGGCCATGCGCGCCGTCGGGGCCGCGAACGGCCGCAATCCGCTGCCGATCGTGCTGCCCTGCCACCGCGTGATCGGCGCCAACGGTGCGCTCACCGGATTCGGCGGCGGACTGCCGACCAAGGCCTTCCTGCTGCGGCTGGAGGGTTCGCTGCCCGCCGGCAGCGAGGACCTGTTCCCCGCCGCAGTGGCACGCTAGCGGGCGATCCCCTCGTTGGCCGCACAGTCGCGGCAGGTGCCGTGCACTTCCAGGGTCTGCGCCCGCGGCTGGAACCCCAGCGCGCGCGCGCGCTCATCCAGCGCCGCGACGATCTTGCTGTCCTCCAGCTCCACCGCCGCATGGCAGGTATCGCAGATCAGGAACGGAACGGAATGCTGGGCGGTGCTCGGGTGGTGGCAGGCGACGAAGGCGTTGACCGACTGCAGCTTGTGGATGAACCCGTTGGCCAGCAGGAAATCGAGCGCGCGGTAGACCGTCGGAGGCCCCGCGGCGCCGGGACCGCCACCCTCGCGTACCCGGTCCAGCAGGTCATAGGCCTTGATCGGCTGCTCGGCCTCGGCGATCAGGCCCAGCACATGCGCGCGGATCGGCGTCAGGCGCAGGCCACGCTCGCGGCAGGCGCGCTCGACCGCGTCCACGAAGGCGGCGCCGTCGTGGACATGGTGCTTGGGATCGGTGCAGGCATGCGTGGGCATGCCAACGATGATGGTGCCGAACAGGTGGGGACTCAAGCCGCACGGCCATTGCCATCGCACCGGCTGACATCGCAAGCGTCCGTCTCCCGCGGGCCTCACCGGCTGTGATCACCAGCTGTGGGAGCCGCTATAGCGGCGATCGCCGCGCGACGGAACAGGTCGGACACCCGCGCCAGTCGCGGCCATGGCCGCTCCTGCATCGGGAGTGCGCGGCCGATCGCGGCCATGGCCGCTCCTACAGGTGGGGTCAGGCGGGGATGCGCGCGATCGCGGCGTCGATGCGCGCCAGGGCTTCATCGCGGCCGGCCAGATAGACCGTGTGCGCGATGTCCGGGCTCACCTGGGTGCCGGTGATCGCCACCCGCAGCGGCTGCGCGACTTTGCCCATGCCGAGGCCCAGGGTTTCCGCCGTGGCCTGCAGGGCTTCGGCGATGGCTTCGACCGACCAGCCCGTCAGGGCCTCGAGGCGATGGCGGGCTTCGGCCAGCGGCGCCTGCGCCTCGGACTTGAGGTGCTTGGCCACGGCCTTGTCGTCGTAATCGGTGAGCGGCTGGTACCAGACGGCGGCGCGTTCGGCCATCTCTTTCAGCGTCTGCACGCGATCGCGTAGGGCGAGCACGACGTCGGCCGGCGCAGGCCCGGCGGCGAGGTCGTAGCCGGCGTCGCGCAGGTGCCACTCCAGGTGCTTCGCGACATCCTCAGGCGCGTCGTCCTTCAGGTACTGCTGGTTCAGCCAGCCCAGCTTGGCCATGTCCAGGCGCGCGGCCTTTGCATTGACGTTCTTGAGGTCGAACAATTGCTGCATCTCGTCGATCGAGAAGATCTCCTGGTCGCCGTGCGACCAGCCCAGCCGCACGAGGTAGTTCAGCAGCGCGTGAGGCAGGTAGCCGGCGTCGCGGTACTGCATGACGTCGGCGGCGCCGGTGCGCTTCGACAGCTTGGCGCCCTGCTCATCGAGGATCATCGGCAGGTGCGAGAACGCCGGCACCTCGGCGCCCAGCGCGCGGTAGATGTTGATCTGCCTCGGGGTGTTGTTGACGTGGTCGTCGCCGCGGACGACGTCGGTGATGCCCATGTCGAGGTCGTCGACGACGACCGCGAAGTTGTAGGTCGGGTAGCCGTCCGGACGGAAGATCACCAGGTCGTCGAGTTCGGCGTTGCTGATCTCGATGCGGCCCTTGACCTTGTCCTCCCAGGCGACCACGCCGTCGAGCGGGTTCTTCAGGCGGATCACGCGGTTAAGATCGTCGCGGTACGGCGCGCCCTGCTCGCGGTAGGCGCCGTTGTAGCGCGGCTTGTCGCCCTTGGCCATGGCGGCCTCGCGCATGGCGTCGAGCTCGTTCTTCGACTCGTAGGCGTAATAGGCCTGCCCGGCAGCCACCAGCTGCTCGGCCACTTCGCGATAGCGCTCCACGCGCGAGGTCTGGTAGATCGGGCCCTCATCGTAGTCGAGGCCCAGCCAGTCCATGGCTTCAAGGATCGCGTCGATCGCGGCCTGGGTGCTGCGCTCGCGGTCGGTGTCCTCGATGCGCAGGATGAAGCTGCCACCGTGGCGGCGCGCCTCCAGCCAGCAGTACAGGGCGGTGCGGGCGCCGCCGATGTGCAGGTAGCCGGTGGGGCTGGGGGCGAAGCGGGTGCGGACGGTCATGGCATCGTGGACTGGCTCGGATGACCGGACATTTTAGGTGCTTCCCTCAACCGCGGGGAGATGCGCCGGCCGGCGGCACGCCTGTGGGAGCGGCTACGGCCGCGATCCTGTCGGAGCGGCTACAGCCGCCATCCTGTGGGAGCGGCTACAGCCGCGATCGGTGACGCCGCCAGGTTCGTCGCTGCGAGGAAGCGGCTCCGTCATGCACCTCGCTGCCCGTCCCGCACACAGGGGGTGTGCTCCCCCGTCCTGTCCGCGTCCTGCTCCCAAGGCCCGCCGCCGGCCATCCATGGCCGGCTGTCCGCACACCCCCTGTGCGCGGGACGGGCTGTGGCATTTCTCGGCTTCGGCTTGAAACGCGACCGCAATTGCAACAGTCAACGACCACATCCGACGCCACATGATGAGCGAAGCGATCGCGGCTGTAGCCGCTCCTACAGGGGAAGCGGCGGCGAGCGGCGAGTGGCTGGTTCTCCTTCCAGACCGCGAGAGAGGTGGTGCCCGGCGCGGGCGCAGGAGGGGATGCCCAGAGCCGGCCATGGAAGGCCGGCGGCCGGAACTGGAAGCAGGACAGCGCAAATTCCGGCTGGACATCCGCTCCTGCGTCCGCGCCGGGCGGCCGAACCCGAAAGGGAGCAGCGCCGTGGATCTACAATCAGGCGATGACGACGCTTTTCATCTCGGACCTGCACCTGGATCCGGAACGGCCGGGGATCACCCGGCTGTTCGGGGAGTTCATCGACGGCGAGGCGCGTGGCGCGGACGCCCTGTATATCCTCGGCGACCTGTTCGAGGCCTGGGTCGGCGACGACGATCCCTCGGACACGGGTGCGTTCGTGGCGGACAGGCTGCGCGCGCTCGCGGACGCCGGCGTGCCGGTGTTCTTCATGCACGGCAACCGGGACTTCCTGCTGGGCGCGGACTACGCGCGGCGCGCGGGCATGACCCTGCTGGTGGATCCGGCGGTCGTCGACCTGCACGGACGGCGCGCGCTGCTGATGCACGGCGACACTTTGTGCACCGACGATCTCGCCTACCAGCAGTTCCGCGCCCAGACCCGCGACCCCGCGTGGCGGGCGCAGTTCCTCGCGCAACCGCTGGACGCCAGGCTCGCCTTCGCCCACCAGGCACGCGCCGCCAGCCAGGCCCGCCAGGGCGAACTGCGCGACGCCGGCACCATGGAAACGATCACCGACGTCGCACCCGAAGCCGTCGATGCCGCGTTCCGCACGCATGGCGTGGACCTGATGATCCATGGCCACACCCACCGCCCTGCTGTGCATGCGCTCGCGGTCGACGGCCGCGCCTGCACGCGCGTCGTGCTGGGCGACTGGTACGAGCAGGGTTCGGTGCTGCGGGTGGAGGCCGGGAGGCTGGAGCTGCAGGCGTTGGGGACGCCGTAGCGCTGGGGCACCGAAGCGGCTGTAGGAGCGGCTAAAGCCGCGATCCGGAGTGTCGCAATACCTGCGTGCCGCCGATCGCGGCTATAGCCGCTCCTACAGCCGCTCCTACAGGCGCTCCGATCGTCCCCGGATGCGCTGTGGGCGTCAGCCGGCCAGTTGCTGCAGCGCCGCCAACTCGTCCTCGCTGAAACCCGCCGCACTGCGCGCATCGACGTTGAACGGCCC
This sequence comes from Luteimonas sp. MC1750, assembly GCF_016615955.1. Classification (NCBI taxonomy): domain Bacteria; kingdom Pseudomonadati; phylum Pseudomonadota; class Gammaproteobacteria; order Lysobacterales; family Lysobacteraceae; genus Luteimonas; species Luteimonas sp. MC1750. The sequence continues at coordinate 2,205,582 of NZ_CP067113.1, forward strand.
ATGCAGCACCGCGCGCGCGTACTCGATGAGCAATTCGCGGAAACGCGGCTCCGGATCGATGCCTTCGCGTTCGCAGCACCAGCGGAACCACCGGCTGCCGGCGGCCACGTGCGCCACTTCCTCGCGCAGGATCACCTCGAGGATGTCGGCGGTGGCATGGTCGCCCAGCGCACGCAGCTTCACGATCATCCCGGGCGTCACGTCCAGGCCACGCGCCTCCAGCACCCGCGGCACCAGCGCCATGCGCGCCAGCACATCGTGCGCGGTCTTCTCGGCCATCTCCCACAGCCCGTTGTGCGCGTCGAACGCGCCGTAATCGAAGTCCATCGCCTGCAGTCGCGCGCGCAGCATCGTGAAGTGCCGCGCCTCGTCGTCGGCCACCATCACCCAGTCGGCGTAGTACCGCGCCGGCATGTCGCGGAAGCGGTAGACCGCGTCCCAGCCCAGGTCGATGGCGTTGAACTCGATGTGGGCGATGGCGTGGATGAACGCCGCGCGGCCTTCGTCGGTGCCGAAGCCGCGCCGTGGCAGCTCGCGCGGATGCACCAGGCGCGGGCGCGGCGGCCGGCCGGGCATGCGGATCGGCTCGGGCCCCGCCGCGTCGCCGGCGCCGCCATGGCCGTCGGCACCGGCCGCGCGACCGGTGTCGACACTCAGCGCGCCCCCGCGGAACGCCGCCGCGATCGCGTGCGTCATCGCAACCTTGTCGTCGGGCGACGCCGCGTCGAGGCACGCGCGCGCGGCGTCGAACAGCGAACCCGCCATCGGCTCAGGCGCCCGCGCGGCGCGACGTCTTCGCCTCGTCCGAGCGCAGCTGGCGCAGGCTGTCGAAATAGCCCGGCTCGATCCCGGTGACGTACTCGCCGCTGAAGCAGGAGCTGTCGAAGCGCCGCCCCGGGAATTTGTGCCCGGCCACCGCGGCCTCGAGGTCGGCCAGGTCCTGGTAGACCAGCCAGTCGCAGCCCAGCAGCGCTTCGATCTCCTTCTCGCTGCGGCCGTTGGCCACCAGTTCCTCCACCGACGGCATGTCGATGCCGTAGACGTTGGGATGGCGCACCGGCGGCGCGGCCGAGGCCAGGTAGACCTTGCGCGCACCGGCGTCGCGCGCCATCTGCACGATCTGCTTCGAGGTCGTGCCGCGGACGATCGAATCGTCCACCAGCAGCACCACGCGGTTGCGGAATTCCAGCGGGATCGCGTTGAGCTTGCGCTTGACCGACTTCGCGCGCTCGCCCTGCCCCGGCATGATGAAGGTGCGGCCGACGTAGCGGTTCTTGACGAAGCCCTCGCGGTATTTCACCCCGAGCACGTTCGCCAGCTCCATCGCCGAATCGCGCGAGGTGTCCGGGATCGGGATCACCACGTCGATGTCGTGCCCGGGCCACTCGCGCAGGATCTTTTCGCCCAGCGTCACGCCCATGCGCATGCGCGCCTTGTGCACCGAGATGTTCTCGATCATCGAATCCGGGCGCGCGAAGTACACGTACTCGAAGATGCAGGGCGCGTGCTCGGCGGGCTCCGCGCACTGGCGCGCATGCAGTTCGCCGCGCGCGGTGATGACGATGCCTTCGCCCGGCTCGACGTCGCGCACGCGCTCGAAGCCGAGGATGTCCAGCGCCACCGACTCCGAGGCCACGGCGTACTCGGTGCCGGCTTCGACGTCGCGCCGGCCAAGCACCAGCGGGCGGATCCCGTTCGGATCGCGGAACGCGACCAGGCCCAGGCCCAGCACCAGCGCGACGGCGGCGTAGCCGCCACGGGCGCGGCGATGCAGCCCTTCCACCGCGTTGAGCGCCGCCTCCGGCGTCAGCGCGCGCTGTCCGTCCAGCTCGTGCGCGAACACGTTGAGCAGGACCTCCGAGTCCGACTCGGTATTGATGTTGCGGCGGTCGGTCTCGAACACGGCGCGACGCAGCTCGTCGGTGTTGACCAGGTTGCCGTTGTGCGCGAGTGCGATGCCATAGGGCGAGTTGACGTAGAACGGCTGCGCCTCGTCGCTGCCCTCGCTGCCGGCGGTCGGATAGCGGCAATGGCCGATGCCGACGCGGCCGTCGAGCAGGGCCATCGCCTCGGCGTCGAACACGTCGCGCACCAGGCCGTTGCCCTTGTGCACGCGCAGGCGCGTGCCCTTGCCGGTGGCGATGCCGGCCGCATCCTGCCCGCGATGCTGCAGCACGGTCAGACCGTCATACAGCGCGGCTGCGACTTCAGTGGTTCCGACGATGCCGACGATGCCGCACATGAGCTGGTTTCCGGGTGTCAGTTGGAGCGGGGGGAATCAGGGATGCGAGCGCACGAGGCCGTCGATGCCGACGCTCGACTTCACCCGCGACCGGAGCTGGTCGGCCTCGGCGCGGGTCACGACCGGACCGGCCTTGACGCGCGTGAGCGTGCCCTTGTCGGTCTGCACGGTCTCGGTGAACGCGCCGATGCCGGCGCCACGCAGGCGATCGCGCAGCGCGTTGGCCTCCGCGGCGTTGCCGAAGGCCCCCAGCTGCACCGCGAAGCCGGTGCCCGCGGCGGCGCTCGCCGCCGGAGCGGCCGGCGTGCTTGCCGACGAAGCGGCACTGTCAGGCGCTCGGGCCGCCGGAGTCCGGGCGCTGGACGCGGCAGCCGGCGTGCTGGACGCGGGCGCCGCCGCGTCGAGCGCCACCACCGAGGCCTGTGCCCGCGAGCCGATGCCGCCGGCACGCACGCGTGCCGCTTCGGCATGCGCCTGCGTGGCATAGGGGCCGATGCGCACGCGCCAGGCGTCGCGGCCGCCCACCCGGGTCTCCTCGACATAGGCGGGGAGGTTTTCCTGGCGCAGGCGCGTCACCACGGTGCCGGCGTCCGCGCGGCTGCCGTAGGCACCGAAGTTCACCGCGTAATCGCCGCCGGCGGTCGCGGGCGGCAGGCGCGCGGGGGCGGCCACCGGATCGGGCTTCGGCGGATCCGGCTTCGCGGGCTCGGGCCTGGCCGGTTCGGGTGTCTGTGCCGCGACCTGCGCGGCCCGCGCCTGCGCCGCGGCGGCTTCGCGCGCGGCAGCGGCGGCGCTGGCACCGTCGGCCGGATCCGGACCCGCCGCCGGCATCGGCATCGGCGCCGGCAGCGGCTGGACCGCGGGACCTGCGGCGTCCTGCAGCGGCGCGGTCTCCACGCCGGAGGCCAGGTCGGCCGCATCGTCGGACACGCCTTCGCCAGCAGGCTGCGCGGTCGCGGTGTCCACTGTCGCCACGCTGCCGTCGTCGGCCAGCAGGCCGGGGCTGCCGGTGGCCGCCGGCGCAACCAGCGGCAGGTCGCGGGTGACGTAGTCGCCCGAGGGCGCACTGGGCACGTGCAGCGAAAGATCGGACACGCCGCTGTCGGGTGCGGGACCCTGCACCAGCATCGGAAGGAAGATCACGGCCAGGGCGATCAGTACCGCGGCGCCGATGAGGCGCTGTTTCAGTCCGGAATCCATGGGCGCTCGGGCAGCGGGGAGGCCCGCGAATTATACGGCCCCGCCCGCTCCGGCTTCTGAACCTGCGACAGCGAGCCAGGCCAGCGCCGCAGCCGCGACGTGGAACGAGCCGAATGCCAGCACCCGTCCGCCGGCGCCCGCGTCGGCCAGCGCCGCCTCCAGCGCCGCGTCGACGTCGTCGTGGCGCGTTGCATCGGCGGCAGCGGTCGTGCCGAGGCCCGCAGCCAGCGATTGTGCGTCACGGCCCCGGGCGCCGGCCGCGGTGGTGCCGGCCAGGTGCCAGCCGTCCACCTGACCGGCCAGCGCGTCCACGACCCCGCACGCATCCTTGTCGGCCAGCGCACCGTAGACCGCCACCGTGCGCAGCGGCGGCGCGGCGCGCAGCCAGTCCGACAGCGCGCGCGCGGCCTGCGGGTTGTGGCCCACGTCGACCAGCACCTCGACGCCGCGGCGTTCGAAGCGCTGCAACCGCCCCGGCACCTGCGCCGCGGCCACGCCGCGCGCCCAGGCACCTTCGTCGATCTCCACGTCGAGCGCGCGCAGCGCCGCGATCGCCGCCGCGGCGTTGCGCAGCTGGGCCGGCGCCGCCAGCCCGGGCAGCGGCAGCGCGAGCTCGAAGCCGGGCTCCCGCCACCACCAGCTCTCCCCGCCCTCGTCCCGGCCGAAGCGGTAGTCGCTGCCGGCGCGGATCGCCGAGGCACCGATCGCGTAGGCGTGGCCGAGCACGCTCGACGGCGGATCGTCCTCGCCCAGCACCAGCGGCGTCCAGGCGCGCGCGATGCCCGCCTTCTCCGCGCCGATCGCCTCGCGGTCGTGGCCGAGCCAGTCCTGGTGGTCGAGGTCCACGGTCGTGATGACCGCCACGTCCGGATCCACCAGGTTGACCGCATCCAGGCGCCCGCCCAGGCCGACTTCGAGCACCGCGAGGTCCAGGTCGGCGCGTTCGAACAGCCAGAGCGCGGCGAGCGTGCCGACCTCGAAATAGGTCAGCGAGGTCGCGCCGCGCGCGCCTTCGACCGCTTCGAAGGCCTCGACCAGTGCGGCATCGCCGGCGTCGGCGCCATCGATGCGCACGCGTTCGTTGTAGGCCAGCAGATGCGGGGAGGTGTAGGCGCCCACCCGCAGGCCGGAGGCGGCGGCGATCGCCTCGATGAAGGCCACGGTCGAGCCCTTGCCGTTGCTGCCCGCCACCGTGGCCACCAGGCGCGCCGGCCGGCCGAGGCCCATGCGCAGGGCGACTTCGCGCACGCGTTCCAGGCCGAGGTCGACCTCGCGCGGATGCCGGCCCTCGATGTCACGGAGCCAGTCCTGCAGGCTGCGCGGATCGGCCATGGCTCAGAGCGCCCGGTGCACCGCTTCGCCGAACAGCAGGGTGTGGTGCGTGCAGTCGTTCAGGCGCACCACCTCCAGGTGCTGCGGGTCCGGGCCTTCCAGCAGGTTGAGCGTCGCCGGTGCCTGGCGGAACGTCCACAGCCGGAACAGCGGCAGGCCCAGCACGCGGCACAGCAGGACGCGGTTGACGGCGTCGTGCGAGATCACCAGCAACGTGTCCTCCGGCCCCAGTCCCGCGCAGGCGTTGGAGAACGCCGGCCAGGCGCGCTCCAGCACCTGCTTCAGCGACTCGCCGCCCGGCATCTGCACCTTGTCGGGTGCGTCTCGCCAGGCGGCCAGGCGCTCCGGATCGGCCTCGCGGATCTCGCTGGCGAGCTTGCCTTCCCAGCTGCCGTGCGCGATCTCCATCAGCCCCTCGTCGACCTCGAGCATGTCGGCGCGCGCCTCGCCCAGCGCCAGCCGAGCGGTGTCATAGGCGCGCGACAGCGGCGAGGCGATGGCCCGGTCGATGCGCACGTCGTGCAGGCGCTCGGCCAGGCGCAGCGCCTGCTTGGCGCCGGTTTCCGACAGCGGAATGTCTTCCTGGCCCTGGTAGCGGCCCTCGCGGTTCCAGCTCGTCTCGCCGTGGCGGGCGAGGAGGATCCTCACCGCTTCGGCTCCAGCCCGAGCTCGGCCAGCACGCGTGGCGCGGGGTAGACCTCCTGCATGATCCAGCGCATGTAGCGCTGGTCGACCGAGATCATCCGCGTCATCACCGGGTCGAATACCCAGTTCGAGGCCACCGACTCCCAGTTGCCATCGAAGGCCAGGCCGACCAGCTTGCCGTTCGCGTCCAGCACCGGCGAGCCGGAGTTGCCGCCGGTGATGTCGAGGTCGGACAGGAAGTTCACCGGCACCGACTTCAGGCGGCGATCGGCCAGCCCGCCGTGGCGCTTGGCGGCGACGGCGTCGAGCAGGGCCTTGGGCGCGTCGAACGGGTCCTCGCCGGTGTCCTTGGCCGGGATCTCCTCGAGCACGGTGAAGGCCTTCTGCGGCGTGCCGTCGAGCTTGGTATAGGGCTTGACGTTGCCGAAGGTGATGCGCAGCGACGAGTTGGCGTCCGGATAGACGAATTCGCCCTTGCTGGCCTTGTAGTCGGCCACCGCCTGCAGGTAGACCGGGCGCGCCAGCAGCGCGTCGCCGGCGCGCGCCTTGCGCTCCGCTTCCTGCGCCAGCAGGGTCGGCATCACCGCCACCGCGTAGCGGATCGCCGGGTCCTTGCTCGATTCATAGGCCTTGCGGTCGGCGCGCAGCCACTTCAGCCGCGCCTCGGTGCCGTCGGCCAGCTCGCTGCGCGCCAGGCGGTCGAGCGCGCCGTTGATGGCGCGGTCGTTGCTGCCGCCCAGCCACTTGTCGAGGGCCTCGATGCGCTGGTCCTGGGGCAGCTTCGCGTACGCGTCGAGCCAGTAGCGCTGCAGGCCGCGGTCCATCTCCGGCACGTAGCGGCGCTCCATCTGGCGCACGGCGCCCTCCAGCGTCGGCAGGTCGCGTTCCTGGTAGCCCTGCTCGCGCTGGGCGTCGGGCTTCTCGCGCTCGATGGCCAGGCGGTAGCCGCGGATCGCGGTCGACAGCAGGCCGGTGCCGTTGAACTGGCCGAAGACCAGGTCGCGGTCACGGGTCGCGCGGCTGGCGGCATTGAGTTCGAGCAGCTTCGCGTGCGCATCCAGCACGCCCTGCCCGGCCTCGCCCTGCTCCCGCGCCCAAGCGAGCACGGCCGCTTCCTGCGCTTCCTTGGTGGCCATGGCACCGGTGCGCTGGAAACCCTGCAGCTGGCTGTCGTAGTTCTTGTAGACGTTTTCCCAGCCACGCATGGTGCTGGCGTATTTCACCTCGATGTCGGGATTGGCCTTGCCGGTCTCGGCCACCATCTTCTGCATCGCCTTGTAGTGGCGGACGATGGTCGGGTACTGCCAGTCCTGGGTGTCCTGGAACTCGCTGGCCAGCGCGTAGCGCGCGGTGCGGCCCGGATAGCCCGCCACCATGACGAAGTCGCCCTCGCGCAGCGGCTTGTCGGCGAACTTCAGCCAGCGCTTCGGCGTGTAGGGGACGTTGTCCTCGGCGTAGGGCGCGGGCTTGCCGTCCTTGCCGACGTAGGCGCGGTAGAACGCGAAGTCGCCGGTGTGCCGCGGCCACATCCAGTTGTCGACCTCGCCGCCATAGGCGCCGACGCTGCCCTGCGGCGCGTAGACCAGGCGCACGTCCTGGATCTCGAGGTTCTTGAACAGCCGATAGGTGTTGCCGCCGGCGAAGCTGTACAGGCGGCAGCGGTAGCCGGCCTCGGCCTCGCAGTCGGCCACCAGCGACTTCTCGATCGCATCCAGCGCGTTGGTGCGGCCCAGCGCATCCGCCGCGCCGGCGACCGCGGCCTGCACCTTGTCGGTGACGTCCTCGATGGCTTCCAGGGCGAAGATGCGCGAGGTCGGCCCGGCGCTGATCTCGTCGCCGATGGCTTCGGCATAGAAGCCGTCGCGCATCAGGTTCTTCTCCGGCGTCGAGTTCAGCTGGATGGCACCGTAGGCGCAGTGGTGGTTGGTCGCCACCAGGCCCTGCGGCGAGACGAAGCTCGCCGTGCAGCCACCCAGCGAGACCACGGCGCCCAGCGGATCACCGGTGAGGTCGGCCAGCTGCTCCGGCTTGAGCCTGAGGCCGGCGCGCTTGAGCGGCTGCGCGATCTCGGGAAGCTGCTGCGGCACCCACATGCCCTCGCCCCCGTGTGCGGGAGCGGGACTGGAGATGGCGGCGACGAACGCGGCCGCGGCGGTGGCGAGGACGGTCTTGCCCATGTCTGGTTTCCTGGTGCGGTGTGGAAAGAAGGTCGGAACGGATGGCCCGAGTCTAGCGGCCAGCGGCGGCCGCCGGCACGGCAGGGCGATCGGCGCCGTCGAGCGGAAGCCCCATCTCGGCGAGCAGCTGCGGCGCCGGATAGACGCGCGCCATGATCCAGCGCATGTAGCGCGCGTCGACGTGGATCGCGCGCTTGTAGCGCGGGTCGAACTTCCAGCTGGCGCTGACCGCCTCCCAGTTGCTGTCGAAGTTCAGCCCGATCAGCCGGCCGCGCGCGTCCATCACCGGCGAGCCGGAATTGCCGCCGGTGGTGTCGAGGTTGGTGAGGAAGTTGACGGTCTGGGTGCCGAGGCCGGGATCGACCGTGGCGCCGAAGTCGCGGCGCGCGATGGCGGCCAGCAGCGGGTCCGGCGCATCGAAGGGCGCGACGCCGGTGTGTTTTTCCACGATGCCTTCGACCGTGGTCAGCGGCGACCAGCTCACCGCGTCGCGCGGCTGCAGGCTCTCGATGCGGCCATGGCTGACGCGCAGGGTGGAGTTGGCGTCCGGATAGACCGCCCGGCCTTCGCTGCGCGCGTGGCCGATCATCCCGCGCATGTAGGCCGGACGCAGCCGCAGCAGTTCGCCGGCGCGCGCCTTGTCCTCGGCCTCGAAACGCAATGTCGCCTGTTGCAGCGCGGCGGCCGCGCGCATCAGCGGATCGCTGGACGCCTGCACCTCGGCCGGATCGGCGGCCAGCAGGCGCAGGCGCTCGGCTTCGGAAGCCAGCGCGGTGTCCGCGTAGAGCGCCTGCAGCGCGGCTTCCGTGGCCGCCGCGTCGCTGCCGAACACCGCGTTGACCTCGGGCACCTGCTGGTCGGCCGGCAGCGCGCGGTGGCGCGCCAGCAGTTCGGCGAGGAGCGCGCGCTCGACCGCCGGCGCGTAGCGGCGCTGGGCCTGGCGCAGCGCGGCCTCGATGCGGGCCTCGTCGCGCAGCTGGTAGCCGCTTTCGCGCCCGGCGTCGGGCTTGCCGCGCTCCAGCGCCAGCCGCTGCAGCTGGACGGCGCTGCGCAGGAGCTGGGTCTGGGCCTGCATCAGGCCGAACAGCTGGTCGCGCTCGCGGGTGGCACGGGCCGAGGCGATGACCTCGGCCGCCGACGCGATGTCCGCGACCGTGGCGGCGGCATCCGGCTGGCCCGCGAGCCAGCGCGACATCGCCGCTTCCTGCCGCCGGCGCTCGGCCACCGCATGGCTGCGGCGCAGGCCGTCGAGCTCGCCCTGGGCGCGCTTGAGGGTGTTCTTGAGGCTGGCCACCTGGGCCGCGTAGCGCACCTCGGCATCGGCGTCCTCGGCCGTGCCGCGCTCCACGGCCCCCAGCAGCGCCGTCATCAGCTCGACGCGCGACGGCAGCTGCCACTCGACCTGGTCGGCGAACTCGGCCGCGGTGCGGTGGCGGAAGGTGCGGCCCGGGTAGCCGGCCAGCATGGCGAAATCGCCCTCGGCCAAGGACTCGGTGGACACCGTCAGCCAGGCGGCCGGCTTGAACGGCACGTTGTCCGGCGAATGCGCGGCCGGCTTGCCGTCGGGGCCGACATAGGCCCGGTAGAAGGTGAAATCGCCGCTGTGGCGCGGCCACATGAAGTTGTCGATCTCGTCGCCATAGCTGCCGATCGCGTCGGGCGGCGCATAGGCCAGGCGCACGTCGCGGATCTCCAGCTGGCGCACCAGGTGGAAGTCGGTGCCGTAGTACATGTCGACCACGCTGCAGCGGTAGCCGGGCTCGGCCTCGCACTCGGCCACGGCGGCCTTGGAGGCGGCTTCGACCGCGTCGTGGTAGGCGCGCCCGGTCTTGCCGCGGGCGTCGGCGAGGATGCGGTCGGTGATGCGCTCGAAGCGGTCGGTCACCAGCACGCGCGCCCCCGGGCCCGCCGAGAGCTCGTCGGCCATCGTCGGGGCGTTGAAGCCATCGACGATGAGGTTGTTCTCCGGAGTCGAATTCAGCTGGATCGCACCGTGCGCGCAATGGTGGTTGGTGACCACCAGCCCCTGAGGCGAGACGAAGCTCGCAGTACAGCCGCCCAGCGAGACGACCGCGCTCATCGGCGGCTTCGACAGGTCGGACAGGTCCTTGGGGTCGCCCTGGAAGCCCGAGCCGCGCATGGCCGATTCGATCTCCGGGAGCTGGGAGGGCAGCCACATGCCTTCGTCGGCGACGGCGGTGGCGGGCAGCAGGACAGCGGCGAGGGCGGCGGCGACAGGACTCAGGCGCATGGGGTTCCCGGTGTGCGGACAGCCCGCGACCATAGGCCGGCCCGGCGGCCGGGTGCAAATGCCGCCGGTCACGCGACCGGCCGCGGCCGCGCCCGGCGTTACAATCGCGGTTTCGACCCAGCAGACCGGCCCAACCATGTCGCAGTACCAGCAGTCCACGATCCCGACCACCATGAAGGCGCTGGTCAAGCGCGAGCTCGCCAAGGGCATCTGGATGGAGGAAGTCCCGGTGCCCGAGCCGGGCCCCAACGAGGTCCTGATCCGCCTGGAGAAGACCGCGATCTGCGGCACCGACCTGCACATCTACCTCTGGGACGAGTGGGCGCAGCGCACCATTCCGCAGGGGCTGACCATCGGCCACGAGTTCGTCGGCCGCGTGGTCAGGCTGGGCCCGGGCGCGACCGGCTATGACATCGGCCAGCGGGTCTCGGCCGAAGGCCACATCGTCTGCGGCCAGTGCCGCAACTGCCGTGCAGGCCGCCAGCACCTGTGCCCGAACACGGTCGGCATCGGCGTCAACCGCAACGGCGCCTTCGCCGAATACATCGTGATGCCGGCCTCGAACCTGTGGCCGATTCCCGACCAGATCCCGTCGGAGCTGGCGGCGTTCTTCGATCCCTACGGCAACGCCGCGCACTGCGCGCTGGAGTTCGACGTGGTCGGCGAAGACGTGCTGATCACCGGCGCCGGCCCGATCGGCGTGATGGCCGCGGGCATCTGCAAGCACATCGGCGCGCGCAACGTGGTGGTCACCGATGTCAACGACTTCCGCCTGAAGCTGGCCGCGGACATGGGCGCCACGCGCGTGGTCAACGTCAGCAAGACCTCGGTGAAGGAGGTCATGGCGGAGCTCAACATGGACGGCTTCGACGTCGGCCTGGAAATGAGCGGCAATCCGGCGGCCTTCAACGACATGCTCGACTGCATGTACCACGGCGGCAAGGTCGCCCTGCTCGGTCTGCTGCCCAAGGGCGCGGGCATCGACTGGGACCGGGTGATCTTCAAGGGCCTCGTGCTGCACGGCATCTACGGCCGGCGCATGTACGAGACCTGGTACAAGATGACCCAGCTGGTGCTGGCGGGCTTCCCGCTCGAAAAGGTGCTGAGCCACCAGCTGCCGGCCGACGAGTTCCAGAAGGGCTTCGACCTGATGGAATCGGGGAAATCCGGCAAGGTCGTGCTCGACTGGCGTTGAGCCGTCGGTTCCACGCCGCGGACGGCTGGTCGCCGCGCTCGAGAGTCCAACCATGGAAGGTGGTGCGCGTGCTCAAGCAATTCGCAGTGATGACGTTGCTGGCGATACCCGGCGTGGCGACGGCGGGCGACCGGCAGTGCCCGGAGGTGGAAGCGCCGCCTGCACCGGTGTGCGTGTCGACTCCCCACGGGCTGGCGTACGCCGACACCGGAGAAGAAGCCCACCGGGCGGCGGATGCGCTCGGCGATGCGGCGCGGCACTACATGCTCCACTTCGGCCGTGCGCCAGTCGGCACATTGATCCTGAGTACGGATCTGGACCCGCTCGTCGCCAACGACCATGCCCGGGCCCATGGGCTCGACTACGCCCAGGTCTGGCTGCCCGCCAGTGCCAAGCGGGCCATGACCGAGCGCGCGATGCGCCAGGCCGGTGTCGACCGCGCAGGCATCACCCGGGCCCTGGCTGGCGCGGCGGAACGCGAAGCGGTCACGCTGCGTCACGAAGTCGGCCATGCGATGTACGCCGCGATGTACTGGCCGCACGCCGCCGGGGCGTCGCTGCAGGTGCGATATGGCACGCCAGCCCCGGACTGGCTCGATGAGGCGGTCGCGATCCTGATGGAGCCGCCTGAAGCCCAGGCGCGCCACCTGGAATCGTTCATCGACGCGGCGAAGCACCGGCCGCAGACCATCCCTGGGCTGACCGACTTCCTCCAGGCCGAGCATCCGGTCCGCTCCGCTGCGCTCGCCCGCGCCCTGTCCCGCGGCCCCCGGTCCGGATCGGGCGTGCAGATGGTGGTCGCGGACGGCGGTGAATTCCCCGGCGTCGACAGCTTCTACGGACAATCGCTGCTGCTGGCCCTGTTCCTGGCCGAGACCAGTGGCGACCCGCGCATCCTTGTCCCGATCAGCGCTGCAGTCGCCGGCGGCGCCACGTTCGACCAGTGGCTGGCTTCGGACGGCGCGGCGCACGGGCTGCCAATCGACGTCCCCGCGTTGCAGGCCCTGTGGGATGGCTGGCTGAAAAGCCAGGTGTTTCAGCGGGGTCGCGGCGGCAAAGGCTGAAGGCGACACGTAGAATCCGGGATCCGTTTTCGCGAAGGCGTCCCGACCATGTCCATCACCCAGCGCTACGCCGACACCCTCGAGGAGATCCGCGAGGCCGGCCTGTTCAAGGCCGAGCGCATCATCACCAGCCCCCAGTCCGCCGAGATCACGCTCGAGGACGGCCGCAGGGTGCTGAACTTCTGCGCCAACAACTACCTGGGCCTGGCGGACCACCCGGACATCATCGCGACCGCGCGCGAAGCATTGGACACGCATGGCTTCGGCCTGGCCTCGGTGCGCTTCATCTGCGGCACCCAGGACCTGCACAAGGAGCTGGAGCGCACGATCGCGGGCTTCTTCGGCAAGGAGGACACGATCCTCTATGCCGCCTGCTTCGACGCCAACGGCGGCCTGTTCGAGCCGCTGCTGGGCGAAGCCGACGCGATCATCAGCGACGCGCTCAACCACGCCTCGATCATCGACGGCGTGCGCCTGTGCAAGGCGAAGCGCTACCGCTACGCCAACTGCGACATGGCCGACCTGGAGGCGCAGCTGAAGCAGGCCCGCGCCGACGGCGCGCGCACGATCATGATCACCACCGACGGCGTGTTCTCGATGGACGGCTTCATCGCGCCCCTGGACGAGATCACGGCGCTGGCGGCGAAGTACGAGGCACTGGTCCATATCGACGAATGCCATGCCACCGGCTTCATCGGCGCCACCGGCCGCGGCTCGGCCGAGGTCAAGGGCGTGCTCGACCGGATCGACATCATCACCGGCACCCTGGGCAAGGCCATGGGCGGGGCACTGGGCGGCTTCACCACGGCGAAGGCGGAAGTGATCGAACTGCTGCGCCAGCGCTCGCGGCCCTACCTGTTCTCGAACTCGCTGCCGCCGCACGTGGTCGCCGCGGGCACCAGGGCGTTCCAGATGCTCGATGCGGCCGGCGAGCTGCGTGAGCGGCTGGCGGAGAACACCGCCTACTTCCGCGAGCGGATGACCGCCGCGGGCTTCGACATCAAGCCGGGGGTGCATCCGATCAGCCCGGTGATGCTGTACGACGCGCCGCTGGCGCAGCGCTTCGCCGAGCGCCTGCTCGAGGAAGGCATCTACGCGATCGGCTTCTTCTTCCCGGTCGTGCCCCAGGGCCAGGCGCGCATCCGCACCCAGCTGTCGGCGGCACATACCCGCGAGCACCTCGACAGGGCGATCGATGCCTTCACGCGCATCGGCCACGAGCTGGGCGTGCTCAAGGCCTGACGGGGGCGGTCGCGGCCCCCCTGCCGCTCGCGGGGCCGCAACCGCCCTGCCCCATGCGGGCCTCGGCGGCCCTCAGGCCGCGGCGGGTGTCGACGGCGGAACCAGGGCCGCCAGCTCCGCGTCGTCCAGGGCGCGCCACGCGCCCTTGGCGAGCTCGCCCAGCACCACCGGACCGATCGCCACGCGTACCAGGCGCAACACCTCGAGGCCGCAGGCGGCCATCAGCCTGCGGATCTGCCGGTTGCGGCCCTCGTGCAGCACCACTTCGAGCCATGCGTTGCGGGCGCCTGTCCGCAGCACCCGCACCGACGCGACCGACAGGCGTTCGCCATCCACGCGCAGGCCGCGCAGCATCGCTTCGAGCAGTGGCTCGGCGGGACAGGCGTCGACCTGCACGTGGTAGGTCTTGTCGGGTCCGCGAGCCGGGTCGGTGACCGCTGCCGCCCACGCGGGATCATTGGTGAACAGCAGCAGGCCTTCGCTGGCCTGGTCCAGGCGTCCCACGGGCGCGATCCAGCCCAGGCCGGCGCCGTCGAAGCAGCGGTAGACGGTCTCGCGGCCGCGCTCGTCGCTGGCCGTGGTGACCAGGCCGCGCGGCTTGTTCAGGACGAGGTAGCGGGCCACCGGCAGCGTGGCGTCCACGCCGTCGACGTGGATACGGGCGCGACTGACGTCGACCGGGTGCTCGGGATCACGCACCACCCGGCCATCGACTTCTACCCGGCCCTCGCGGACCCGGCGTTCGGCCTCGCTGCGCGAACAGATGCCGCGCTTGGACAGCGCGCGCGCCAACCCGTGCCGGACGCCCGGGCGCGGCGCGTCCCTCAGCGGCGCTCGCCGTCGTCGGACGTCGGCGCAGGCGCCGGCTGTGCGGTCGGCGCAGCGGCTTCGGCAGCCGCAGGCGCTTCGGCGCCGGGCGCTCCGGGGGCAACCGCCGGCACGGCCGCCGGCGCGCTTCCGCGCGCGACGCGGACGCCGCGCGCCTTCATCCAGGCATCGAACTCGTCGGCGGTCATGCGACGGCCGTTCTGGTTCATGTCGAAGCGCCAGGGGGTGTTGTCGAACTCGGTCTGCGGCTTGTAGGCGCCGGGATCGTTCGGATTGGCAACGCTGGCCGGCGTGGCGATGGCCACGTTGCGGCAGCCTTCGATCCGTCGGCGCAGCAGCACCTCGTCGACGGTCTGCGACTCGTCATAGGCGTGACCAAGGACGCCGCTGTTGGCGCCGAGCATGTACGACGGCGCCACCAGCTCGGTCGCCAGCGGCGCAAGCACGCTGGCGCGCGGCGCGGTACCGGCGGCCGGCAGGCTGCCGCAATCGACCGCGGCCATCGCAAGGCCGGGAGTCACCAGGCCGATCGCCACCACCACCCACGCTGCACGCTTCATTTCGTCGATCCACTTCGTCTGCACAGGGCCGCGAGTGTAGCAGCCGCAAACGCACGAAGCCCGGCGCGAGGCCGGGCTTCGTGTTCACTGCGGGTGCCGACGTCCTCAGTTCTGGACGTTCAGCTCCGTGCGGCGGTTGCGCGCGCGGCCGTCCGGGTTGTCCGAACCGTCGTCATTGGTGTTCGGCGCGATCGGACGGCTCTCGCCGTAACCGTTCGGACCCACCAGGCGCGAAGCGTCGATGCCGTTGCCGGTCAGGTAGTCGTACACCGCGGTCGCGCGGCGCTCCGACAGCGACTGGTTGTAGGCGTCGGTGCCCTTCGAGTCGGTGTGGCCAGCCACCTCGACCTTCAGCTCCGGGTAACGCTTCAGGATCTCGATCGCCTCGTTGAGGATCGAAACCGCGTCCGGACGCAGGGTCGACTTGTCGAAGTCGAAGTTCACGCCCTTCAGGTCGATCGACACCGGCACCGGGCAGCCGTCCGGACCGATCGTCTGGCCAGCCTGCGAACCGGGGCACTTGTCGTCGCAATCGTTCACGCCGTCACCGTCGCTGTCCATGTCGGCGCAGCTCGGGGCCACCGGCGCCGGGGCGACCGGGGCGGTCGGCTCCGGACCCAGCGGGATCACCACGCCGACCGAGGCCAGCACGTCGCCGAACCAGTCTTCGCTGGGGGCACTGACGCTGGTGTCGTCGAAGTCCGCGCGGTAGGCGAGCTCGGTGCGCAGCTTCACGCGACCGGTGCCGCCCTGGGCGCCCACGCCGACCTTGGCGGCGAAGTTGCCGTCTTCACGCTGGCCGGGCGAATCCGGGCTCGGGAACGCGTCGTACTCTTCTTCCGAGCGCTGGTAACCGACGCCCATCAGCAGGTAGGGGTTCCAGCTGCGGCCTTCGGCCAGGAAGTGGCGACGCAGGTCGAGCGAGACGCCGTACTGGCTCCAGTTCAGGTCCTGGTTCGCGTTGTTGTTGGGGTTCTGGTAGTTCAGTTCCGCATCGACCGACCACTCGGGTGCGATGAACTTGCCGAGGCCCAGGCCGACGAACGGCGCGTCGTTGGTGCCGCGGTCGTTGTCCTGGAGGTTGAAGCCGGCGCTGCCGGTGAGGTACCAGCGGTCGTCGAATTCCTGGGCGGCGGCGGCCTGCGAGAACGCAAGGCCTGCCAGCAAGGCAGTGCTCAGCACGCGAATCTTCATTGATTACTCCTAAGGTCAATCAGGAATGAAAAGGGGGAACGGCGGGAGCATCGGGGCCAATCCAGAGGACCGACCCCGGCCAGTCGCGGGGGCATGATACACATTCAGGTAGATGTTAACCATCCATTAAACGCACGGGGCCCGGCAGTGCCGGGCCCCATGGCACGAAGCCCGGCGCAAGGCCGGGCTTCGTGTTCACTGCGGGTGCCGATGTCCTCAGTTCTGGACGTTCAGCTCCGTGCGGCGGTTGCGCGCGCGGCCGTCCGGGTTGTCCGAACCGTCGTCATTGGTGTTCGGCGCGATCGGACGGCTCTCGCCGTAACCGTTCGGACCCACCAGGCGCGAAGCGTCGATGCCGTTGCCGGTCAGGTAGTCGTACACCGCGGTCGCGCGGCGCTCCGACAGCGACTGGTTGTAGGCGTCGGTGCCCTTCGAGTCGGTGTGGCCAGCCACCTCGACCTTCAGCTCCGGGTAACGCTTCAGGATCTCGATCGCCTCGTTGAGGATCGAAACCGCGTCCGGGCGCAGGGTCGACTTGTCGAAGTCGAAGTTGACGCCCTTCAGGTCGATCGACACCGGCACCGGGCAGCCGTCCGGACCGATGGTCTGGCCAGCCTGCGAACCGGGGCACTTGTCGTCGCAATCGTTCACGCCGTCACCGTCGCTGTCCATGTCGGCGCAGCTCGGGGCCACCGGCGCCGGGGCGACCGGGGCGGTCGGCTCCGGACCCAGCGGGATCACCACGCCGACCGAGGCCAGCACGTCGCCGAACCAGTCTTCGCCGTCATTGCGCTCCGGCGGCGGATCGTCGTTCAGCAGCTGGGCGCGGGTGTCGTCGAGCGCCACCGCGCGATAGGCGAGCTCGGCACGCAGGCGCGCACGCCCGGCATTGCCCTGCACGCCCACGCCGAACTTGCCGGCGACCGCACCGTCTTCTTCCTGGAACGGGGAATCGGGGTTCGGGAAGTTGTCCAGTTCGATCTCTTCGCGCTGGTAGCCCAGGCCCATCAGCAGGTACGGGTTCCAGCTGCGGCCTTCAGCGATGAAGTGGCGGCGGGCGTCGAACGAGATGCCGTACTGGCTCCAGTTCAGGTCCTGGTTGGCGTCCCAGTTCGGGTTCTGGTAGTTCAGCTCGGCGTCCACCGACCAGTTGGGCGAGACGAACTTGCCGATGCCCAGCGTGCCGAACGGCGCGTCGTTGGTGCCGCGGTCGTTGTCCTGGATGTTGAAGCCGACGCTGCCGGTCACGTACCAGCGGTCGTCGAATTCCTGCGCGGCGGCACTGTGGGCAGCGCCCAGACCGGCCAGCAGCATGGCTGCACACAGCAGCTTCTTGTTGATCATGTTGTTGCTCCTTGGGTGGTGGACGGTGCCGAGCGATGCCGAAGCCGCCTGAAACTGTCAATGGACACGACCATCAGCATGGCCGGATCGCGCTGCAGGTTAGGTTCGGTGCCGTGAAGACCGCGTTAACGATGGCATAACAAACTTCGGGCCAATCACGGCGCCAGCGCCAAACGTCCGACGAGCGGCGAGGCCTTCTCGAACCAGCCACCGGCCGGAGTTGCACCGCACCCCTGTTCAGCCAGCGTTTCGAAACCGGGCAGTAACGTGCGCCAACTTTTTCTCCGCCACGTCTTCGGCGGAAACCGGCACGTCCCGCACTTCCGCGGGCTTCGCGCCCGGGCAGCAAGCGCGCCAGAGAGTGCCGCCGCCCTCCCCAACACGCCAGGCCGTTCCGCGATGCGGTGGCACGGGTCCAACAGGACCCGGCCATGGCGCGCGGCCGGCGCAACGGAGCAAGGAGCCGTCATGAAACTCGCCTGGATCCTGTGGCTGGCATCGGTATTGCCGCCGCAGGCCGCAGATTCCCTCTGCCTCAGCACCACCCTGTACCTCGAAGCCCGCGACCAGTCCGTGCTCGGCCAGCGCGCCGTGGCGGAAGTCGCCCTGCGCCGCACCGACAGCGGGCTGTGGGGTGACTCGGTGTGCGAGGTGGTGACCGCGCGCAAGCAGTTCGCACCGACCATCGTGTCGCCGCGTACGCGCCTGTCCAATACCGAGGCCTGGTCGCAGGCGGTCACCATCGCGCTGGAGTCGCAACGCAACTGGGCGCTGCCGGCCGGCGAGCGCAAGGAAGTCGTGCCCGGGGCCAGCCACTTCATGGCCCACGCGATCGCCAGCCCGAGCTGGCGCAACGCCTACCAGGTCGCGACCATCGGCGACCACACCTTCCTCCGGGTGCAGAACCTGAAGCCGAAGTCCTGACGGCGGGCGACAGCGCGGCGCCCGCGCCTTGAGCGCCCCGGACGCAGCGCCGATGATGGTGGCTTCCCCATGCCTGGAGCCGCACATGAAGCTGTATTCGAAGCCGGGCGCCTGCTCGACCGCCGTCCACATGGCGCTGGAGTGGAGCGGCCGCCCCTACGAGGTCGAGATCCTCGACGCGGGATCGATGAAGGCACCGGCGTTCCTCGCGATCAATCCCGCAGGCGCGGTGCCCGCGCTGGTCGATGGCGATTTCGTGCTCACCCAGAACGCCGCGATCATGGGCTACATCGCCGACAGCCGGCCCGAGGCGGGACTGGCGGGCGACGGCTCGCCACGGCAGCGCGCCGAAGCGACGCGCTGGCTGTCGTTCGTCAATTCCGACCTGCACCCCGCGTTCAAGCCGATCTTCTCCGCCGCGCGCTACATCGGCGACGAAGCACAGCACGATGCAGTCAAGGCCGCGGCCAGGGCCCAGGTGCGCGCGCTGATGGAGACCGCCGACCGGCGCCTGGACGGCAAGGAGTGGCTGGCCGGATTCCGCAGTTTCGCCGACCCGTACTTCTATATGACGCTGCGCTGGGCACAGGGCACCGGCGTGGACATGTCGGGCCTGGACAACGTGGCGGCCTTCAAGGCGCGGATGGAGCAGGACGCGGGCGTGCAGGCCGCGCTCAGGGCCGAAGGCCTGGCGTAAGCGCCACGCCCGTCCGCGCGCCCGTGGGCGCGCGGCAGTAGCGGACAGCGAAACGGCGCCCCAGGGGCGCCGTTTCCGTGTCGAAGCGGCTGTCCGCAGCCAGGCGGGACTCAGCCGCGCTCGGCCATCGGCAACCAGTCGCGGTTGTCGGGACCGGTGTAGTTCGCGCTCGGACGGATGATCTTGCCGTCGATGCGCTGCTCGATCACGTGCGCGCTCCAGCCGCTGGTGCGCGCGATCACGAACAGCGGGGTGAACATCGCCGTCGGCACGCCCATCATGTGGTAGCTCACCGCGCTGAACCAGTCGAGGTTGGGGAACATCTTCTTGATGTCCCACATCACCGATTCCAGTCGCTCGGCGATGGCGTACATGCGGGTGTCGCCCTGCTCTTCCGAGAGGTCCTTGGCCACCTGCTTGATGATGCCGTTGCGCGGATCACCGACGGTGTAGACCGGATGGCCGAAGCCGATCACCACTTCCTTGCGGCCCACGCGCTCGCGGATGTCGGCCTCGGCCTCGTCCGGCGTGTCGTAGCGCTTCTGCACCTCGAAGGCGACCTCGTTGGCGCCGCCGTGCTTGGGACCGCGCAGCGCGCCGATCGCGCCGGTGATGCAGGAATGCATGTCGCTGCCGGTGCCGGCGATGACGCGCGCCGTGAACGTGGAGGCGTTGAACTCGTGCTCGGCGTACAGGTTCAGCGAGGTGTGCATCGCGCGCACCCAGCTTTCCGGCGGCGGCTCGCCGTGCAGCAGGTGCAGGAAGTGGCCGCCGATCGAGTCGTCGTCGGTCTCGACGTCGATGACCCGGCCGTTGTGGCTGTAGTGGTACCAGTACAGCAGCATCGAACCCAGCGAGGCCATCAGCTTGTCGGCGATGTCCCGCGCGCCCGGGTGGTTGTGGTCGTCCTTTTCGGGCGCCAGGCAGCCCATGACCGAAACGCCGGTACGCATCACGTCCATGGGATGCGCCGACGGCGGCAGCTCTTCCAGCGCGGCCTTGACCGCGGCCGGGATGCCGCGCAGCGACTTCAGCTTCGCCTTGTAGCGCGCGAGCTCAGGCTTGGACGGCAGCTTGCCGTGCACCAGGAGGTAGGCGACTTCCTCGAACTCGGCGGTCGTGGCGAACCCGGTGATGTCATAGCCGCGATAATGCAGGTCGTTGCCGCTGCGGCCGACGCTGCACAGCGCGGTGTTGCCGGCGGCGGTGCCGGACAGGGCGACGGACTTCTTCGGCTTCGGCAGGGTGCTCGGGGTCTCGCTCATCAGGTACTCCATTGACGCATGATGTGGTGGCGCGCAGCGCGCGGCGATGTGGCACGGCGTGCGAGGCTGGCAGCGCTTCGCACGGCGCCGCTCAGTCCTTCGAGAACAGCGTGTCGAGCTTGTCCTCGTAGGCGTGGTAGCCGAGGAAGTCGTACAGCTCCGCACGCGTCTGCAGGGTGTCGACGATGTTCTTCTGCGTGCCCTCGCGGCGCACGGTCTCGTAGAAGTTCAGCGCCGCCTTGTTCATGGCGCGATAGGCGCCGCAGCAGTACAGCGCGATGTCGACACCGGCCGAGCGCAGCTCGTCGGTGGTGAAGAAGGGCGTGGAGCCGAACTCGGTGAGGTTGGCCAGGATCGGCACCTTCACCGCGTCCTTGAACTTGCGGTAGTCCTCGAGCGACTTCATCGCCTCGGGGAAGATCATGTCGGCGCCGGCTTCGACGTAGGCCACGGCGCGCTCGATCGCGGCATCGATGCCCTCGACGGCGGCGGCGTCGGTGCGCGCCATGATCACGAAGCCGGCTTCCGTGCGGCCGTCGACGGCGGCTTTCACGCGGTCGACCATCTCGCCCTTTGGCACCACTTCCTTGTTGGGACGGTGGCCGCAGCGCTTCTGGCCGACCTGGTCCTCCATGTGCACGGCGGCGACGCCGGCGCGCTCGAAGCTGCGGATGGTGCGCGAGATGTTGAAGGCGCCGCCCCAGCCGGTGTCGATGTCGACCAGCAGCGGAAGGCCGGTGGCCTCGACGATGCGACGGGCGTCGATCAGCACGTCCTCCATCGTGGAGATGCCGAGGTCAGGCATGCCCAGCGAGTTCGCGGCCACGCCGCCGCCCGACAGGTACAGCGCCTTGTAGCCGGTGCGCTTGGCCATCAGGCCGGCATAGGCGGTGATGGCGCCCATCACCTGCAGGGGGGATTCGTCGGCGACGGCGGCGCGGAAGCGCGCGCCTGCGGAAACATGCTCGGACATGGGACATTCTGCGTAGGGGATCGGCACCATTCTAACGGAGCCGGCAGGTGCCAAGCCCGCTGCCCGGAGGTGCAACCCGGACGCCCGGGGCGCGCCGCCGCGCAGCCTGCGGAACTTCAGCTTCCGGCGTCGGCCCCGCGCTTGATCGCATCAGCGATCTCGCCCAGCGCCCCGGGATCGTCGAGGGTCGACAGGTCGCCCGGATCGCGATGCTCGGCCAGGGCCTGGATCGAGCGCCGCAGCAGCTTGCCCGAGCGCGTCTTGGGTAGTGACGCGACCACGTAGATCCGCGCCGGGCGCGCGATCGCGCCCAGCTGCTCCACCACCCTGCCCTGCATCTCCTGCGCGGCCAGCGACGCATCTGCGGCCTGCTTCAGCGTGGCGAACACCACCGGCACCTGGCCCTTGATCTCGTCGTGAACGCCGATCACCGCGACCTCGGCCACGCCCGGATGGCCCGACACCGATTCTTCGATCTCGCGCGTGCCCAGGCGGTGCCCGGCCACGTTGATGACGTCGTCGGTGCGGCCGAGGATGTACGCATAGCCGTCCTCGTCGCGGATCGCCCAGTCCAGCGAGCTGTAGAGCGGCTCGCTGAAGTGGCTGAAGTAGCTGGCGATGAAGCGCTCGTCGTTGCGCCAGACCGTGCTCAGGCATCCCGGCGGCAGCGGCGGCTGGATCACCAGCACGCCCTTCTCGCCCGCCGGCGCGTCCTCGCCGGTGACCTCGTCGATCACCCGCAGCCTGTAGCCCAGGTTCGGCAGGCCGGGAGAGCCCAGCTTGATGGGCTTCATGTCCAGCCCCGGCATCATGGTCAGCACCGGCCAGCCGGTCTCGGTCTGCCAGTAGTTGTCGATCACCGGCTTGCCGAGCACGCCGGAGATCCAGCGCGCGGTTGGCTCGTCCAGCGGCTCGCCGGCCAGGAACAGGTACTCCAGTTTCGACAGGTCGCGGTCGGTGATGTACGTGGTGTCGAATTTCTTCAGCACCCGCAGCGCGGTGGGCGCGGAGAACAGCGTGCGCACGCCGTAGCGTTCGCACAGCTCCCACCAGATGCCCGGATCCGGCCGGGTCGGCATTCCCTCGTAGATGATCGAGGTCGCGCCCGCGATCAGCGGCCCGTAGACATTGTAGGAATGCCCCACCACCCAGCCGATGTCGGAGGTGGAGAACATCACCTGGCCGGGCCGGATGTCGTAGACCGCCCACATCGACAGCGCCAGCGCCACGGCATAGCCGCCGACGTCGCGCTGCACGCCCTTGGGCGTGCCGGTGGTCCCGGACGTGTAGAGGATGTAGCTGGGTTCGTTCGACTCCAGCCACTGCACGGGCACCTGCGCGTCTTCATGGTCGCGCCGCAGCGTCGCGTAGTCGAAGTCACGACCCTCCTGCATCGGCACCTCGGCCAGCCCGCGGCTGACCACCAGCACGTGCGCTGGCGGATGCGCGGCCTGGGCCAGCGCGTCGTCCACCAGCGGCTTGAACGGGATGACCTTGCCGCCGCGGCTGCCTGCGTCGGCGCAGACCAGCACCTTCGGCTCGGCATCGTCGATCCGCAGCGCCAGGTTCTTCGCGGCGAAGCCGCCGAACACCACCGAGTGGATCGCGCCGATGCGCGCGCAGGCCAGCATCGCCACCACCGCATCCACGGTGTGCGGCATGTAGACCACCACCCGGTCGCCCTTGCCCACGCCCAGCGAGCCGAGCACGGCGGCGAACACGTTCACTTCGCGATGCAGCTCGCGGTAGCTCAGCTCGCGGACGGTGTCGGTCTCGGTGGAGTAACCCACCAGCGCGAGCTGGTCGCCGCGCTCCTCCAGATGCCGGTCGACCGCGTTGTAGCAGAGGTTGGTCTCGCCGCCGACGAACCATTTGCGGAACGGCGGGTTGGAGTCGTCGAGGATCTTCTCCGGCGCCTTGTGCCAGTAAACAGCCTGCGCCTGTTCGGCCCAGAAGGCCTCCGGCTCCTCGACCGAACGCCGGTAAACGTCTTCGTAGCGCATGACGGTCTCCAAGTGTCCCGATCGAGGCTAGTCCGCCACGCCGCCACGCGCGCTACGACGTTGGTCGAATGCCTTCGCCGCACGATGTCCGGGGGCCGGACACGAAAAGGCTCTTTCCACACAGCGCGGGGTGATGGCGTGTGTGCCGGTGCACTTGGTGCACCTGGTGCGCCTGGTGCGCTCTGGGGAGTCGATGGGGCGCGCTCCGTCGTGATCCGGCCTGCCCGTCCCGTGCCCAGGGGGTGTGCTCCCCCGGCAGTCTCCGCGTCCTGCTACCACTGCCGGCCGCCGGCCATCCATGGCCGGCTGTACGCACACCCCCTGGGCACGGGACGGGCTGTGGCGTTATTCGGCTTCGGACCGAAGATCAAAAGCGGGGCGCCCGTGTGGCCGGGCCCTGATCGTCAGGTCCGGTGAGGGCTCGATCGCTCCGGACGTAGGCGCGCTTGCTCCACCCGACCGCCCAGAAGGTCCAGGCCCGCCGTGGATGCAGGGGGATGCCCAGAGCCGGCCATGGATGGCCGGCGGCCGGATGATGGGAGCAGGACGCGGAGACATCCGGCTGGGCATCCCCCTGCGTCCACGGCGGGCGGCGCGCATCTTCTTGAAGCAATGCCCCGCCGATCTTGAGAAGAGCCAAAACGAAAACGACCGGGCCAGGCCCGGTCGTTCCGATAGCGCCATTGCGGGACGGATCCCGCAGGCGTGTCAGCCCAGCAGGTGGGCGACGCCTTCGCGCTCTTCCTCGAGCTCGGCAAGCGTCTTGTCCATCGCCGCCCGGCTGAATTCGTCGATCTCGAGACCTTCGATCCGGGTGTACTCGCCGTTTTCGGTGGTCACAGCGACGCCGTAGATCACGCCCTCGGGGATGCCATAGCCGCCATCGGACGGCACGCCCATGGTCACCCACTTGCCGTTCGAACCCAGCACCCAGTCGCGGATGTGGTCGATGGCGGCGTTGGCGGCGGAGGCGGCCGAGGACAGGCCGCGCGCCTCGATGATCGCCGCGCCGCGCTTGCCGACCTGCGGGATGAACGCATTGGCGTTCCAGTCCGCGTCGTTGATCCTGTCCTTCAGCGATTCGCCCTTGACGGTGGCGAAGCGGTAGTCGGGATACATGGTCGGGCTGTGGTTGCCCCAGACCACCAGCTTCTCGATGTCGCCGACAGCCACGCCGGCCTTGTTGGCCAGCTGGCTCAGCGCGCGGTTGTGGTCCAGGCGCAGCATCGCCGTGAAGTTCTTCGCCTTGAGGTCCGGCGCCGACTTCATCGCGATGTAGGCATTGGTATTGGCCGGGTTGCCGACCACCAGCACCTTGACGTCGCGGCTGGCGACCTTGTTCAGCGCCGCGCCCTGGGCGGTGAAGATCTTGGCGTTCTCCAGCAGCAGGTCCTTGCGCTCCATGCCGGGGCCGCGCGGGCGCGCGCCGACGAGCAGCGCGATGTCCGCATCCTTGAACGCGACTTCGGGATCATCGGTGCCGACCATGCCCGCCAGCAGCGGGAAGGCGCAGTCTTCGAGCTCCATCATCACGCCCTTGAGCGCGGCCTGGGCCTTCTCCATCGGCAGTTCCAGCAGCTGCAGGATGACGGGCTGGTCACGGCCCAGCATCTCGCCGGAAGCGATGCGGAACAGGAGGGCGTAACCGATCTGGCCGGCGGCGCCGGTGACGGCAACTCGGACGGGGGTCTTCATGGGGTGGCTCCGATGGTGCGTGGGATTGGAGGGAATGCGTGTGCGGCGCAGGACACAGCGACGGTCCGGGCCCGTGGATCCGGCCCGGACCGGCCAGGGCTCATTCGAGCTCGGCGAAGAATTCCTGGATGCGCGCAAGGCCCGGCGCCAGCTGAGGCGTCGGGCAGGTGTAGCTGATGCGCAGGCCGCGCGGCTCGCCGAAGGCCGAACCGGGCACGCAGGCCACGCCCTTCGCTTCAAGCAGGGCGGCGCAGAACTCGACGTCGTTGTTGATGACCTTGCCCGAGTGCGACTTCCCGAAGGCGCAGCTGATATCCGGGAAGGCATAGAACGCGCCCTGCGGCACCGGGCAGACCACGCCGGGAATGGCATTGAGTGCGGCCACGACCTGGTCGCGCTTGCCCTGGAACTCGGCGCAGCGCGCGGCGGGCACGTCCTGCGGGCCCGACAGCGCGGCCGCGGCGGCGGCGGCCACCACTTCCGGCAGGCTGGTGATGTGGTTCGAGTTCATCGTGGTCACGGCCTGCGCCACGACCTCGGGGCCGGCCATCAGGCCGACGCGCCAGCCCGGCATGCCATAGGTCTTGGACAGCGAATCGACGAAGATCACGCGGTCGCGCAGCTCGGGGCGCGCGTGCACGAAGTTGTGGTAGCCGACGCCGTCGAACACCATCGAGTTGTAGATGTCGTCGGTGATGATCCAGGTGTCGGGGTGGCGGGCGACGACGTCGGCCAGCGCCGCGATCTCGTCCTTCGTATAGACCATGCCCGTCGGGTTGGACGGGTTGTTGAACAGGAAGAGCTTCGGCTTCCTGGCCAACGCGGCGTCGAGCTGCTCCGGGGTCAGCTTGTAGTCCTGCTCCGCCGGGCACGGCAGCAGCTGGACGTCGGCGCCGACGATCTCGGCGATGTCCATGTAGCTGGTCCAGTACGGGGTGGCAAAGGCGAACCCGTCGCCCTCGTCCAGCAGCGCTTCGGCCAGGTTGTAAAGGATGTGCTTGGCGCCCACGCCGGTCGCGCAGTTGGCGCGGGCGTAGCCCGTCAGGCCCAGGCCGTCGAGATGGCCGATGAAGGCGTCGAGCAGGCCGGCGGCGCCGCGGTTGCTGCCGTACTGGCCGGAATCGACGTCCAGCGCCTTGCGCGCGGCGGCATAGACGTGCTCGCCGGGCAGGAAATTGGGGACGCCGATCGAGAAGCTGATGATGTCGCGGCCTTCGGCCTTGAGGCGCTGGGCCGTTTCGGCCACCACCATGATCGCGCTGGGCTTGGCGCGACCCATGCGCTTGGCAAGCTGGGGCATTGCGGGAACCTCGGGAAGTGGAGTGGCGGGGCGCGCCGGGAAAGCCCGGAAAACGCGGTTTGCAGCCGCGTATTCTAGCATCGCGCCCCGCCGGGACCGCTGGCTCAGGCGGCCAGGATCCGGTTCCACTCGGCGACGCGGTCGGCCTTCGCGGCCAGCACGGTGTCGGCATCGCCCTCGATCTTCACCGACTTGATGGCGTCGCCCTGCTTGACGGCATCGACCACGTCCAGGCCCTCGGTGACCTTGCCGAACACGGTGTGCTTGCCATCCAGCCAGTCGGTCTTGATGTGGGTGATGAAGAACTGGCTGCCATTGGTGTTGGGGCCGGCGTTGGCCATGGACAGCACGCCGCGGTCGTGCTTCACGCCGTTGCTGGCCTCGTCCTCGAACTTGTAGCCGGGGCCACCGGTCCCGGTGCCCTTGGGGCAGCCGCCCTGGATCATGAAGTCGGGAATGACGCGGTGGAAGGTCAGGCCATCGTAGAAGCCGCGCCTGGCGAGGTTCACGAAGCTGGCGACGGTCAGCGGGGCCTTGTCGGCGTAAAGCTCGACCTTGATCTGGCCACGGTCGGTGTCGAAAACGGCGTTCAGGGACATGTCGGGGATTCCTCGGGGGGTGTCGGGACGGGAGCTGGACCGGGCGGCGCCGGGCCGCGGACCTGAAGTGGAGCCACCCTGCCGCATTGCAACACTAGGTGGCGGGGGCGAGTGACAGTATAATGGTCGGCTTCCCCGCCACAGGCCCAATGCGCCCTGCCCCAAGAAGGCACGAGGTGCGGTTTTCCCGATGTCCATCGAACGCCTCCGCAACATCGCCATCGTCGCCCACGTCGACCACGGCAAGACCACCCTCGTCGACCAGCTGCTCAAGTCGTCCGGCACCCTTGACGAACGCGCCGCCGTCCCCGACCGCGTGATGGACAGCGGCGACATCGAAAAGGAACGTGGCATCACGATCCTGTCCAAGAACACCGCCATCCGCTGGACCAATCCGACCACCGGCGAGGTCTGGCGCATCAACATCGTCGACACCCCCGGCCACGCCGACTTCGGTGGCGAGGTCGAGCGCGTGCTGTCGATGGTCGACTCGGTGCTGGTGCTGGTCGACGCGATGGACGGCCCCATGCCGCAGACGCGCTTCGTGACCCAGAAGGCCTTCGCGATGGGCTTCCGGCCGATCGTCGTGGTGAACAAGGTCGACCGCCCGGGCGCGCGTCCCAGCTGGGTGCTGGACCAGACCTTCGACCTCTTCGACCGCCTCGGCGCCACCGACGACCAGCTCGACTTCCCGGTGGTCTACGCCTCCGGCCTCAACGGCTACGCCGGCCTCGAGGACACCGTGCGCAGCGGCGACATGACGCCCCTGTTCGAGGCGATCTGCGAGCACGTGCCCGCGCCGCCAGTCGATCCGGATGGCCCGTTCCAGATGCGCGTCACCTCGCTGGACTACAACAACTATGTCGGCGTGATCGGCATCGGCCGCGTCCAGCGTGGCAAGGTCAAGACCAACCAGTCGGTGACCGTCATCGCCGCCGACGGCAAGACCCGCAACGCCAAGGTGCTGCAGGTGCTCGGCTTCATGGGCCTGGAGCGCGTCGAGGTGCAGGAAGCGCGCGCCGGCGACATCATCGCCTTCTCGGGCATCGAGGGCCTGGGCATCTCGGACACGCTGTGCGACCCCTCGGCGGTCGAGCAGCTGCCGGTGCTGACCGTCGACGAACCCACGATCTCGATGACCTTCCAGGTCAACGATTCGCCCTTCGCCGGCGTCAAGGACCGCTCGGGTGGCAAGTACCTCACCAGCCGCCAGCTGCGCGACCGCCTCACCCGCGAGACCGCGCACAACGTGGCGCTGCGGGTCGAGGACACCGCCGACGCCGACAAGTTCAAGGTGTCCGGCCGCGGCGAGCTGCACCTGTCGATCCTGATCGAGAACATGCGCCGCGAAGGCTACGAGCTGGCGGTGTCGCGCCCGGAAGTCATCGTGCGCACGGTTGACGGCGTGGTCGAGGAACCCTACGAGGCGCTGGTCGTCGACATGGACGAGCAGTTCCAGGGCGGCGTCATGGGCCGCCTGGGCGAGCGCAAGGCGCTGCTGCAGAACATGGAGCCCGACGGCAAGGGCCGCGTGCGCCTGGACTACATCATCCCGGCGCGTGGCCTGATCGGCTTCCAGACCGAGTTCAAGACGCTGACCGCAGGTACCGGCCTGCTCTTCCACGTCTTCGACCACTACGGTCCGAAGGCGGACGGCGACATCGGCCAGCGCAACAACGGCGTGCTGATCTCCAACGGCACCGGCCCCTCGCCCGCCTACGCGCAGATGGCGATGCAGGAACGTGGCCGGCTGTTCATCGAGCCGGGTGAGGAGATCTACGAGGGCCAGATCCTCGGCATCAACTCCAAGGACAACGACCTGACGGTCAATGCCCTGCGCGGCAAGCAGCTGACCAACTTCCGCGCGTCCGGCAAGGACGACGACGAGGGGCTGATCCCCGCGATCAAGTTCTCGCTCGAGCAGGCGCTGGAGTTCATCGACGACGACGAGCTGGTCGAGGTCACGCCGAAGCAGATCCGCCTGCGCAAGAAGCTGCGCACCGAGGTCGACCGCAAGCGGGCCAGCCGCGCGGCCTGATCGATCGGGGTCGACTCCGCCGCGGCCCCATCGCCGCGGCCCTGCCCAGCGCCGCCGCCGCATGATCCAGGCGGCGGCCGGGCACACGAAGACCGGCGGGGCCTGATGCCCCGCCGGCGTCGTTTCAGACGTTGACCGGCGCCTTGAGCTGCGCGTGCTTGCGCACGATCGCCATCGCGATTTCCAGCGACTGCTCGTAGTTGAGCCGCGGGTCCACCGTCGAGCGGTAGGCGCGCTCGAGGTCCACCTCGCCCAGGTCGCGGGCGCCGCCGGTGCACTCGGTGACGTCCTCGCCGGTCAGTTCGAGGTGCACGCCGCCCAGACGCGTGCCGGCAGCGGCGTGCAGGTCGAAGCTCTGTTCGATTTCGCTGCGGATGTTGTCGAAGCGGCGCGTCTTGTAGCCGTTGCTGGTCGCCTCGGTATTGCCGTGCATCGGATCGCAGACCCAGAGCACGCGCCGGCCTTCGCGCCGGACCGCGTCCAGCAACGGCGGCAGGCGGCCGGCCACCTGTCCCGCGCCCATCCGGCAGATCAGCGCAAGCCGCCCGGGCTCGTCGTCGGGATTGAGCAGGTCCACCAGCCGCAGCAACTCGTCGGCGCCGACCGTGGGGCCGACCTTGACCGCCACCGGATTGCGGATGCCGCGGAAGTACTCGGCGTGCGCCCCATCCAGCGCGGCGGTGCGCATGCCGATCCACGGGAAGTGCGTGCTCAGGTTGAACCAGCCCCACTGCCGCGGCACCTGGCGGGTGAAGGCCTCCTCGTAGGGAAGCAGCAGCGCCTCGTGCGAGGTGAAGAAGTCGACCCGGTTGAGGTTGTGCACCTCGGCGCCCGACAGCGTCTCCATGAAGCGCACGGCCTCGCCGATGTTGGCGACCATGCGCTGGTATTCGTGGGCCAGCGGCGAATGCGTGACCCAGCCCAGGTCCCAGTATTCCGGGTGGTGCAGGTCGGCGAAGCCGCCGTCGACCAGGGCGCGCACGAAGTTCATCGTCATCGCCGAGCGCGCGTGCGCCTTGACCATGCGCCGCGGATCGGGGATGCGCGCCTGCGCGCTGAACCCGGGGCCGTTGACGATGTCGCCGCGATAGCTGGGAAGCGTGGTGTCGCCGCGCGTCTCCAGGTCGGCCGAGCGCGGCTTGGCGTACTGGCCGGCGAAGCGGCCCACGCGCACCACCGGCTGGCGCAGGCCGTGCACCAGCACCAGGCTCATCTGCAGCAGCACCTTCAGCCGGTTTGAAATCACCGTCGAGCTGCAGTCGGAAAAGTTCTCGGCACAGTCGCCGCCCTGCAGCAGGAAGCGCTTGCCTTCCTGGGCCTCGGCCAGCTGCTGCTTCAGCGCCTGGACTTCCCAGGACGTTACCAGCGGCGGAAGGTCGCGCAGTTCATCCTGGACGCCGGCGAGCTCGGTGGCGTCGGGGTAGCTCGGCATCTGCAGCGCGGTGCGCTCGCGCCAGCTGCCTGGATTCCAGTCCAGGGGCAGGTTCACGGGCCGGAGATTGCGTTCGTTGGCGGACATCGGGACTCGTCGGTGTTGCACTGCAGCGAGTCGACCATCATCCGCGCACCGGCGGATGATCGCAATGACTCAGCGCTGGCCGCGACGCCGCGTCCTGAACGCCGCCACGAGGAAGAACAGCCCGAGCAGCACGAACCACACCAGGCTCCATGCCGGCATCGACAGGCCCAGGAAGCTCCAGTCGACCGCGCTGCAGTCGCCCGATCCGGTCAGCACGCGGCGAATCACGCCGGTGGTCGACATGGTCTCGCGCATGAACGACAGCGGCGGCAGGCAGCCGGGGATCTCGGGCGGGTTGAGCTGCAGCCAGACGTGGCGGCCCGCCAAGGCCATCCCGACCGCAGCCGCGAGAAATCCCAGGATGCCGTAGGCATGGCGGGAACCCGGCGTACGCGGCGCGTGCAGCCCGGCAACCAGGAACACCAGGCCCAGCGCGGCGAACGCCAGGCGCTGGAAGATGCACATCGGACAGGGCTCGAGGCCCCAGGCGAACTGCGAATAGATCGCGAAGCCGATCAGTGCCGCGCAGGCGGCGAAGCCCGCCAGGCACTGGCTGCGGAAGGTCCAGCGGAACGGATTGAAGGTCATCGGCAGGCTCGCGTAAAACGGAGGCCAAGATAGCAAAAACCCCGGCACGCAGGCCGGGGTTCTCACGTGCAGCGGTGCGCCACTTACTCGGCGGCGGCCTGCGGCCGGTCGACGAGCTCGACGTAGGCCATCGGCGCGTTGTCACCGTCGCGGAAGCCGCACTTGATGATGCGCAGGTAGCCGCCCGGACGCTCGCGGTAACGCGGGCCCAGTTCGACGAACAGCTTGCCCACGGCTTCCTTGTCGCGGAGGCGCGAGAAGGCCAGGCGACGGTTGGAAACGCCGTCGGTCTTGCCCATGGTGATCAGCGGCTCGGCGACGCGGCGAAGCTCCTTGGCCTTCGGGAGCGTGGTCTTGATCAGCTCGTGCTTGAGCAGCGACGCCGCCATGTTGGTGAACATGGCATCGCGGTGTGCGCTGGTGCGGCTGAACTTGCGGCCGGATTTCTGGTGGCGCATGGTCTTGGTTCCTGTCTGTCTTGTCTTAGCCGAGCATGCCGTGCGCCGAGACGCCGGCCGGCGGCCAGTTCTCGAGCTTCATGCCGAGCGAGAGGCCACGCTGGGCCAGCACTTCCTTGATCTCGGTGAGCGACTTCTTGCCGAGGTTCGGGGTCTTGAGCAGCTCGACTTCCGTCTTCTGGATCAGGTCGCCGATGTAGTAGATGCTCTCGGCCTTGAGGCAGTTGGCCGAACGCACCGTCAGCTCCAGGTCGTCGATCGGGCGCAGCAGCACCGGGTCGACGCCCGGGGTCGCGGCCTTCTGGCTCGCACCCTCGCGACGGGTGAAATCACCGAAGACGCTGAGCTGGTCGGTCAGGATGTCGGCGGCGGTGCGCACGGCTTCCTCGGCGTCGATCGTGCCGTTGGTCTCGATGTCCAGCACCAGCTTGTCGAGGTCGGTGCGCTGCTCGACGCGGGCCGCTTCGACCTCGTAGGCCACGCGGCGCACGGGCGAGAACGACGCGTCCAGCATCAGGCGACCGATGGCGCGGGTCTCCTCGTCCGGGCGACGACGCGCGGAGGCCGGCTGGTAGCCGAAGCCGCGCTCGATCTTCAGGCGCATGTTGATCGACGCATCCTTGGTCAGATGGCAGATCACGTGTTCGCCGTTCAGCACTTCCACGTTGTGGTCGGTCTTGATGTCGGCGGCGGTGACGACGCCCGGGCCGGACTTGGCCAGGGTGAGCGTCGAGCTGTCGCCGGTGCCCATGCGGATGGCGACGTCCTTGAGGTTCAACAGCACCTCGAGCACGTCTTCCTGCAGGCCTTCGATCGTGCTGTACTCATGCAGCACGCCGTCGATCTCGACCTCGGTGATGGCGAAGCCGGGGATCGACGACAGCAGCACGCGGCGCAGGGCATTGCCGAGCGTGTGGCCGTAGCCGCGCTCGAGCGGCTCGATCACGACCTTGGCGCGGTTGCCCGTGATGCGCTCGATCTGGGGGCCACGCGGGCGCAGGACCTGGTTGGCGGTAACCGTCATGTTTGGTGTCTCCTGGGGCCTGCCGGAGTGAACCGGCAGGCCGGGTGAATTACTTCGAGTACAGCTCGACGATCAGCGCTTCGTTGATGTCGGCGGGCAGGTCGCCGCGGTCGGGGACCGCCTTGAACACGCCGCTGAACTTCTTCGAGTCGACCTCGACCCAGGACGGCGACAGGTCCATGGTGGACGACACCGTCAGTGCCTCCTGGACGCGCATCTGCTTCTGGGCCTTTTCCGACAGGGCGATCGCGTCGCCGGCCTTGACCTGGTACGACGGCAGGTTCACGGACTTGCCGTTGACCGTCACGCCGCGGTGCGAGACCAGCTGGCGGGCCGCCGGGCGGGTGACCGCGAAGCCCATGCGGTAGACGACGTTGTCGAGGCGCGTCTCGAGGAGCTGCAGCAGGTTCTCACCCGTGTTGCCCTTCTTGGTCGAAGCCTTCTTGTAGTAGTTGCGGAACTGGCGCTCGAGCAGGCCATAGATACGCTTGACCTTCTGCTTTTCACGCAGCTGGACGGCGTAGTCGGAGAGCTTGCTGCGACGCGCGCCGGTGCCGGCACCGTGCTGGCCGGGCTTCTGCTCCAGCTTGCACTTCGAGTCGAGGGCGCGCGCGGGCGACTTCAGGGAGAGGTCGGCGCCTTCGCGGCGGGCGAGCTTGCAGGTGGGACCGATATAACGAGCCATTTCTTATCGCCCCCTTTAGACGCGACGCTTCTTCGGCGGACGGCACCCGTTGTGCGGGATTGGCGTCACGTCGATGATGTTGGTGATCTTGTAGCCCACGTTGTT
Organism: Luteimonas sp. MC1750; assembly: GCF_016615955.1. Classification (NCBI taxonomy): domain Bacteria; kingdom Pseudomonadati; phylum Pseudomonadota; class Gammaproteobacteria; order Lysobacterales; family Lysobacteraceae; genus Luteimonas; species Luteimonas sp. MC1750. Next base: position 2,238,729 of record NZ_CP067113.1, read on the forward strand.
GAGCGAGCGGACGGCGGACTCACGGCCCGGGCCCGGGCCCTTGATGCGGACTTCAAGCGACTTCACGCCGTAGTCGAGGGCGGCCTTGCCGGCCTTCTCCGCGGCGACCTGGGCAGCGAACGGGGTCGACTTGCGCGAGCCGCGGAAACCCGCGCCGCCCGAAGTCGCCCACGACAGCGCATTGCCCTGGCGGTCGGTGATGGTGATGATCGTATTGTTGAACGAAGCGTGGACGTGGGCGATGCCGTCGGTGACGACGCGCTTGATCTTCTTCTTCGGCTTAGCTGCCGGCTTGGCCATGATCTTGTTTCCTTATTTCCTGATGGCCTTGCGCGGACCCTTGCGGGTGCGGGCATTGGTCCGGGTGCGCTGGCCGCGCAGCGGGAGGCCACGACGATGGCGGAGGCCGCGGTAGCAGGCCAGGTCCATCAGGCGCTTGATCGCCATGCCGATCTCGCGACGAAGGTCGCCCTCGACCACGAACTTGCCGACTTCCGAGCGCAGGCGCTCGACTTCGGGTTCCGACAGGTCGCGGATCTTGGTGTTCGAGGCCACGCCGGCGGCGTCGCAGACGAGCTTCGAACGGGTACGGCCAATGCCGTAGATGCTTTGCAGCCCGACCCAGACGTGCTTCTGGGCAGGCAGGTTGACACCTGCAATACGCGCCATGCGCGGATCTCCAACTGTTTGGGGCGGCCGGACAGGTCATCCGGCGCAGTGAACAAGAAATTGTATCAGGATCCCGCGTTCCAAGGAAGCCCGCGGCCGCCAAAGGCGTCCGACCGGCCCGGCATGGGGAGTGTGCCCATGCTCCGGCGACGGTTCCAGGCTGGACATGCCCCCTTTCGGGGACCTGCCCGCCCGGCGCTACTCTGGCGCCGGGACTGGCCGGGGAACCACCTGCGTGCGGGACCGCCGCGCAGGTCGCCCATCAAGGCCCGGCCGCAAGGCGGTCGGGCCATGGATCCCTGGGTGTTCCGGCAGTGCCGGGCCCGGGATCCGTCTTGAATCTTCAGCCGCGCGGCAGGCCGCGCGCGCCACCCTTCAGGTTGGCCTTCTTGAGCAGGCTCTCGTACTGGTGCGACATGAGGTGGGCCTGGATCTGGGAAATGAAGTCCATCACCACCACCACCACGATCAGCAGCGACGTGCCGCCGAAGTAGAACGAGGCATTGAGCTCGCCGCGCATGAATTCCGGCAGCAGGCAGACCAGCACCAGGTAGGCCGCGCCGGCGGCGGTCAGCCGCGTCAGCACGCCATCGATGTAGTCGGCCGTGGCCTTGCCCGGACGGATGCCCGGGATCAGCGCGCCGGACTTCTTCAGGTTGTCCGCGGTTTCCTGGGAGTTGAAGACCAGGGCCGTGTAGAAGAACGTGAAGCCGGCGATCAGGCCCGCATACAGCAGGATGTAGAGCGGCTCGCCCGGCGACAGGGCCTGGCTCACGCGCTGCAGCCAGTTGGCCTGGCCGGCCTGGCTGAACCAGGTCGAGGCCGTGGCCGGGAACATGATGATCGACGACGCGAAGATCGCCGGGATCACGCCCGCCATGTTGAGCTTGAGCGGCAGGAACGAGCTCTGGTTCATGTACGCGTTGCGGCCACCCTGGCGGCGCGCGTAGTTCACCGTGATGCGGCGCTGGCCGCGCTCGACGAAGACCACGAAGTAGGTGAACGCCGCCACCAGAAGCACGATCAGGATCACCGCGATCGGGCTCATGTCGCCGTTGCGGGCGGCCTCGAAGGTGGTGATGACCGCGCTCGGCAGGCCGGCCACGATGCCGGCGAAGATGATCAGCGACACGCCGTTGCCGACGCCGCGCTCGGTGACCTGCTCACCCAGCCAGACCAGGAACATGGTGCCCGCGGTCAGGGCCACGATCGCCGTCAGCACGAAGCCGAGGCCCGGCGCGTAGGCCACGCCCTGGCTCTGCAGCATCGTGGCGATGCCGGCGGCCTGGAAGATCGCCAGCGGGATCGCGCCGATGCGCGACCACTGGGTGATCCTGCGCCGGCCGGATTCGCCTTCCTTCTGGATCGCCTTCAGGCTCGGCACGATCTGCACCAGGAGCTGGATGATGATCGAGGCGGAGATGTAGGGAATCACGTTCAGCGCGAACAGGCTGAAGCGCTCGAGGGCACCACCGGAGAACATGTTGAACATGTCCACGATGGTGCCTTCGGTCTGCTCCATCAGCCGCAGCATGGCGTCGGGATTGACGCCCGGCACCGGGATGTAGCACCCGATGCGGTAGACGATCAACGCGCCGAGGACGAACAGCAGGCGCTGGCGCAGCTCGGTGAACTTGCCGAGCCCGCCCACGCCCCCCATTGCGCTGCCGCTGCGTGCCATGCGGTGCTTACTCCTCGACCTTGCCGCCGGCGGCTTCGATCGCCGCGCGGGCACCGGCCGTGGCCAGCAGGCCCTTCAGCACCAGGGCCTTGCCGATCTCGCCCTTGAGCACGATCTTGGCGCGCTTGGCGGTGGACGGCACCAGCTTCGCGGCGCGCAGCGCCTTGAAGTCGATGTCGCCTTCCAGGCGGTCAAGCTGGTACAGCATGACTTCGGCGGTGTCGCCGGCGATGCGCGAACGGAAGCCGACCTTGGGCAGGCGCTTGCGCAGCGGCATCTGGCCGCCTTCGAAGCCGGCCTTGATCTTGCCCTTGCCCGAGCGGGCGAAGGAACCCTTGTGGCCGCGACCGGCGGTCTTGCCGAGGCCGGAGCCGATGCCGCGGCCGACGCGCTTGCGGTCGGTGCGGGCGCCCTCTGCGGGCTGCATGGTGTTGAGCTTCATGTGCTTATTCCTCGACCCGGACCAGGTAGTGGACCTTGTTGATGAGGCCACGGACCTGCGGGCTGTCCTTCAGTTCGCGGACGCTGTTGAGCTTGCCAAGGCCCAGGGCCTTGACGGACAGGCGGTGCTTGGCCTGCGAGCCGCGGAGGCCCTTGACCAGGCGCACCTTGACGGTGCCGCTGCCGGCTTCGTTCTTAGCCATGGACGATGTCCTCCAGCTTCTTGCCGCGCTTGGCCGCGATGTCGCCGGGCGAGTGCATGCCGGCGAGGCCCTTGACCGTGGCGCGGACGAGGTTGATCGGGTTGCGCGAACCGACGGCCTTGGCCAGCACGTCCTTGACGCCCACGGCCTCGAGCACGGCGCGCATCGCGCCACCGGCGATGACGCCGGTACCTTCCGAGGCAGGCTGCATGAACACGCGGGCGGCGCCGTGGCCGGCCTTCACCGTGTGGTACAGCGTGCCGCCGTTGAGATGCACGCTGGTCATGTTGCGGCGCGCCTGCTCCATCGACTTCTGGATGGCAACGGGGACCTCGCGGGCCTTGCCGTAGCCGAAGCCGACCTTGCCGGCGCCGTCACCGACCACGGTGAGCGCGGTGAAGGTGAACTGGCGGCCACCCTTGACCGTCTTGCTGACGCGGTTGACCGCGATCAGCTTCTCGATCATGCCGTCGTCGATTTCCTCGCGGTTGCGGTCGCGGTCACGACCGCGCGGTGCGCGTTCTTCTGCCATTTCGATGCTGCCTGTGTTGTTGAGGGATGTACGGCTTGGCGCCGCTTATGGTTGTGGTGTGGATCGGTGGACCGCGTTCCCGGGCAGAAGCCGGAAGGCGTCCGATGCAGCCCGCATCGGCAGGAGGCGAAGGGTGGGGCCTGCGCCCCACCCTTTCAATGCGTCGTCGTGACGCTTAGAACTGCAGGCCGCCTTCGCGCGCGGCGTCGGCCAGGGCCTTGATCCGCCCATGATACCTGTAACCGGAGCGGTCGAAGGCAACCGCGTCGATCCCGGCGGCCTTGGCCTTCTCCGCGATCGCGCGGCCGACCTTGGCGGCGGCCTCGATGTTGTTGCGGTTCTTCAGGCCTTCGCCCACGTCGGCCTGGGTGGTGCTGGCGGCAGCCAGGACCTTCGAGCCGTCGGCGGTGAACACCTGGGCGTAGAGGTGCTGGCCGGTGCGCAGCACCGACAGGCGCGGAACGCCGAGTTCGCGGATATGGGCGCGCGTCGACTTGGCGCGGCGCAGGCGGGCAATTTTCTTCTGCATGGTCTCGTTCTCCGAAAGCTGAAGGCCGGCTTAGGCCTTCTTGGCTTCCTTGCGGATGATGTTCTCGCCGGCGTACTTGACGCCCTTGCCCTTGTACGGCTCCGGCGGACGGTAGCCGCGGATCTTGGCGGCCACTTCGCCGACCTGCTGCTTGTCAGCGCCGTTGACCACGATTTCGGTCTGGGTCGGGGTGCTGATGGTGATTCCCGCCGGCGGCTTGAACAGCACCGGGTGGGAGAAACCGAGCGACAGGTTCAGGTCCTGGCCCTGCATGGCGGCACGGTAGCCGACGCCGACCAGCTCGAGCTTGCGCTCGAAGCCTTCGGAGACGCCCTGGACCATGTTGGCGATGACCGAGCGCATGGTGCCGGTGATCGCCATGTCTTCGGCGGTTGCCGGGGACAGGACGAGCTGGCCGTCTTCCATGTTGAACTCGACGCCGGACGGCATCGCCATCGACAGCGAGCCCTTCGGGCCCTTCGCGACGACGGTGCCGTCCTGGATCTTCAGCTCCACGCCCTTCGCCAGCGGGATGGGCTTCTTGGCAATTCGGGACATTACGGTTCCTCCCTTAGGCCACGAAGCACAGGACCTCGCCGCCGACGCCCAGTTGGCGCGCCTGCGCATCGGTCATGATGCCCTTCGAGGTGGAGATGATGGCGATGCCGAGGCCGTTGAGGACCTTGGGCAGTTCGGACTTGCCGCGGTAGTGGCGCAGGCCGGAGCGCGAAATGCGCTGCATGCGCTCGATGACCGGGCGGCCCTCGTAGTACTTCAGTTCGATCTCGAGCTCGGCCTTGGCGCCGTTCTCGTTCACGCGTGCGCCGGCGATGTAGCCTTCATCCTGCAGCACCTTGGCGATGGCCACCTTGGTCTTGGAGGACGGCATCTTCACCGTCGGCTTGCCGACGGCCGCCGCATTGCGCATGCGGGTCAGCATATCGGCGATGGGATCAGTCATGCTCATTGATGAATACCTTTGAGTGCACCGATATCCGCGGGATTGCGAATTCGTTGGACCGGGCCCTCGCGGACCCGGGTGTCGCTGTGGTTACCAGCTCGCCTTGCGCAGGCCGGGAACGTCACCGTTCATCGTCGCCTTGCGCAGCATGTTGCGGCCCAGGCCGAACTTGCTGTACACGGCGCGCGGACGGCCGGTCAGGGCGCAACGCGTGGTCTGGCGCGAGGGCGAGGAATCGCGGGGAAGCTTCTGCAGCTTGACCGCCGCGTCCATCTTCTCCTCGTAGCTCGCCGACTCGCTGCTGACGATCTTCTTCAGCTCGTCGCGCTTGGCGGCGAACTTCTTCGCCAGCTTCGCGCGCTTCGCTTCGCGGTTGATCATTGAGGTCTTGGCCATGGTCTCTTGTCCGGTCAGTTGCGGAACGGGAAGCGGAACGCCTCGAGCAGGGCGCGGGCTTCGTCGTTGGTCTTGGCGGTCGTGGTGATGGCGATGTCCATGCCACGCAGGGCGTCGACCTGGTCGAAATCGATCTCCGGGAAGATGATCTGTTCCTTGACGCCCATGTTGTAGTTGCCACGGCCGTCGAACGAACGACCCGAGACGCCACGGAAGTCGCGGACGCGCGGCAGCGCGACGTTGACCAGGCGGTCGAAGAACTCGTACATGTGGGCCCTGCGCAGCGTGACCTTGCAGCCGATCGGCCAGCCGTCGCGGATCTTGAACGAGGCCACCGACACGCGCGACTTGGTGACCAGCGGCTTCTGACCGGAGATCTTGGCCATGTCGGCGGTGGCGTTCTCGAGCACCTTCTTGTTCGCGGCGGCTTCGCCCACGCCCATGTTGAGCGTGATCTTGCTCAGGCGCGGAACCTGCATCGGATTCGTGTAGCCGAACTGCTCGGTGAGCTTCGGCACCACTTCTTCCTTGTAGAACTTTTCCAGACGGGTGGTCATTTCACATTCCTCAGGCGTCAATCGCCTCACCACTCGAGCGGAACACGCGTACGCGGCGTCCATCCTCGAGGACCTTGGTTCCAATGCGCTCGCCCTTGCCCGAGGCAGGGTTGAAGTGCATCACGTTCGAAGCGTCGATCGGAGCTTCGCGCTCGATCACGCCGCCCGGCTGGTTGGCCTGGGGGTTGGGCTTGGTGTGGCGCTTGATGATGTTGACGTTCGCGACGACAACCTTCTCGCCGAGCACGCGGACGACTTCGCCCTGCTTGCCCTTGTCCTTGCCTGCGGTGACGACGACGCGGTCACCCTTCTTGATGCGGTTCATGTCGGTTTCCTCTTCGTCCGGCTCAGAGCACTTCGGGTGCGAGCGAGACGATCTTCATGAACTTCTCGGAGCGCAGCTCGCGGGTCACGGGCCCGAAGATGCGGGTGCCGATCGGCTCCTGCTTGTTGTTGAGCAGCACGGCGGCGTTGCCGTCGAAGCGGATCAGCGAACCATCGGCACGACGCACGCCCTTGCGGGTGCGCACCACGACGGCGTCGTAGACCTCGCCCTTCTTGACCTTGCCGCGCGGAATGGCGTCCTTGACGGACACCTTGATGATGTCACCGATGCCGGCGTAGCGACGCTTCGAGCCGCCCAGCACCTTGATGCACATCACTTCCTTGGCACCGGAGTTGTCCGCCACCGTCAGGTGGCTCTGCATCTGGATCATTTCGGAGCCTCCTTATTCAGCGGCGCGCGTGACGATTTCGACGACGCGCCAGTTCTTGGTCTTGGACATCGGCGCGATCTCCACAACCCGGACGGTGTCGCCCTCGTTGCAGGAGTTCTCGGCGTCGTGCGCGTGCAGCTTGGTCGAGCGACGGATGTACTTGCCGTACAGCGCGTGCTTGACCTGGCGCTCGACGAGCACCGTCACGGTCTTGTCCATCTTGTTGCTGACGACGCGGCCTTCGACCGTGCGCAGCTTCTTTTCGGTATTTTCGGTCATGTCTGCCCGGTCCTTACTGCTTGGCGCCGAGGAGGGCGTTGACGCGAGCGATCTCGCGGCGTACCCGACGGGCGTCGTGGGTCTTGGCGAGCTGGCCGGTCGCCTTCTGCATGCGCAGCGAGAACTGCTCCTTCTGCAGCTCGAGCAGGTGCGCCTTCAGATCGTCCGAAGACTTCTGGCGGAGTTCCTTGATGTCCATCAGCGCACCGTCCGGGTCACGAAAGTGGTGGTGACCGAGAGCTTGGCGGCCGCCAGGCGGAACGCCTCGCGTGCCGTCACTTCATCGACGCCCTCGATCTCGTAGATCATGCGGCCGGGCTGGATCTGGGCCACCCAGTACTCGACGTTGCCCTTGCCCGAGCCCATGCGGACTTCGATCGGCTTCTTCGAGATCGGCTTGTCGGGGAACACGCGGATCCACATCTTGCCGCCGCGCTTGACGTAGCGGCTGATGGCACGACGCGCGGCCTCGATCTGGCGGGCGGTCAGCTGGCCGGTCTGAGTGGCCTTCAGGCCGAACTCGCCGAAGCTGACTGCGTTCGCGCTCCAGGACAGGCCGTCGTTGCGGCCCTTGTGCATCTTGCGGTATTTGGTTCGCTTGGGTTGCAGCATGACTTAGTCCCTCGCCTCGCGTTCGCGACGCGGGCCACGCGGGCGCTCGCGGTCGCCACGATCACCACGCTCGCCGCGCGGAGAATCGTCCTGCTTTTCCTGGCCGACCTGGGCGAAGTCGAAGATCTCGCCCTTGTAGATCCAGGTCTTGATTCCAATGATTCCGTAGGTCGTCTTGGCCTCGGCGAAGCCGTAGTCGACGTCGGCGCGCAGCGTGTGAAGCGGCACGCGACCTTCGCGGTACCACTCCGAACGCGCGATCTCGGCGCCGTTCAGGCGACCGGCCACGTTGACCTTGATGCCGAGCGCGCCCAGGCGCATCGCGTTGCCGACGGCGCGCTTCATCGCGCGGCGGAACATGATGCGGCGCTCGAGCTGCTGCGCGATCGACTCGGCGACCAGCTGCGCGTCGAGCTCAGGCTTGCGGACCTCGGTGACGTTGATGTGCGCCGGGACGCCCATCATGTCGCTGACTTCCTTGCGCAGCTTCTCGATGTCCTCGCCGCGCTTGCCGATCACCACGCCCGGGCGGGCGGTGTGGATCGTCACGCGGGCCGACTTCGAGGGACGCTCGATCAGGATCTTGCTGATCCCGGCGGCGGCCAGCTTCTTGCGGAGCATCTCGCGGACCTTCAGGTCCGACGCCAGGTACCCGGCGTATTCCTTCTTGCCGGCGTACCACTTGGAATTCCAGTCCTTGGAGATGCCCAGGCGGATGCCGGTGGGGTGAACTTTGTGACCCATATGCTTACTTCCCCTCGCCGACAACGACGGTGATGTGGCTGGTGCGCTTGAGGATGCGCGTGCCGCGACCCTTCGCCCGCGCCATGAAGCGCTTCAGCGTCGGGCCTTCGTCGACCATGATCGCCTTGACCTTCAGCTCGTCGACGTCCGCGCCGAGGTTGTTCTCGGCGTTGGAGGTGGCCGAATACACGACCTTGTAGATCAGGTGGGCGGCCTTCTTGTCGCTGAACTTCAGCAAGTCGAGGGCGCGCGAGGCCGAGAGGCCACGGACCTGGTCGGCGACCAGGCGTGCCTTCTGCGGGGAGATGCGCACGGTGCGCAGGATTGCCTTCGCTTCCATCGTCATCTCCTTAACGCGACTTCTTGTCGCCGCCATGACCCTTGAAGGTCCTGGTCAGGGCGAACTCGCCGAGCTTGTGGCCAACCATGTTCTCGTTGACCAGCACCGGGACGTGGTTGCGACCGTTGTGCACCGCGATGGTGAAACCCACCATCTCCGGGAGCACCATCGAACGGCGCGACCAGGTCTTGATCGGCTTCTTGGTGTTGCCCGCCGCTTCCACCTTCTTGACGAGGTGGTGGTCGACGAACGGGCCCTTCTTGAGTGAACGTGCCATGGTCGGTTAGCTCCTGCGGTCGCGCACGATGAACTGCTGCGTCCGCTTGTTGTGGCGGGTCTTGTAACCCTTGGTCGGCACGCCCCACGGGGTGACCGGGTGCGGGTTGCCCTGGCCGGCCTTGGCCTCACCACCGCCGTGCGGATGGTCGACCGGGTTCATGGCCGCGCCGCGGACGGTCGGCTTGATGCCGCGCCAGCGCTTGGCGCCCGCCTTGCCCAGCTTCTCCAGGTTGTGCTCGGAGTTGCCCACTTCGCCGATGGTCGCGCGGCACTCGGCCGGAACGCGGCGCATCTCGCCCGAACGCAGGCGGAGCGTGGCGTACACGCCCTCGCGCGCCACCAGCTGCACGCCGGCACCGGCGGCACGGGCGATCTGCGCGCCCTTGCCCGGCTTCATCTCGATGCAGTGCACGGTGGAGCCGACCGGGATGTTGCGCAGCGGCAGGGTGTTGCCGGCGCGGATCGGGGCGTCGTTGCCCGCGATCACCTGGTCGCCCGTCTTCAGGCCCTTGGGGGCGATGATGTAGCGGCGCTCACCGTCGATGTAGACCAGCAGCGCGATGTGCGCGGTGCGGTTGGGGTCGTACTCGATCCGCTCCACGCGCGCCGGGATGCCTTCCTTGTCGCGCTTGAAGTCGATGATGCGGTAATGCTGCTTGTGGCCACCACCGATGTGACGGGTGGTGATGCGGCCGTGGTGGTTGCGGCCACCGGTCTTGCTCTGCTTCTCGACCAGCGGCGCGTAGGGCGCACCCTTGTGCAGCTCGGGCGTGACCACGCGGACTGCACTGCGGCGGCCGGCGGAGGTGGGCTTGAAATTCATCAATGGCATGGGGGCTTCCTCAGGCCTTGGCGTTCATGACGTCGATCGACTGGCCTTCGGCAAGCGTCACATACGCCTTGCGCCAGTCGCCGCGACGGCCGTTGCGGTTGCGGAAGGCCTTCTGCTTGCCCTTCACGTTCAGCACGTTGACCGCTTCGACCTTGACGTCGAACAGCTTCTCGACCGCGATCTTGATGTCGGCCTTGGTGGCATCGGTCGCCACTTCGAACGCGTACTGGTTGGACACTTCCTGCAGGCGCGCGGTCTTCTCGGACACGCGCGGCGCACGGATCAGTGCATAAAGCTTGGCGTCGTTGATCATGCCAGCCACTCCTCGATCTTCTTCATGGCGTCGGCCGTGACCAGCACGCTGTCGGCACCGACCAGCGAGACCGGGTCCAGGCCCTGCACGTCGCGGATCTCGACGTAGGGCAGGTTGCGCGCGGACAGGTACAGGTGCTCCGAGGCGTCCTCGGTCACGATCAGCGGACGGCGGCCCAGGTCGAAGCCCTTGAGCTTCTCGACCAGCGCGCTCGTCTTCGTACCCTCGACGTCGAAGGTCTCGACGACCTGCAGTCGGCCCTGGCGGACCAGCTCGGAGAGGATCGCCATCATCGCCGCGCGGTACATCTTGCGGTTGACCTTCTGCTCGAAGCTGCGCGGCTTGGCCGCGAAGGTCACGCCGCCGCCGACGAAGATCGGGGCCGTCAGTGCGCCATGACGCGCGCCGCCGCCCTTCTGCTTCTTCGACTTCTTGGTCGTGCCGTTGACTTCGGAGCGCGTCTTCTGCGCCTTGGTGCCGGCACGACCCGCATTGCGGTACGCGACCACGACCTGGTGGACCAGGTCACGGTTGAACTCGCGACCGAACACCACGTCGGAGACCGACATCTTGTTGCTGCTACCCGTAATAGAGAGTTCCATCGTCATCTCTCCTTATCCTTTGCTCGCGGGACGCACGATCACGTCTCCGCCCGGCGCGCCCGGAACCGCACCCTTCACGGCGATCAGGCCGCGCTCGGCGTCGACCCGGACCACCTCGAGGTTCTGCGTGCTCTGACGGACGGCACCCATGTGGCCTGCCATCTTCTTGCCCGGGAACACGCGGCCCGGAGTCTGGCGCTGGCCGATCGAGCCCGGCGAGCGGTGCGACAACGAGTTGCCGTGCGTCGCGTCGCCCATGCTGAAGTTCCAGCGCTTGATCGTGCCCTGGAAGCCCTTGCCCTTGGTCACGCCCTGGACGTCGACCATCTGGCCAACCTCGAAGATGTCGGCCTTGATCTCGCCGCCCACTTCGAAGTCGCCGATCTTGTCGTCGGCCACGCGCAGCTCCCAGAGGCCACGACCGGCCTCGACCTTGGCCTTGGCCAGGTGGCCGGCTTCGGGCTTGTTCACCAGCACGGCGCGCTTGCTGCCGACGGTGACCTGCACGGCGCTGTAGCCGTCGGTCGCGCTGGTCTTCACCTGGGTGATGCGGTTCGGGGTGGCTTCGATCAGGGTCACCGGGATGGACTGGCCGTCCTCGGTGAACACCCGGCTCATGCCGGCCTTGCGACCGACGATTCCCAGCGAATACTTCTTCGCAGTCATGTCAGTGGCCTCAGGTCAGCTTGATCTGGACGTCGACGCCGGCCGCGAGCTCGAGCTTCATCAGCGCGTCCACGGTCTTGTCGTTGGGGTCGACGATGTCAAGCACGCGCTTGTGCGTGCGGGTTTCGTACTGGTCACGCGCATCCTTGTCGACGTGCGGCGACGTCAGGATGGTGTAACGCTCGATCTTGGTCGGCAGGGGGATCGGGCCGCGCACCTGGGCGCCCGTCCGCTTGGCCGTTTCGACGATCTCGCTGGCCGAACGGTCGATCAGTCGATGATCGAACGCCTTCAGCCGGATCCGGATCTTTTGGTCCGCCATGACGGAATTCCTTCGTTAAAAGAGCGACAGGCCCGCGGCTGGGTGCGCGGAACCCCGTGGATTCATTGGCTGCCGAGGCTGACGACCCGCGCCACGGCGACCTTCCCTGCAAAAAACAAGGCAGGCCGGTGACCCGGCCCGCCCAGACGGAGAAGCGAACGCGACGATTCCCCTGGTCCGCTGTGTCCCGAAGAGCTTCGGGAGGGACCGGGGTACTGCCGCGCGACGTGTTCCCTGTCTGGCGAAGACGAGGCGCATCCTGCACCTCATTTCGCGATTCCGGCGAAGGCCCGAAGGCATCCGCCGGAGTGGTCAGCGATTATAGCGGGCTCCCAAGGAAAAGCGCAACACCCGGGAACCGAAAAAGCCGTCGGCGCAAGCCGATGGCCCCGTCGGCGTTATCCGGACCACGGTCCGGATCAACGGCGACCCGTATCGCGGCGGCCAAAGGCCGCCGGGATACGCCTGCTTACTTGAGGATCTTGGCGACCACGCCCGCGCCGACCGTACGGCCACCCTCGCGGATCGCGAAGCGCAGGCCCTCGTCCATCGCGATCGGGTTGATCAGCGAGACCACCATCTTCACGTTGTCGCCCGGCATCACCATCTCGACGCCCTCCGGCAGCTCGCAGGCGCCGGTGATGTCGGTGGTGCGGAAGTAGAACTGCGGACGGTAGCCCTTGAAGAACGGCGTGTGGCGGCCGCCCTCGTCCTTCGACAGCACGTACACCTCGGCCTCGAAGTCCGTGTGCGGCTTGATCGAACCCGGCTTGCACAGCACCTGGCCGCGCTCGACGTCATCGCGCTTGGTGCCGCGCAGCAGCAGGCCGGCGTTGTCGCCCGCCTGGCCCTGGTCGAGCAGCTTGCGGAACATCTCGACGCCGGTCACGGTCGTCTTCTGGGTGTCGCGGATACCGACGATCTCGATTTCCTCGCCCACCTTGATGATGCCGCGCTCGATGCGGCCGGTCACCACGGTGCCGCGGCCCGAGATCGAGAACACGTCTTCCACCGGCATCAGGAAGGTCTTGTCGATGTCACGCTCCGGCTCCGGGATCCAGGTGTCCAGCGCCTCGACCAGCTTGATGATCGCCGGCACGCCGATGTCCGACTGGTCGCCTTCCAGCGCCTTGAGCGCCGAACCGTGGATGATCGGGGTGTCGTCGCCCGGGAAGTCGTACTTCGACAGCAGCTCGCGCACTTCCATCTCGACCAGCTCGAGGAGCTCCGCGTCGTCGACCATGTCGGCCTTGTTCAGGAACACCACGATGTACGGCACGCCGACCTGGCGCGCCAGCAGGATGTGCTCGCGCGTCTGCGGCATCGGGCCGTCAGCGGCCGAGCACACCAGGATCGCGCCGTCCATCTGCGCCGCACCGGTGATCATGTTCTTGACGTAGTCGGCGTGCCCGGGGCAGTCGACGTGCGCGTAGTGGCGGTTCGGGCTCTCGTACTCCACGTGCGAGGTCGAGATCGTGATGCCACGCGCCTTCTCTTCCGGCGCCTTGTCGATCGCGTCATAGGCGTGGAATTCGCCGCCGAAACGCTCCGCACCGATCTTCGTCAGCGCCGCCGTCAGCGTCGTCTTGCCGTGGTCCACGTGACCGATCGTGCCCACGTTCACGTGGGGCTTGGTGCGCTCGAACTTACCCTTGGCCATGATTGCAGTCTCTCTAGAGTTGGTTGTCTGGTTGCCGTCGCCGGCGCGGCTTACTTCTTCTTCACCACTTCATCGGCGATGTTCGACGGCGCTTCCGCGTAGTGGTCGAACTCCATCGTGAAGGTGGCGCGGCCCTGCGACATCGAGCGCAGGCTGGTGGCATAGCCGAACATCTCGCCCAGCGGGATCATCGCGTTGATGATCTTGCCCGACAGGCTGTCGTCCTGGCCCTGGAGGATGCCGCGGCGGCGGCTCACGTCGCCCATGACGTCACCCAGGTAGTCCTCGGGGCTGACGATCTCGACCTTCATGATCGGCTCGAGCAGGACCGGCGAGGCCCTCTGGAAACCTTCCTTGAAGCCCATCGAGCCCGCGATCTTGAACGCCATTTCGGACGAGTCGACCTCGTGGTACGAACCGTCGTACAGCTTCACCTTGACGTCCACGATCGGATAGCCGGCGAGGATGCCGTTGGCCACCGCTTCCTGGATGCCCTTGTCGACGGCCGGGATGTATTCCTTCGGCACAACGCCGCCGACGATCGCGTTCTCGAACTCGTAGCCGGTACCCGGCTCCTGCGGCGAGATCTCGAGCCACACGTGGCCGAACTGGCCCTTGCCGCCCGACTGGCGGACGAACTTGCCTTCCGACTTGACCGTCTTGCGGATGGTCTCGCGGTAGGCCACCTGCGGCTTGCCGACGTTGGCCTCGACGTTGAACTCGCGCTTCATGCGGTCGACGATGATGTCCAGGTGCAGCTCGCCCATGCCGGCGATGATGGTCTGGCCGGATTCCTCGTCGGTGCGGACGCGGAACGAGGGATCTTCCTGCGCCAGGCGGCCCAGGGCGATGCCCATCTTTTCCTGGTCGGACTTGGTCTTCGGCTCCACGGCCATCGAGATGACCGGCTCCGGGAACACCATGCGCTCGAGCACGATCGGCGCGTCCTGGGCGCAGAGGGTGTCACCGGTGGTGACGTCCTTCAGGCCCACGGCAGCGGCGATGTCGCCCGCCAAAACTTCCTTGATCTCTTCGCGGTTGTTGGAATGCATCTGCAGCAGGCGGCCGATGCGCTCCTTCTTGCCCTTGACCGAGTTCAGCACCTGGTCGCCGGCGTTGAGCTTGCCCGAGTACACGCGGAAGAAGGTCAGCGAGCCCACGAACGGGTCGGTGATGATCTTGAACGCGAGCGCGGAGAACGGCGCGTTGTCGCTGGACTCGCGGCTCAGCTCCTTGGACTCGTCATCCACGTCCGTACCGCGGATCGAGGGCACGTCGACCGGCGACGGCAGCAGCTGCACGACGCCGTCGAGCATCGCCTGGACACCCTTGTTCTTGAACGCGGTGCCACAGAACATCGGCACGATCTCGGTGGCCAGGGTGCGCGCACGCAGGCCGGCGACGATCTCGTCCTCGGACAGCTCACCGCCCTCGAGGTACTTGTCCATCAGCGCCTCGTTGGCCTCGGCGGCCGACTCGACCATGTAGGCGCGCGCCTCCTTCGCCTGCTCGAGCAGCTCGGCGGGGACCTCGCGATACTCGAAGGTCAGGCCCTGGCTGGCGGTATCCCAGTGGATCGCCTTCATCTTCAGCAGGTCGACCACGCCCTCGAAGCCGTCCTCCGCGCCGATCGGCACCTGCATCGGCACGGGCGCGGCGCCCAGGCGCGACTTCAGCTGGTCGCGGACCTTGACGAAGTTGGCGCCGGTGCGGTCCATCTTGTTGACGAACGCGATGCGCGGGACCTTGTACTTGTTGGCCTGGCGCCACACGGTCTCGGACTGCGGCTGCACGCCGCCGACCGCGCAGAGCACGAACACCGCGCCGTCGAGCACGCGCAGCGAACGCTCCACCTCGATGGTGAAGTCGACGTGCCCGGGGGTGTCGATGATGTTGAAGCGGTGCTCGGGCAGGGTCTTGTCCATGCCCTTCCAGAACGCGGTCGTGGCGGCGGACTGGATCGTGATGCCGCGCTCCTGCTCCTGTTCCATCCAGTCCATGGTGGCGGCGCCGTCGTGCACTTCACCGAGCTTGTGGCTCTTGCCGGTGTAGAACAGGATGCGCTCGGACGTGGTGGTCTTGCCGGCATCGATGTGGGCCATGATGCCGAAGTTGCGATAGCGGTCGATGGGAGTGGTGCGGGCCACGGCGATCTCTCTGTATTTTTTGTCCACTGTCGCGGACGTGCGGAATGGTTCCGGATGGGCGAATGCCGCCCTGCGGCGGCACCCGGCCAAGCGATCATCTGGCCGGCGTCAGGCGCCGGCCGTGCGCCGTTACCAGCGGTAGTGCGCGAAGGCCTTGTTGGCCTCGGCCATGCGGTGCGTCTCTTCGCGCTTCTTGATCGCGCCACCGCGGTTCTCGGAGGCGTCGATCAGCTCGGCGGCGAGCTTGCGCGGCATGCTGTTCTCGCCGCGCTTGCGGGCGGAATCGATCAGCCAGCGCATCGCCAGCGCCATGCGGCGCGACTGGCGCACTTCGACCGGCACCTGGTAGGTGGCGCCGCCGACACGGCGGGACTTCACCTCGACCGACGGCGAGATGTTGCCGAGCGCCTTCTCGACGACTTCCAGCGGGTTCGGGTTGCGCTCGCCGATGACGTCCATGGCGCCGTACACGATCTTCTCGGCGACGGACTTCTTGCCGCTGTACATCACCATGTTGATGAAGCGCGCGATGGTCTCGCTACCGTGCTTGGGGTCGGGCAGCACCGAGCGCTGCGGGGTGTTTCCTTTACGCGACATTGTTCTCGAGCCTTTTCAGTATCTGTTCGAAGGGCGGGAAAGGGACTGGATCAGCCCTTCGGACGCTTGGCGCCGTACTTGGAACGGGCCTGCTTGCGCTTGGCGACGCCGGCGGCGTCGAGCGAGCCACGCACGGTGTGGTAGCGCACGCCCGGCAGGTCCTTGACGCGACCGCCGCGGATCAGCACCACCGAGTGCTCCTGCAGGTTGTGGCCTTCGCCACCGATGTAGGAGATGACCTCGTAGCCGTTGGTGAGGCGCACCTTGGCGACCTTGCGCAGGGCCGAGTTCGGCTTCTTCGGGGTCGTGGTGTAGACGCGGGTGCACACGCCACGACGCTGCGGGCAGTTCTGCAGCGCGGGCGAGTTGCTCTTGTAGGTTTCCGGGCTGCGCGGCTTGCGCACCAGCTGGTTGATCGTTGCCATCGGTGTCGGGTCTTCTGCTCCGGGCGCGAGGCCCGCTGTTGGGTATGACGGGCTGGGCCCGGCTCGGTGGCGGGCCCCAGGGGGCTCGCCGGCCGCACGGTCCAGGTTCCGTGCGCGAAAACGAAGGCAGGCGGAGTCAACCCAGCCTGCCGAGACGGAAAAGTATAGCCGGCGTCGACGCCCAGCGTCAACGCAGCCAAGGGACCGGGCAGGCAGCACTCCGCATTCCGGGGCGCGCCTGGGCCATGGTCATCTTTCCCGCCCTTCCTGGGCCGAACACGAGGCGCCTCCATGGCACCTCATTTCGGGATCTGGGACGGCCCCCGGGAGGGCCGTCACTGACTTTGGATCGGTATTACTCGCCGGCGCCTTCGGCCAGGGGTGCATCGCCCCCCTCGACCTGCGCCGTCTCCTCGACCTGCGACTCTTCCACGACGGTGACCGCGGACAGGGCCTCCATCTCGGACTCGGTCAGGCCGGAGGCGTTCTTGCGACGCTGCGTATGGTACGCCAGTCCGGTGCCCGCGGGAATCAGGCGGCCGACGATCACGTTCTCCTTCAGGCCGCGCAGGCTGTCACGGGTGCCGCGGACGGCCGCCTCGGTCAGCACGCGGGTGGTCTCCTGGAAGGAGGCCGCGGAGATGAACGACTCGGTCGCCAGCGACGCCTTGGTGATGCCCAGCAGCACCGGATCGTAGTGCACCGGAAGCTCGCCCTTGGCGTTGTGCTTCTCGTTGGCCTCGATGACGCGCTGGCGCTCGGCCTGCTCGCCATTGAGGAAACGGGTGCTGTCGCCGGCATCGGTGATCTCGACCTTGCGCAGCATCTGGCGGACGATCACCTCGATGTGCTTGTCGTTGATCTTGACGCCCTGCAGGCGGTAGACGTCCTGGATTTCCTTGGTCAGGTACGACGCCAGCTCCTCGACGCCCTTCAGGCGCAGGATGTCCTGGGGGCTCGGCTCGCCGTCCACCACGGTCTCGCCCTTCTCCACGTGCTCGCCCTCGAACACGATGATCTGGCGATACTTCGGGATCAGCTCCTCGTGATCGTCACCGTCGGCCGCCTTGATGATCAGGCGCTGCTTGCCCTTGGTGTCCTTGCCGAAGCTCACCACGCCGGACTTCTCGGCGAGGATCGCCGGGTCCTTCGGCTTGCGCGCCTCGAACAGGTCGGCCACGCGCGGCAGGCCGCCGGTGATGTCGCGGGTCTTGGACGCTTCCTGCGGGATCTTCGCCACCACGTCGCCCACGCCGACGGACGCGCCGTCCTGCATGTTGACGATCGAACGCGGCGGCAGCAGGTACTGCGCCGGCAGGTCGGTGCCGGGGATGTTGAGGTCCTCGCCGGTCTTGGCGTCGACGATGCGGATCAGCGGGCGCAGGTCCTTGCCCTGGGAACCGCGACGCTTCGGATCGGTGATCTCGCGCGAGGCGAGGCCGGTCAACTCGTCGGTCTTCTCGATGACGGTGACGCCGTCGATGAAGTCGATGAAGCGCATCACGCCCTTCACTTCCGACACGATCGGGTGGTTATGCGGGTCCCAGGTGGCAACCGTCTGGCCGGCCTTGACCGCCATGCCGTCCTTCGCGTTGATGGTCGCGCCGTAGGGCAGCTTGTAGCGCTCGCGCTCGCGGCCATGCTGGTCGAGCACCGAGATCTCGCCCGAGCGCGACACGCCGACCAGGTGGCCCGCGGAGTGCGACACGAACTTGACGTTGTTGAACTTCACCGAGCCGGTGGTCTTGACCGTCACGTTGTCGATCGCGGCCGCACGCGACGCCGCGCCACCGATGTGGAAGGTCCGCATCGTCAGCTGGGTGCCGGGCTCGCCGATCGACTGCGCGGCAACCACGCCCACGGCCTCGCCGAGGTTGACGAGGTGGCCGCGGCCGAGGTCACGGCCATAGCAGTGGGCGCAGACGCCGAACGACGACTCGCAGGTGATGGTCGAACGCACCTGGATCGCCTGCACGCCGGCGTCCTCGAGCTTCTGCACCCAGGCTTCGTCGAGCAGCGTGTTGCGGGTGACGATCGGATCCTCGTCGTCGCCCGGCAGGAACACGTCCTCGGCCACCATGCGGCCGAGCACGCGGTCCTTCAGCGGCTCGACCACGTCGCCGCCTTCGACGATCGGGGTCATGCTCAGGCCGTCGCGGGTGCCGCAGTCGGTCTCGGTGATCACCACGTCCTGCGCCACGTCGACCAGGCGACGGGTCAGGTAGCCGGAGTTCGCGGTCTTCAGCGCGGTATCCGCCAGGCCCTTTCGCGCACCGTGGGTCGAGATGAAGTACTGCTGGACGTTCAGGCCCTCGCGGAAGTTCGAGGTGATCGGGGTCTCGATGATCGAGCCGTCGGGCTTGGCCATCAGGCCGCGCATGCCCGCCAGCTGGCGGATCTGCGCCTGCGAACCACGCGCGCCGGAGTCGGCCATGATGTAGACCGAGTTCATCGACTTCTGCTCGACCCGCTCGCCCTTGGCGTTGGTGACGATCTCGGTGCCGATGGTCTTCATCATCGCCTGGGCGACGCGCTCGTTGGTGCGCGACCAGATGTCCACGACCTTGTTGTAGCGCTCGCCGGCGGTGACCAGGCCGGACTGGTACTGCTGCTGGATCTCCAGGACCTCGGCCTCGGCCTCGGCCAGGATGCCCTTCTTCTCGTCCGGGATCACCATGTCGTCGATGCCGATCGAGACGCCGGCGCGCGTGGCGTACGCGAAGCCGGTGTACATCAGCTTGTCGGCGAACACGACCGTGTCCTTCAGGCCGAGCATGCGGTAGCAGGAGTTGATCAGGCGGCTGATGTTCTTCTTGTTCAGCTCGGTGTTGGCCAGCGCGAACGGCAGGCCTTCCGGCAGGATCTCGGCCAGCAGGGCGCGCCCGACCGTGGTCTCCACGATCGAGGTCTTCTTCTCGCGGTTGCCGTCCTCGTCGGCCACGGTCTCGGAAATGCGGACCTTGACCTTGGCGTGCAGGCCGGCGGCCTTGTTGTCGTAGGCGCGCTTGACCTCGGCGACGTTCGCGAACGCCATGCCCTCGCCCACCGTGTTCTCCAGCGCGCGGGTCATGTAGTACAGACCCAGGACCACGTCCTGCGACGGCACGATGATCGGCTCGCCGTTGGCGGGCGACAGGATGTTGTTCGACGACATCATCAGCGCACGCGCTTCCAGCTGGGCCTCGAGGCTCAGCGGGACGTGCACGGCCATCTGGTCACCGTCGAAGTCGGCGTTGAACGCGGTGCAGACCAGCGGGTGCAGCTGGATGGCCTTGCCCTCGATCAGCACCGGCTCGAACGCCTGGATGCCCAGGCGGTGCAGGGTCGGCGCGCGGTTCAGCAGCACCGGGTGCTCGCGGATCACCTCTTCGAGGATGTCCCACACCTCGGCCTCTTCGCGCTCGACCAGCTTCTTGGCGGCCTTGATCGTCGTGGCCAGGCCACGGCGCTGCAGCTTGGCGAAGATGAAGGGCTTGAACAGCTCCAGCGCCATCTTCTTCGGCAGGCCGCACTCGTGCAGGCGCAGCGTCGGGCCGACCACGATGACCGAACGGCCCGAGTAGTCGACGCGCTTGCCCAGCAGGTTCTGGCGGAACCGGCCCTGCTTGCCCTTGATCATGTCGGCGAGCGACTTCAGCGGGCGCTTGTTGGTGCCGGTGATGGCGCGGCCGCGGCGACCGTTGTCCATCAGCGCGTCCACCGACTCCTGCAGCATGCGCTTCTCGTTGCGCACGATGATGTCGGGCGCGTTGAGCTCGAGCAGGCGGCGCAGGCGGTTGTTGCGGTTGATGACGCGGCGGTACAGGTCGTTGAGGTCGGAGGTCGCGAAGCGGCCACCGTCCAGCGGGACCAGCGGGCGCAGGTCCGGCGGCAGCACCGGCAGCACGGTCATGACCATCCACTCGGGGCGGTTGCCCGACTCGAGGAAGGCCTCGACCAGCTTGATGCGCTTGGTGAGGCGCTTGAGCTTGGTCTCGGAGCCGGTGGCGGCGATCTCTTCCTTCAGGCGCACCATCTCGGCCTGCAGGTCGATCGTCCGCAGCAGGTCGAACACGGCCTCGGCGCCCATCGCGGCGTCGAAGTCGTCCCCGTGCTCCTGGCGCATCTGCATGAACTGCTCTTCGTTGAGCAGCTGGCCACGCTCCATCGGCGTCAGGCCCGGCTCGGTGACGACGAACGCCTCGAAATAGAGGATGCGCTCGATGTCACGCAGCGTCATGTCCAGCATCAGGCCGATGCGCGACGGCAGCGACTTGAGGAACCAGATGTGCGCGGTGGGGCTGGCGAGGTCGATGTGGCCCATGCGCTCGCGGCGCACCTTGGCCAGGGTGACCTCGGTGCCGCACTTCTCGCAGACCACGCCGCGGTGCTTCATGCGCTTGTACTTGCCGCACAGGCACTCGTAGTCCTTCACCGGCCCGAAGATGGCGGCGCAGAACAGGCCGTCGCGCTCGGGCTTGAAGGTGCGGTAGTTGATGGTCTCGGGCTTCTTGACTTCGCCGAACGACCACGAACGGATCAGGTCGGGCGAGGCCAGCGCGATCTTGATCGCGTCGAAGTCGAGCGCCGGGCGCTGCTGGTTGAACAGGTTCAGAAGGTCTTTCATGTGTTTCTCCGGGAACGGAAATCGAGGACGTGGCTGCGGTACTCACCGGGGGCGGGCGCGTGGTGCGCGCCCTGCCCCGGCTGGCGTCCTCAGTTCTCTTCCAGCTCCATGTTGATCGCGAGCGAACGGATTTCCTTGACCAGCACGTTGAAGGACTCGGGCATGCCCGCGACCATCTCGTGTTCGCCGTCGACGATGTTCTTGTACATCTGGTTGCGGCCCTGCACGTCGTCGGACTTCACCGTCAGCATTTCCTGCAGGGTGTAGGCGGCGCCGTAGGCTTCCAGTGCCCAGACCTCCATCTCGCCGAAGCGCTGGCCGCCGAACTGCGCCTTGCCGCCCAGCGGCTGCTGGGTGACGAGCGAGTACGGACCGGTGGAACGCGCGTGCATCTTGTCGTCGACCAGGTGGTTGAGCTTGAGCATGTGCATGTAGCCCACGGTCACCTTGCGCTCGAAGGCATCGCCGGTGCGGCCGTCGTACAGCTGCGCCTGGCCACTGGTCGGCAGGTCGGCGAGTTCCAGCATCTGCTTGATCTCGACCTCCGCCGCGCCGTCGAACACCGGGGTCGCCATCGGCACGCCGCCGGTCAGGTTCTTCGCCAGCGTCAGCAGCTCCTCGTCGGAGAACTGCTTCAGGTCCACGCGCTGCCCGTGCAGCTTGTTGTCGTGGTTGTAGATCTGGTCGAGGAACTTGCGCAGCTCGGCCACCTTGGCCTGCGCCTGCAGCATCTCGTCGATCTTCCTGCCCAGGCCCTTTGCAGCCCAGCCCAGGTGGACCTCGAGGATCTGGCCGATGTTCATTCGGCTCGGCACGCCCAGCGGGTTGAGCACGATGTCGACGGTCTCGCCGTTGGCCATGTGCGGCATGTCCTGCACCGGAACGATGGTCGACACGACGCCCTTGTTGCCGTGGCGGCCGGCCATCTTGTCGCCCGGCTGGATGCGGCGCTTCACCGCCAGGTAGACCTTGACCATCTTCAGCACGCCCGGTGCGAGGTCATCGCCCTGGGTGATCTTGCCGCGCTTGTCCTGGAAGCGGCGCTCGAATTCCTCCTCGTGCACCTGCAGCTGCTTGGCGGCGCGCTCGATCGCGTCGGCGGCGTCGTCGTCCTTCATGCGCAGCTGCAGCCAGTCGGACTTCTTCAGGCCGTCCAGCACCAGCGACGACACGGTGTCGCCCTTCTTGACGCCCGGGCCGCCGTTGGCGGTCTTGCCCAGCAGCTGTTCGCGCAGGCGGGCGTAGATCGCGCCCTCGAGGATGCGGAACTGGTCGTCGAAGTCCTTCTTGACGGCCTTGATCTCGCTTTCCTCGATCTGCTTGGCGCGCTTGTCCTTCTCGATGCCGTCGCGGGTGAAGACCTGCACGTCGATGACGGTGCCGTCCATGCCGGGCGGCACGCGCAGCGAGCTGTCCTTCACGTCCGACGCCTTCTCGCCGAAGATCGCGCGCAGCAGCTTCTCTTCCGGGGTCAGCTGGCTTTCGCCCTTGGGCGTGACCTTGCCGACCAGGATGTCGCCGGCGCGCACTTCGGCGCCGATGTACACCACGCCCGACTCGTCGAGGCGGTTGAGCGCCTGCTCGGAGACGTTCGGGATGTCGGCCGAGATCTCCTCCGGGCCCAGCTTGGTGTCACGGGCGACGGCGGTGAGCTCCTCGATGTGGATCGTGGTGTAGCGGTCTTCCTTGACCACGCGCTCGGACAGGAGGATCGAGTCCTCGAAGTTGTAGCCGTTCCACGGCATGAACGCGACCAGCATGTTCTGGCCCAGGGCCAGCTCGCCGATGTCGGTCGAAGGACCGTCGGCCAGCACGTCGCCGCGCGCGACCACGTCGCCCACGTTGACCAGCGGGGTCTGGTTGATGCAGGTGTTCTGGTTGGAGCGCGTGTACTTGATCAGGTTGTAGATGTCGACGCCGGCATCGGTTTCGCCGGAGATCTCGTCCTCGTTGACCTTGACCACGATGCGCGCGGCGTCGATCTGCTCGATCACGCCGCCACGGCGCGCGTTCACCGTCACGCCCGAGTCGCGCGCCACGGCGCGCTCGATGCCGGTGCCGACCAGCGGCTTCTCGCTCTTCAGCGTCGGCACGGCCTGGCGCTGCATGTTCGCGCCCATGAGCGCGCGGTTGGCGTCGTCGTGCTCGAGGAACGGAACCAGCGCCGCCGCGACCGACACGGTCTGCATCGGCGAGACGTCCATGTAGTGGATCTCGCTCGGCGGCTTCAGCAGGTTCTCGCCCTGGAAGCGGCAGGCGATGAACGGCGCGTCGAGGTTGCCGTTGTCATCCTGCGGCGCGCTCACCTGCGCGATGACGTACTCGTTCTCCTCGATCGCCGACAGGTACTCGACGTCGTCGGTGACCTTGCCGTCCACGACCTTGCGGTACGGCGTCTCGAGGAAGCCGTAGCCGTTGGTGCGCGCGAACACGGCCAGCGAGTTGATCAGGCCGATGTTCGGGCCTTCCGGGGTCTCGATGGTGCAGACGCGGCCGTAATGGGTCGGGTGCACGTCGCGCACCTCGAAGCCGGCGCGCTCGCGGGTCAGGCCGCCCGGGCCAAGCGCCGACACGCGGCGCTTGTGGGTGACCTCGGACAGCGGGTTGTTCTGGTCCATGAACTGCGACAGCTGCGACGAACCGAAGAACTCCTTCACCGCCGCCGCGACCGGCTTGGCGTTGATCAGCTCCTGCGGCGTCAGGCCATCGGCCTCGGCCATGGTCAGGCGCTCGCGCACCGCGCGCTCGACGCGCACCAGGCCCACGCGGAACACGTTCTCGGCCATCTCGCCGACCGAACGCACGCGGCGGTTGCCGAGGTGGTCGATGTCGTCGACCACGCCGCGGCCGTTGCGGATCTCGGTCAGCACCTTCAGCACGTCGAGGATGTCGGAGCTGTCGCCGTTGGCCTGGCGCAGGCGCGCGGAGTCGTCGTCCTTGCGCTCGGCGAAGTACTTGGCGTCGTACAGCACCGGCGAACCGGTGGTTTCCTTGCGGCCGATGCGGCGGTTGAACTTCATCCGGCCCACGCCCGACAGGTCGTAGCGCTCGAAGGTGAAGAACAGGTTGTGGAACAGGTTCTGCGCGGCATCCTTGGTCGGCGGCTCGCCGGGACGCATCATGCGGTAGATCTCGACCAGGGCCTCGAGCTGGGTCCGGGTTCCGTCGATGCGCAGGGTGTTGGACAGGTACGCGCCGCGGTCCAGGTCGTTGGTCCAGATCGTGCCCACGGCCTCGATGCCCGCCTTGCGCAGGGCTTCCAGCATCTCGTCGGTGATCTCGTCGTTGGCCGAGGCGATCAGCTCGCCGGTGGCGGCATCGACGACGTCATGCGACAGCACGCGGCCCACGAGGTAGGCATCCGGCACGGCCAGGGCTTCGATGCCCGAGTCGGTCAGCTGCTTGACGTGGCGCGCGGTGATCCGGCGGCCGGCCTCGACGATCACGCGGTCGCCATCGGCCAGGTCGAAGTCCAGGGTCTCGCCGCGCAGGCGCTCGGGCACCAGCTCGAGCTGCACGCCCTCTTCGGGATCGATGTGGAAGTGGTTGATCTCGAAGAACTCGTTGAGCATTTCTTCGTTGTTGTAGCCGAGCGCGCGCAGCAGCACCGAAACCGGCAGCTTGCGGCGGCGGTCGATGCGGGTGAACAGCGCGTCCTTCGGGTCGAACTCGAAGTCGAGCCACGAGCCGCGGTACGGGATGATGCGGGCGCTGTACAGCAGCTTGCCCGAGCTGTGGGTCTTGCCACGGTCGTGGTCGAAGAACACGCCCGGCGAGCGGTGCAGCTGGGAGACGATGACGCGCTCGGTGCCGTTGACGATGAAGGTGCCGTTGCCGGTCATGAGCGGGATCTCGCCCATGTAGACCTCCTGCTCCTTCACGTACTTGATGGCCTTCGACGAGGACTCGCGGTCGTAGATCACCAGGCGCACGGTCACGCGCAGCGGGGCGCCGTAGCTGAGGCCGCGGTTGCGGCACTCACGCTCGTCGAACACCGGGTCGCCGAGCTTGTAGCCGACGTACTCCAGCGCTGCGTAGCCGTTGTAGCTGGTGATGGGGAACACGGACTTGAGGGCGGCGTGCAGGCCGCGGTCCTCGCGGCGCGCGGGATCGCGGTCGGCCTGCAGGAACTCGCGGTACGAGTCGACCTGGATGGCCAGCAGGAACGGGACCTCGAGGATCGAACGGCGCTTGCCGAAGTCCTTGCGGATGCGCTTCTTTTCGGTGAACGAATATGACGTCGTCATGGGGAGCTACCGCCTTTGGCATCAGCGGGCCGCGCGCGGCGCGACCCAGGGGAATCTGTGAACCGCCAGTTGGAAATCGCTGGTATTGCCGGCACCAGCACGCCATCTCCCGCTACTTCCAACTGCCGACTCGTGTCGGTTCTTGCAACAGTCTCTACAACGGCCGAAGGCCGGGGGCTTTCGCCCCCAGCCCCGGTGGTCGCCGATCACGCTGGCGACGCGACAACGCTTACTTGACTTCGACCGTGGCGCCGGCCGCTTCCAGGTCCTTCTTGATCTTCTCGGCGTCTTCCTTCGAAGCGCCTTCCTTGACCACGCCACCGGCTTCGGTCAGGTCCTTGGCTTCCTTCAGGCCCAGGCCGGTGATCGCGCGGACCACCTTGATGACCTCGACCTTCTTCTCGCCAGCCGACTTCAGCGTGACGTTGAACTCGGTCTGCTCCTCGACGGGAGCGGCGGCGGCGGCCGGGCCAGCGGCCATGGCGACCGGGGCGGCGGCGGACACGCCGAACTTCTCTTCCATCGCGTGGACCAGCTCCATCACCTCGACGAGGGTCTTGCTGCTGATCGCTTCGATGATCTGCTCGTTGGAAAGGGACATCTCGATACCTCTGGTTATCTAATGTTGGAAAACGTCTGTGGTCGGGTGTCGACCGAACTGTTGCCTCAAGCAGCCTTCTGCTGGCCGACCGCGCTCGTAGCGCGGGCGACCTGCGTGGCCGGCTCGGCCAGCACGCGCACCAGCATGGTGGCGGGCTGGACCATGACGCTGAGCAGCATCGACAGCGCTTCGTCACGCGTCGGGAGCGAAGCCAGGACATCCACATGGGTGCCCGGGTACTTCTGCCCGCCGATCGCCACGAGGCGCGGCTTCAGCTTGTCGTTCGCCTTGGCGAACTCCTTGATCAGGCGTCCGGCGGCGCCGGGGTCTTCCTTCGAGAAGGCGTACAGCAGGGGACCGGTCAGCTCGTCCTGGACGATGGCGTAATCGGTGTTCTCCACTGCACGCGAGACCAGCGTGTTCTTCGCGACTTTCAGGTACACGCCTTCGGCGCGCGCCTTCTTGCGCATGCTGGTCAACTGCTCGACGGTCAGGCCCACGTACTCCGCGGCAACCAGCGAGTGCGCCGTCGCGGCGACCTCGGCCAGTTCGGCAACGACTTCCTTCTTCTGGTTCAGATTGAGAGCCATTGCACTTCCTCCGTACTTCGCAATCCGGCCTGGCGCATCCGCGCCGGGCCGGTCCTTTGGCGGCACCAGTCCCTTGGTGCCGGGGACGCCGCAAGCGGCATCCCGTTGGTGGCCGTTTTCCGTCTGGATCGATACGTCTTGATCTTTGGGAGGGTCGGCAACCATCTGCGCAGGCCCGTCCCCGCTCGCGCGGTTCGAGGATTAAGCGCCCTGCGGTGGCAACGACGGCGAATCCATGCCAGTTCGAGCATCCCTGCCCGTCGTCGCTGCCGCGCAGGCCGCGCCTGCGGTCTTTGACGGCCCCGCCTCCGGCACAAGGCCTTCGGCGATGCCCTCAAAACTTGCTGATTACTTGAGCGACAGCGTCGACTGGTCGACGGTGACGCCGGGGCCCATCGTCGAGCTGACCGAGATCTTCTGCAGGTACTGGCCCTTGGCGGTGGCCGGCTTGGCCTTCACCAGGTCGACCAGCAGCGCCTGCAGGTTCTCCTTCAGGCGCTCGGCGCCGAAGTCGGCCTTGCCGATCGTGCAGTGGATGATGCCGGCCTTGTCGGTGCGGTAGCGGACCTGGCCGCCCTTGGCGTTCTTGACCGCCTCGCCCGGGTTCGGCGAAACCGTGCCGACCTTCGGGTTGGGCATCAGGCCGCGCGGGCCCAGCAGCGTGCCGAGCTTGCCGACCACGCGCATGGCGTCGGGGGTGGCGATCACGACGTCATAGTTGAGGTCGCCGGCCTGCATCTTCTCGGCCAGGTCGTCCATGCCGACGGCGTCGGCACCGGCGGCCAGGGCCTCCTCGGTCTTGGCGCCGGCCGGGGCGAACACCGCCACGCGCACCGACTTGCCGGTGCCCTGCGGCAGCACGGTCGAGCCACGGACCTGCTGGTCCGACTTGCGCGCGTCGACGCCCAGGCGCACGGCCACGTCGACGGCTTCGACGAACTTGGCCTTGCTGTTGTCCTGCACGATCTTCAGTGCGTCATCGATGCCATAGGCCTTGCCCGGAACCACGGCGGCCTTGATGGTCTTCTGTCGCTTGGTCTGTGCCATGTCTTCAGCCCTCCACCGACAGGCCCATCGAACGGGCGGAGCCCTCGATGGTGCGAACTGCTGCTTCCAGGTCGGCCGCCGTCAGGTCGGCTTCCTTCATCTTCGCGATCTCTTCGAGCTGGGCGCGGGTGACCTTGCCCACCTTCTCGGTGTTCGGGCGCTTGGAGCCCGAGGCGACGCCGGCAGCCTTGCGCAGCAGCACCGCAGCCGGGGTCGACTTGGTGATGAAGGTGAAGGTGCGGTCCGAGTACGCGGTGATGATGACCGGGGTCGGAAGACCCGGCTCGAGCTTCTGCGTGGCGGCGTTGAACGCCTTGCAGAACTCCATGATGTTCAGGCCGCGCTGGCCCAGGGCAGGACCGACCGGCGGCGAAGGATTCGCCTGACCCGCCTTGACCTGCAACTTGATGTAACCCACTACTTTCTTGGCCATTGTCCTCTCCGGGTGCGAACGCCTGTCAGGCTCCCCATCGGGCCGGGAATCTCGCGTCCCGGTGTCGCGTTTTCACGCGCAAAGGCCGCCAGGGCGGCGGCCAATGCGAACGCCCGGTTTCCGGGCAGGAAGCCGCGCACTATAGCAGCTTCCGGTAGACCGGCCAAGCGGCCGGGGATCAGGCCTTCTCGACCTGCCCGAATTCCAGTTCGACCGGGGTCGAGCGGCCGAAGATGAGCACGGCCACGCGCAGGCGGCTCTTTTCGTAGTTGACTTCCTCGACCACGCCATTGAAGTCGTTGAAGGGACCGTCGACGACGCGCACCATCTGGCCGGCCTCGAACAGCACCTTCGGGCGCGGCTTCTCGACGCCTTCCTGCACGCGGGCGAGGATGGCATCGGCCTCCTCGTCGCGGATCGGCAGCGGCTGGGCGGCGGTGCCGCCGATGAAGCCCATCACCTTGGGGGTTTCCTTCACCAGGTGCCAGCTCTCGCTGTCGATGCGCGGAATCCCGCCCTCGTCCTGGGTGGCGATCTGGACCAGGACATAGCCCGGGAAGAACTTGCGCTCGGAACGGCGCTTCTGGCCGGAGCGCATCTCGATGATCTCTTCGGTCGGCACCATCACGTCGCCGAACTTCTCTTCCATGCCCATGCGCACGATGCGGTCGCGCAGCGCCTGGGCCACCGACTTCTCGAAGCCGGAATAGGCATGGACCACGTACCAGCGCTTGACGATCTCGCTTTCCAAACCGGACATCTCCATCAGTTGCCGAGCAGCAGGCGGATGAGCCACTGGATGACCAGGTCGAACCCGGCCAGCATCAGGCTGATGATCACCACCACGATCATCACCACCCAGCTCATGCGCATGGCTTCCTGGCGCGTCGGCCAGACGACCTTGCGCAGTTCGAAGCGGGCTTCGGACAGGAACTCCCGGGTCTGGAAGCCCTTGGTGCTGGTCAGGAACACGACCAGCGCGGCGGCGACGCCGCCGACCACGGCAAGGACGCGCAGCGGCATCGGCCACTGGCCTTCGAACCAGTAGAAGGCGACGAGCCCGCCGACAAGCAGGAGGCCCGCAACCACGTACCTGGCGATGTCGCCTGCCGAGGCGTGGTTCCTCGAATGTTCAACCCTGCTGTTCAAGTGGCTATCGCCCTCGTTGCGGCATGGCACGCCAGGAGGGACTCGAACCCCCAACCTGCGGTTTTGGAGACCGCTGCTCTGCCAATTGAGCTACTGGCGTGTACAAAAACTTGGCACCTCTTAGACGCCAACGGCGAGCCGCTCCCGACTCGCCCCGGCGTTTACCACAGGCCGCCGGCGTGAGCCGATGGCCGCTGGCGTTATCCGGCCTGCTTGCAGGCCCGGATCAACGGCAGCACATATCACGGCGGCAACGCCGCCGGGATAGGCTTACTTGAGGATCTTGGCGACCACGCCCGCGCCGACCGTACGGCCACCCTCGCGGATCGCGAAGCGCAGGCCCTCGTCCATCGCGATCGGGTTGATCAGCGAGACCACCATCTTCACGTTGTCGCCCGGCATCACCATCTCGACGCCCTCCGGCAGCTCGCAGGCGCCGGTGATGTCGGTGGTGCGGAAGTAGAACTGCGGACGGTAGCCCTTGAAGAACGGCGTGTGGCGGCCGCCCTCGTCCTTCGACAGCACGTAAACCTCGGCCTCGAAGTCCGTGTGCGGCTTGATCGAACCCGGCTTGCACAGCACCTGGCCGCGCTCGACGTCGTCGCGCTTGGTGCCGCGCAGCAGCAGGCCGGCGTTGTCGCCCGCCTGGCCCTGGTCGAGCAGCTTGCGGAACATCTCGACGCCGGTGACGGTCGTCTTCTGGGTGTCGCGGATACCGACGATCTCGATTTCCTCGCCCACCTTGATGATGCCGCGCTCGATGCGGCCGGTCACCACGGTGCCGCGGCCCGAGATCGAGAACACGTCTTCCACCGGCATCAGGAAGGTCTTGTCGATGTCACGCTCCGGCTCCGGGATCCAGGTGTCCAGCGCCTCGACCAGCTTGATGATCGCCGGCACGCCGATGTCCGACTGGTCGCCTTCCAGCGCCTTCAGCGCCGAACCGTGGATGATCGGGGTGTCGTCGCCCGGGAAGTCGTACTTCGACAGCAGCTCGCGCACTTCCATCTCGACCAGCTCGAGGAGCTCCGCGTCGTCGACCATGTCGGCCTTGTTCAGGAACACCACGATGTACGGCACGCCGACCTGGCGCGCCAGCAGGATGTGCTCGCGCGTCTGCGGCATCGGGCCGTCAGCGGCCGAGCACACCAGGATCGCGCCGTCCATCTGCGCCGCACCGGTGATCATGTTCTTGACGTAGTCGGCGTGCCCGGGGCAGTCGACGTGCGCGTAGTGGCGGTTCGGGCTCTCGTACTCCACGTGCGAGGTCGAGATCGTGATGCCACGCGCCTTCTCTTCCGGCGCCTTGTCGATCGCGTCATAGGCGTGGAATTCGCCGCCGAAACGCTCCGCACCGATCTTCGTCAGCGCCGCCGTCAGCGTCGTCTTGCCGTGGTCCACGTGACCGATCGTGCCCACGTTCACGTGGGGCTTGGTGCGCTCGAACTTACCCTTGGCCATGATTGCGTATCTCGTTGAACTGTTGGGTGGAAGGCCGCGCGTTCGGCTGCGGCCCGAAGATGGTGCTCACGACTGGAATCGAACCAGTGACCTCCTCCTTACCAAGGAGGTGCTCTACCGACTGAGCTACGTGAGCGTGAGTTGTACCCTGGCGCCGGGTTTCCAATGATACCCCGCGGTGGAGCGGGAGACGGGAATCGAACCCGCACCATCAGCTTGGAAGGCTGAGGTTCTACCGTTGAACTACTCCCGCGCCGGGGATGAACTGGTGGAGGGAGGTGGATTCGAACCACCGAAGGCGTAAGCCAGCAGATTTACAGTCTGCCCCCGTTGGCCGCTTGGGTATCCCTCCAGCAAAAGACAAGCCGGTGAAACAGCCCACGATTTTGACGGCGCGCGAGGCGGCTGTCAACGCCTGTGATCGCTTTCAGACGTTGAAGCGGAAATGCAGGACGTCGCCTTCCTGCACGCGGTACTCCTTGCCCTCCAGGCGCAGCCGTCCGGCCTCGCGTGCGCCGGCTTCGCCGCGGTAGCGGATGAAGTCGTCGTAGCCGATGGTCTCGGCGCGGATGAAGCCCTTCTCGAAGTCGGTATGGATCACCGCCGCCGCCTGCGGCGCGGTCGATCCGGCCCTGACCGTCCAGGCGCGGACTTCCTTCACCCCGGCGGTGAAGTAGGTCTGCAGCCCGAGCAGGTTGTAGGCGGCGCGGATGACGCGGTTCAGGCCGGGTTCGTCCAGGCCGAGGTCGCGCAGGAACTCGTCGCGGTCCGCGTCGTCGAGCTGGCTCAGCTCCTCCTCGATCGCGGCCGAGACCGGCACCACCTCGGCACCCTCGCCCACCGCGCGCGCGCGCACCGCATCCAGGTGCGGATTGCCCTCGAAGCCGTCCTCGAGCACGTTGGCCACGTACATCACCGGCTTCAGCGTCAGCAGGAACAGGTCGCGCACCGCGGCCCGGTCGTCCTCGGAAAGCCCCAGCGCGCGCGCCGGCGTGCCGGCGTCGAGCCCGGCGCGCACCCGCGCCAGCACCTCGACCCGCGCCTTGGCGTCCTTGTCGCCGGTCTTGGCCGAGCGCTCGGCGCGCTGCAGGGCCTTGTCCACCGATTCCAGG
Organism: Luteimonas sp. MC1750; assembly: GCF_016615955.1. NCBI lineage: Bacteria > Pseudomonadati > Pseudomonadota > Gammaproteobacteria > Lysobacterales > Lysobacteraceae > Luteimonas > Luteimonas sp. MC1750. The sequence goes on from NZ_CP067113.1 coordinate 2,270,478, forward strand.
TCGGCCAGCGCCAGCTCGGTGTCGATGGTGTCGATGTCGGCGAGGGGGTCGACGCGGTTGTTGACGTGGATGACGTCGGGATTCTCGAAGCAGCGCACCACGTGGGTGATCGCGTCGACCTCGCGGATATGGGCCAGGAACTTGTTGCCCAGGCCCTCGCCGCTGGCGGCACCGGCCACGAGGCCTGCGATGTCGACGAACTCGACCGCGGTCGGGATCACCTTCTGCGGATTGATGATCTCCGCCAGGGCGTTCAGGCGCGGGTCCGGCACCGGCACCACGCCCACGTTGGGCTCGATGGTGCAGAACGGGAAGTTGGCGGCGGCGATGCCCGCCTTGGTCAAGGCGTTGAAGAGGGTCGACTTGCCGACGTTCGGCAGGCCGACGATGCCGCAGGTAATGCCCATAGCTGTGTCAGGTCCTGTTGGTATGCAGCCGCTTCATGGCTTCGTTGAAATCGCCGGCCATGGCCAGCGGCAGCACGTCGAGCGCGTCGTCGATCGCGCGCCCGATGAGGATGTCGTCGTCCGGCGACGCCCGCCCCAGCACCCAGCCGGTCACCCGGTCCTTGTGCCCGGGATGGCCGATGCCGACGCGCAGGCGGTGGAAGCGGCCGTGGCCGAGCAGGCGCATGGTGTCGCGCAGCCCGTTCTGGCCGCCGTGGCCACCGTCGAACTTGAGCCGGACGGTGCCTGGCGGGAGGTCCAGCTCGTCGTGGACCAGCAGCGCCTGCTCCGGCTGGATCTTCCAGAAATTCAGCGCGGCCAGTACCGACTTGCCGCTGAGGTTCATGAACGTGGCCGGCTTCAGCAGCCAGGCCTCGTGGCCGGCGATCCGCAGCTTCGCGGTCTCGCCGAACAGCTTGCCGTCGACCCTGAAGCGCTCGCCCCCGCGCTCGGCCAGGGTGTCGACAAGACGGAACCCGGCGTTGTGCCGGGTCCGTGCATGTTCCGGGCCGGGGTTGCCCAGCCCGACGATGAGGCGGATGCCGTCCATCGCATCGGCGCGGGCCGGCGCTCCCCGGAGGAAGCGCCAGCGCGCAGCGCCTTACTTGTCCTCGCCAGCGTCCTGCTTGCTGGTGGGCACCTCGCCGTCGCCCTCGCCCTCGCCTTCCGGCTCGGCCTCGACGCGCGCGTGGCGGGCCACGGCGACGGCGGGGTTGTGGTCGCCGTCGAGCTTGGTCGCCAGTTCGACGCCCTTGGGCAGCACGACCTCGGACAGGTGGACGGTGCCACCGATCTCCATCTTCGCCAGGTCGACTTCGATCGACTCGGGCAGGTCGCCCGGCAGGCAGACCACCTCGACCTCGTTCAGCTCCTGGGTCAGCACCACGCCCGCGGTCTTGCCGGCCGGCGAGGTCTCGGCGTTCACCAGGTGCAGCGGCACGCTGACGCGGATCGCTTCCTTGGCGTTCACGCGCTGGAAGTCCAGGTGCATGATCAGCTGGCGGTAGGGATGGCGCTGCATGTCACGCAGCAGCACCGGCTCCACCTTGCCGTCGACCTCGAGGTCGATGATCGAGGCGTAGAACCACTCGTGCTGGCTGGCGACCCAGGTCTTTTCCTGGTCGAGCTGGATGCTCTGCGGGGCGCTGTCGCCGCCGTAGATGATGGCCGGGACCTTGCCGGTGAGACGCAGGCGGCGGCTCGCACCCTTCCCCTCGTCCTTGCGGCTGGTGGCCGTGATCTTCTGGTTGCTCATTGTTGGTTACTCACTTGCTGGATTGGCCCGCCTCGCGGCGGAAAGACGGCTCCCCCGCGACCAGGGGAGCCGGAACACACGGATGCGGACGCGCGCGGCCCGGAGGCCGTCAGTCCACGTAGAGCGAGCTCACCGACTCGCCGCCGGCGATGCGGCGGATGGTCTCGGCCAGCAGCTCCGCAACGCTCAGCTGGCGGATGCGGCCGCAGGTGCGGGCCGCGTCGGAAAGCGGAATGGTATCAGTGACCACCAGCTCGTCGAGCTGTGAGCGGGTCAGGTTGTCGATCGCCGCGCCCGACAGCACCGGGTGGGTGCAGTAGGCCACGACCTTGGTCGCGCCCTGCGCCTTGAGCGCCGCGGCGGCCGCGCAGAGCGTCCCGGCGGTGTCGACGATGTCGTCGACCAGCACGCAGGTCTTGCCGGCCACGTCGCCGATGATGTTCATCACCGTGGCGACGTTGGCCTTCGGGCGGCGCTTGTCGATGATCGCGAGGTCGGCGTCGTCCAGGCGCTTGGCGATCGCCCGCGCGCGCACCACGCCGCCGACGTCGGGGCTGACCACGACCATGTTGTCGGTGCCGTGCGCACGCCAGATGTCGGCCAGCAGCAGGGGCGAGGCGTAGACGTTGTCGACCGGGATGTCGAAGAAGCCCTGGATCTGGTCGGCGTGCAGGTCGATCGTCAGCAGGCCGTCGGCGCCGGCGACGGTGAACATCTTGGCGGCCAGCTTGGCGGTGATCGGCACGCGCGAGGAGCGCATGCGGCGGTCCTGGCGGGCGTAGCCGAAATACGGCACCACCGCGGTGATGCTCGAGGTCGAGGCGCGCTTGAGCGCGTCGATCAGCGCCATCAGTTCCATGAAGTGTTCGGCGGTCGGCGCGCAGGTCGACTGCACCACGAACACGTCCTGGCGGCGCACGTTCTCCTCGATCTCGACCTGCACCTCGCCATCCGAAAACGTCGAGACCAGCGCCTTGCCCGGCCGCACACCCAGCTCGCGGCAGACGGCCTGGGCCAGCGGGCGGTTGGCATTGCCGGAGAAGATCAGCAGGTTGCCATCTTCCTTTTTCACGGGACTACTCCGCTGGACGCTGGGACGACGAAGGATTGGCAGGGGCGGCAGGATTCGAACCTGCGGATGCCGGGATCAAAACCCGGTGCCTTGGGCCACTTGGCGACGCCCCTGCGGTGAACCGGCCGCAAGTGCATCCAGCAGCGGCGATCGCGACACGCCCGCCACCACGCGGGCGCGAAACCCTGGCGGCAGCGTGGCGAGCGCGGCCTCGGCGGGTTCGCGCGCGGCGAACTCGACGAAGCAACCGCTGCCCGTCCCGGTGAGGCGTGGCGTGCCGGCGCGCGCGAGCACCTGGAACACGGCCTCGACGGCGGGTTCCAGGCGACGCAGCACCGGTTCGAACGCATTGCCGAGCGGAGCACCCGAAGCGAAGTCGGCCATTGTCGCGGGCGCGGCATCCCTCGTCAATTCAGGGGCTTGGAACAGGGCCGCGGTGGCCACGTGGACGCCGGGGTCGGCGACCAGGTACCAGGCCGGTGCAAGGTCCAGCGGCCGCAGCCGCTCCCCCACGCCCTCGGCCCAGGCGCTGTGGCCGTGGACGAAGACCGGGACATCGGCGCCGAGGCGCGCACCCAGCGCCGCCAGCGCATCGACGTCCGCGCCGAGGCCCCAGAGGGCGTCCAGCGCGCGCAGCACGGTGGCCGCGTCCGAAGAGCCCCCGCCAAACCCACCACCCGTAGGGATGCGCTTTTCGACGCGGATGTCGACACCTTGGGCGACGTTGAACGCGTCCTGCAGCAATCGCGCTGCACGCAGGCTGAGGTCCGCGGCCTCGGGCACGTCCGACAGGTCACCGCCGTGTCGCACGATCCTGCCGTCCTCGCGCGGACGCAGATGCACCGTGTCACCCCAGTCGAGCAGGCGGAACACGGTCTGCAGCTCGTGGTAGCCGTCCGGACGTCGCCCGGTGATGCGCAGGAACAGGTTCAGTTTGGCCGGCGCGGGCCAGGCCGACCACCCGGCCGCCGTCACGGGCCGGCCTCGCTCCAGGTATCGACCACCAGGCGGACGCCGGCGTCGCCGCGGCGGGCGTCGATGCGCAGCGGCAGCGCGGGCGCCGCGCCGTCCTGCGGGCGCCAGGCGCGATAGTCGATGCTCCAGCCGCCCTGCTCCAGCCGCGCCGGCAGCAGGTCGGCACCGAACGCCATGCGCGCCGGGCCGTGCACGGCCTCGTCGGCCGGCAGCCCGCGCAGCCAGGCGCCCAGCGCGTCCACGGGCACTTCGAGGCCGGTGGCGTCGAACAGCAGGGACTGGCCATCCGGGCCGCTGAGCGGACCGCCGTCGAGTCCTTCCAGCCGGGCCCCATCGTCGTCGACCGCGAGCCGCCAGCTCTGCCGGGTCACCGGCGCGGCCAGCGCCACCGCGAACGCCGCGCCGTCCTGCTGCCATTCGATGCGCCCGCTGCCGCCCTTTCCGGCGCGGGTGATCGCGGCCCGTCCGGACAGGCTCCAGGCCGGCATCGCCGACAGCGCCCGGGCGCGATCGGCCTGCAGGGCTTCGGCCCCCGCCTGCGCGGCGGCATCGAGGGTCGGCAGCGGCGCCGGCGCCGGCGGGCGCGTCGCGCAGGCCGCGAGCAGGCCCGTGCAGGCCAGCACCATCACGAACCGAAGCGTCCTCATGCGCCGATATCCTCCAGTGCGCGGCGCAGCGACCGGTTGTCGGGGTCGATCGCGCGGGCCTGCTCGAACCACTCCCGCGCCTCGTCGCGCCGTCCCAGCTGCCACAGCACGGTGCCGACGTGGGAGGCGATCTCGGCGTCCTTCTCCAGCACGAAGGCCCGGCGCAGCTCCACCAGGGCCTCCTCGTTGCGGCCCAGGCGATGCAGCACCCAGCCGTAGCTGTCGATGATCGCGGCGTTGGCGGGCTCGGCGATGCGCGCGCGCTCGATCAGCTCCAGTGCCTCCGCGTAGCGGTCGGTGCGGTCGGCGAGCGTGTAGCCCAGCGCGTTGAGCGCGGCGGTGCTGTCCGGCTCGGCGACCAGGATGCGGCGCAGGTCGGCCTCGGCGCGCGGGATGTCGTCGCGGCGCTCCCACATCAGGGCGCGCGCGTACAGCAGGGCGGATTCGTCCGGGAATGCCGCCAGGCCGCGTGCCAGGGCGTCGAGCTCGGCGGCGCCGTCGGTGTCGGCGCGCCGCAGCTCGGACTCCATCAGGTAGGCGTCCCGGCGCAGGCGCTCGTTGGCCGCGGCGTCCTGCTGCAGCGCGCCCAGGGCGGCCCAGGCCTCGTCCTTCCGGCCGAGGTCGTGCAGCACCTTGGTTTCGCGCAGGCGCGCGGTGTCGCGCTCGGTGCCGCCCGGCACGCTGCGGTACCAGTCCAGCGCCTCGCCCGGACGCTCCAGGAATTCGGCCACCTGTCCCAGCAGCAGCCGGCGCGCAGGGTTGGGGACTTCGGCGCCGGCGGACAGGCCCTGGTACAGCGCGGCCAGGGCCTGCTTGTCGTCGGCATCGGCCAGCAGCGAGGCACGGAGCGCGAGCTGGCCGAGATCGGTGTCGGGCCCGGGATTGGCCGCCAGCAGGGCGGCGCCGGCGGCCGGGTCGCCCAGCTCGGCATAGCCCAGCGCGATGCGCTCGCGGATCCGCGGGCCCGCGGCACCGCCGGCGGCCAGTGCGTCGAGCACCGCGCGGGCCTCGGCGCTGCGGCCGGCGCGATGCAGGTGGCTGACGCGCAGCAGGCCCATCGCCGGATCGCCGGGATGGAGCTCGCGGGCGACCGCGTCGATGCGCCCGAACAGCGCGTCGTCGCCGAGCCCAAGCGCCAGCTGCCCGGCCGCGGCCAGGGCGATGGGGCTGGTCGGCAGGACGTCGCGCTCGAACAGCTGTCCCAGCACCCGGGCCGACAGCTCGGGGTCGCGGCTGCCGGTGCCGAGCACGCTATAGGCGGCAAGCCAGCCGCGGGCCCCGCCGCCGCGCAGCATCGACTCCAGCTCACGGCGCGCGACGCGCGCGCGGCCGGTGCGCAGGGCGAGCGTGGCGCGGGCACCCTGCATGCCGAGCGACTCCGGCGCGCGGGCGCTCCACAGCGCCAGCGCTTCCTTCAGCGCAGCGTCGTCGCGGCCCATCAGCGCGTACTGGGTGGCGCGCGACGCCAGCGCCGCGTCGCCGGGCGCGGCGCGGGCCGCCTGCAGGTACCAGGTGACGGCCTCTTCCGGTCGCCCCGACGAGACCGCGAACTCCGCCGCCAGCACCTCGCGCAGCGGCGGCGTGGCCGGCGCCCCGCGCGCGGCCGCGGGCGCCACCGGGAGCGCCAGGCAGAGGGCCACGACGAGGGTCCCGACCGCGGTCCGGAGCCGGGCGGAATGCCCGCCAACCGGGGTCCCGGACGCGGGAGGCGCAGGCACCGTAAAATGAGGCCGTGTCATGCCAGCACTTTATCGCAAGCACCCCGAGCACATGAGCCTCCTCGCCATCGGCCTCAACCACCAGACCGCGCCGGTTGAACTGCGCGAACGGGTGGCGTTTGCCAGCGACCGGCTGGAGCGCGCGCTGGCCGACCTGCGCGGCCTGCCCGGCGTGCACGAGGTGGCCCTGCTGTCGACCTGCAACCGCACCGAGCTCTACGCGGTGGCGGACGACGAGGGGCGCGCGCTGGTGAACTGGCTGGCCACGCACCCGGACGATCCGATGGGCGATGCCGGCTCGCTGCAGGCCTACCTGTACCGGCACGCCGGCGACGACGCCGCCCGCCACCTGTTCCGCGTCGCCACCGGCCTGGACTCGATGGTGCTGGGCGAGCCGCAGATCCTCGGCCAGGTGAAGCAGGCCTGGGCGGCCGCGCGCGGCGCCGGCACGCTCGGCGGCCATCTCGACCGCCTGTTCCAGCACGCCTTCGTCACCGCTAAGCGCGCGCGCACCGAGACCCGGATCGGCAACAGCCCGGTGTCGATGGCCTCGATGGCGGTGCGCCTGGCCCAGGACAGCTTCGCGCGACCCGAGGATTCGGTGGCGCTCCTGGTCGGCGCCGGCGAGACCATCGAGCTCGCGGCGCGCCACCTCGCGGCCGCCAGGGTGAAGCGGCTGGTCATCGCCAACCGCACGTACCGCCACGCCGAGGAACTCGCGCACCGCCACGGCGGCACCGCGCTGCCGCTGGAAGAGCTGCAGCACCACCTTCACCTGGCCGACATCGTGCTGTCGGCGACCGCCAGCCGCGAGCCGGTGATCCGCCACGCCGACGTCAAGGCGGCGCTGGCCGCACGCCGGCAGCGGCCGATGCTGCTGCTGGACCTGGCCGTGCCCCGCGACATCGAGCCCGAAGTCGGCCAGCTGCGCGATGCCTACCTCTACTCGGTCGACGACCTCGAGCGCGCGGTCGAGGACAACCGCCGCAACCGCCGCGAGGCCGCCGACGCCGCGGAATCGATCATCGACCTGCAGGTGGCGCGCTATGCGCGCGTGCAGGCCACCGGCGCACGCAGCGGTCCGATCCGGCGGCTTCGCGCCCACGGCGACGCCGTGCGCGCCGACGTTCTGGAACGCGCACGCCAGCAGCTGGCCGCGGGCCAGTCGCCAGAAGCCACGCTGGAGTACCTGGCGCACACCCTCACCAACCGCCTGCTGCACCCGCCCACCGCCGCCCTGCGCGACGCCGCGGCCAGCGGGGACGGCGCGATGCTGGACGCGATCTCGCGCATGCTGCCGCCCGACGCCGGCACCCCTGCCGACCACGCCCCCCGCGACCCCCGCAACCCCGATGCTCCCGACGCTGCGCCGTAAGCTGGAGGCCCTGGCCGAGCGCCGCGACGAGCTCGAGCGCCTGCTCGCCGAGCCCGCGATCGCCGCCGACCAGGCCCGGTTCCGCGCGCTGTCGCGCGAGTTCTCCGGGCTGGAACCGCTCGCCGCCGCGCTCGCCGACGAGACCCGCGCGCGCGCCGACCTCGAGGCCGCCGAGGCGATGCGCACCGATCCGGAGCTGCGCGAGCTGGCCGACGAGGAGGTCGACGCCGCCACCGCGCGGCTGGCCGAGCTCGATGACGCGCTGATGGCGCTGCTGGTCCCGCGCGACGCGCGCGACGACGGCGGCATTTGGCTCGAGGTGCGCGCTGGCACCGGCGGCGACGAGGCCGCGATCTTCGCCGGCGACCTGCTGCGGATGTACACCCGCTACGCCGAGCGCCAGGGTTGGAAGGTCGAGATCGAATCCGCCAACCCCGGCGAACACGGTGGCGTGCGCGAGGCCGTGGCCCGGATCGAGGGCGCGGGCGCGTACGCGCGGCTGAAGTTCGAGTCCGGCACCCACCGCGTGCAGCGCGTGCCCGAGACCGAGTCGCAGGGTCGCATCCACACCTCGGCAGCCACGGTCGCGATCATCCCGGTGGAAGAAGAAGGCGAGCCGGTCGAGATCAACCCGGCCGACCTGCGCGTCGACACCTTCCGCTCCTCCGGCGCCGGCGGCCAGCACGTCAACAAGACCGACTCGGCGATCCGCATCACCCACCTCCCCAGCGGCGTGGTGGTGGAATCGCAGACCGAGCGCTCGCAGCACGCCAACCGCGACAAGGCGATGAAGCGGCTGCGCGCGACCCTGGCCCAGGCCGAGGCCGACCGCCGTGCCGCGGCCACCGCCGCCAGCCGCAAGCTGCAGGTCGGCAGCGGCGACCGCAGCCAGCGCATCCGCACCTACAACTATCCCCAGGGCCGGATCACCGACCACCGTATCGAAGGCCTGACCCTGTACGACCTGCCCAACGTGATGGACGGCGCGCTCGACCTGCTGGTCGACCGCCTGGCCCGCGAGCACCAGGCCGACGAACTGGCGCGGCTGGCGGAGCAGGCGGCGTGAGGCCGGGGCCGCGGGACGCGTGACCGGCGCGCGCGATCCCCGCGACGCCGCGCGCCGCGCCACGGCGGCGGCCCCCGGCAATGCCGTCGCCTGGATCGTGCTGGCCGACGCCGAACTCGATGCCGGCGACGCCGCGGCCGGTGAGGTCGCGGTCCAGCGCGCGCTGGCCCTGGCGCCCGGCCATCCCGAAGCGCTGGCCCGGCTGGGCCGCCTGCACTGGATGCGCGGCCGCCACCGCGAGGCCGTCGACAGCCTCGCCCGGGCGGCGCGGGGAGCCCCGCGCCACCCCGGGATCGCGCTGTGGCTCGGGCACGTGCTGGAAGACGCCGGCCAGGCCGAAGCCGCCGCCGAAGCCTATGCACGGGCCCACGCGCTGGCGCCGGATGCGGCGCAGATCGCCGCCCATCTCCTCGCCTGGCGCCGCAAGCTGTGCGACTGGCGCGGCCTGGACGCGCTGTCGGCACAGGTGCGCGGCGCCGTCGCGCGCGGCGAGGCGGCGGTCGAACCCTTCGCGTTCCTCAGCGAGGACGGCGACGCCGTCGAGCAGCTGCGCTGCGCGCGCCTGAGTGCGGCACAGGTCGCGCACCAGGCGCGGCCGCTGCCACCGCGCGCGATGGCCGCAGCCGGAACCCTGCGCGTCGGCTTCCTGTCCAACGGCTTCGGCGCGCATCCGACCGGCCTGCTCACCGTGGCCTTGCTGGAAGCCCTGCGTGCCGAAGCCGGGCTCGAGGCCCACCTGTTCGCGCTCAACCCCGACGACGGCAGCGCGATCCGCCAGCGCCTGGAGGCCGCGACCACGCTGCACGACGTCTCCGCCCTGCCCCATGCCGCGGTGGCGCAGCGCATCCGCGACGCGGGCATCGACATCCTCCACGACCTGCGCGGCTGGGGCGGGGGCGGCGCGCCGGGCGTGCTGGCCATGCGCCCGGCGCCGGTGCAGGTCAACTGGCTGGCCTATCCGGGCACCTCGGGCGCGCCGTGGATCGACTACGTGCTGGCCGATGACGTCGTGCTGCCGACGGCGCTGGAAACGGGGTTTTCGGAAGCCGTTGCGCGCCTGCCGCGCTGCTTCCAGCCCTCCGACACGCGGCGTGCGCCGGGACCGCCGCCTTCGCGCGGCGAGTGCGGATTGCCCGACGCCGGCGTGGTCTTCTGCTGCTTCAACAACAGCTACAAGATGAATCCGGCCAGCTTCATGCGCGCGATGGCGGTGCTGCGCGGCGTGCCCGGCAGCGTGCTCTGGCTGCTCTCCGGCCCCGGCCGGGGCGACGACCGTCTGCGCGCGGCGGCGACGGCCGCGGGCATCGATCCCGCGCGGCTGGTGTTCATGGCCAAGCAGCCGCACGCCGCCTACCTCGCGCGGCTGCAGCTCGCCGACCTGTTCCTGGACAGCAATCCCTACAACGCCCACACCACGGCATCCGACGCGCTCTGGGCCGGCTGCCCGGTGCTGACTTGTCCCGGACGCACCTTCGCCGCGCGGGTCGCGGGCAGCCTGAACCACCATCTGGGCCTGGGCGCGCTCAACGTGGCCGACGCTGCGGCGTACGTGGAGCTCGCCACCGCGCTGGGCCGGGACCCGGCGCGGCTGGCCGGGCTGCGTGCGCGGCTGGCCGGCCTGCGCGGGAGCTCGGGCCTGTTCGACATGGCCGGCTTCGCGCGCGACTTCGCGGCCATGGCCCGGGCGATGGCCGCGCGCCATCGGAACGGGCTTCCGCCCGCCGGCCTCCGGCTCGACGGCGCTTGACCGCGGCGCGCGGATGCCGCCCCATCCGGGGACCGACGGGAAGGAGCGCACAGGTGAAGACGTTCAAGGGCAAGGCGTACGCGGCCGAGCTGAAGGCCATGCAGCACGAGCTGGTGGCGATGGCGCGCTGGGCCCGCCACTGCGGCGAGCGCATCGCGATCGTCATGGAAGGCCGCGACACCGCCGGCAAGGGCGGCGCGATCAAGGCCATCACCGAGCACCTGGACACGCGCCAGTACCGCGTGGTGGCCCTGCCCAGGCCGAGCGAACGCGAACAGGGCGAGTGGTACTTCCAGCGTTACGTCTGCCACCTGCCGGCCGCAGGCGAGATCGTCCTGTTCGATCGCAGCTGGTACAACCGCGCCGGCGTCGAAAAGGTCATGGGCTTCGCCAGCGATGGGCAGGTGGAGGCCTTCCTGGCCCAGGCCCCGACGTTCGAACAGCTGCTGGCCGACGACGGCATCAGGCTGTTCAAGTACTGGCTGTGCTGCGACCAGGCGCAGCAGGAGAAGCGCTTCGCCGAGCGGCTGGACGATCCGCTCAAGGCCTGGAAGCTGTCGCCGATCGACGTCGAGGCGCGCCTGCGCTACGACGACTACACCCGCGCCCGCGAGGCGATGCTGGCGGCGACGCATACCACGCACGCACCCTGGACCCTGGTCGACTTCAACCACCAGAAGTCCGGACGGCTGGCGCTGATCCGCCACCTGCTCGACCGCCTGCCGGACGTGACCGTCCCCGCACACAGGCCGGACTTCGCGCCCCTGCCCGGGCCGCCGTCCACGGAGCGCTACGGCGTGCTGCAGCCGATCCCTCCCTACGGCAGCGACGGCGACTGAGCGCCGCGGCTGCGCGGTCGGTCGATCCCCGCCTGCGCGGCTACGCGCCCTCGCCGGGCGCGGGACCGCCGGCAGCCTCGATGGCCTGCTCGAGCTCCAGGGCGGTCACCGGGCCGAGGAAGGCCTTGACCCGCCGGCCGTCCGGCGCGACCAGCACGGTCAGCGGCAGGCCGCGGGGCGTCGGGAAGTCCGCCGGCGGCTCGTAGGTGCTGACGATGGCGACCGGGTAGACCACCGGGCGCTCGGCGAGGAAGGCGCGCAGGGTCTCGGCGTCGGTCTCCTCGTAGGCCAGCCCGATCACCTCCACGTGCTCGCGCATGGCGTCGAGCGCCGACAGCTCGGGCATCTCCTTGAGGCAGGGCGCGCACCAGGTCGCCCAGAAGTTGACGACCACCCAGCGGCCGCGACGCTCGGCCAGGTCGAAGCGTTCGCCGTCGAGCGTGGTCACGACCAGCGACGGGAACTCCTCGCTGGAGGTCGTCCCGGTCGCCTCGCCCGCCGGGTTATCAACGGACGGTTCCTGCGCGGCGGACGGAGCGCTTGCCGGCCCCTGGGCCACTCCCTCGCGATCAGGCTGGCAGGCCGCGAGGAGCAGCAGGGCAAAGCAGGTTGCGAGGGCGTGGCGCAGCGGCATGGCGTCAGGTCCGGTTCTGGTCGAGGCAGTCGCCGACGCGGCGACGCAGGAGGTCGCGCAGCGGCAGGCGCAGCGCGTCGATGGTGGCGATCACCGCGGCGCCGCGGGCGTCGTCGGCGCCCGGCAGGTGGGCCTCGGCGATCGGGATGCGCAACTGGCCGGCTTCGTAGAGCTCGGCCAGGGTCAGCGCGTCGAGGTCGCGGGCGAGCAGCCACTCGCCCGACTCCGCCCGGCGGACGACGTTGATCGAGGCCAGCTGGCCCAGGGTCTCCTGCACCAGGGCGTCGGTCAGGACCGGCTCGCACTCCAGGATCTCGTCGCTGTGCAGGCCGCCGCCGGTGGCGCGCGCTTCGCGGAAGCGGTCCAGCAGGCGCAGCATCGCGTAGATCTCGTAGCCCTGCGGCAGGCGCAGGTGGGCCGGCTGGTAGCGGAAGGCCGAGACCGAGGCCGCGAACGAAGCTCCCAGCAGGATGCTGACCCAGCCGAGGTACAGCCAGAGCAGGAAGATCGGCACGAAGGCCACCGCGCCATAGATGTTCTGGTAGGCGTTGAAGCTGCCGAGGTAGAGGCTGATCAGGCGCCGGCCGATCTCCAGCAGCACCACCGCCACCAGGGCGCCGGCGAACGCGTGGCGCCACTGCACCGTGCGATGCGGCACCACGCGGTAGATGGTCGCGAACGCCAGCAGCTCGATCACCACCGGCGCCGCGTCCAGCATCGCCCCCTGCAGCCACTGCCCGGCGCCGCTGCGGAAGACGTCCAGGGCGAACAGCCGCCCGAGCACCGACAGGCTGGCCGCCGCCACCAGCGCGCCGAGCGTCAGCACGGTCCAGTAGACGAGGAAGCGCGACAGTTGCGGGCGGGCAGTATGCACGCGCCAGATGCGGTTGAACGCCGCCTCGATGCCGACCAGGGTCACCAGCACCGACACCACCAGCGCGATCACGCCGACCGCGGTGAGCTTGCCGGTGTTCTCGGAGAACGACATCAGCCAGTCGCGGATGCCCTGGGCGGAGCTGGGAACGAAGTTCGCGAACACGAACTCGCTGAGCAGGTCGCGCCACTCCTCGAACACCGGGAACGCCGACAGCACCCCGAACACCACCATCGACAGCGGCACCAGGGCGAAGGTCGTGGTGAACGACAGCGCGCCGGCGGCCTCGAACAGGCGGTCGTCGAGGAAGCGCCGCCACAGGAAGCGCGCGAAGGTCAGCGCGCGCGCGCGGTCGCGCAGGCGGTCGGCCCAGCGGTTGAGCGAATCCAGTGGCTCCATCGTGGCGAGGTTAACCGATCGCACCGGCCCCATCGCAGCGCGCGCAGGGCCGCTGCGGCTATGCTTCCCGGCCCCGCGAGGAGTCGCCATGCCCGAGATCCTGGTCCTGTACTACAGCCGCGGCGGCTCGGTCGCCGCGCTCGCGCGGCAGATCGCGCGCGGCGTCGGCGAGGTCGAGGGCATGTCCGCGCGCCTGCGCACGGTGCCACCGGTGGCGCCGGTGACCGTGGCCACGCAGCCACCGGTGCCCGAGGACGGCGCGCCCTACGTCGAGCTGCGCGACCTGGCCGAATGCGCCGGCCTGCTGGTCGGCAGCCCGACCCGCTTCGGCAACATGGCGGCACCGATGAAGCACTTCCTCGACGGCCTCGGCAGCGAATGGGCCAGCGGCACCCTGGTGGGCAAGCCGGCGGCCGTGTTCACCTCCACCGCCACCCAGCACGGCGGCCAGGAGTCGACCCTGCTCACGATGATGCTGCCGCTGCTGCACCACGGCTGCGTCATCGCCGGCATTCCCTTCACCGAGCCGGGGCTGTCGTCCACGCGCACCGGGGGCACGCCCTACGGCGCCAGCCACGTCGCCGGCGGCGACAACGATCCGACGCCCAGCGAGGACGAGGCCAGGCTTGCGCGCGCTCTCGGCCGGCGCATCGCCGCCCTGGCGGCGAGGCTGGGCTGATGCCGGCGACGACGTCCGGGCGCGTGCTTGCCGCCCTGCTGCTGGCGCTGGCGGCGCTGTTCGCGGCCTGGTTCGCGGGCGACGCGCGCTACCTGCAGGCGCTGGCGGTGTTCGCGCTGCCGCCGCTGCTGCTGGCCATCGGCGTGCTGGCCGGGCGGCGCACCGCGGCCTTCTGGTCCGGCGTGCTGGGATTGGGGTGGTTCTGCCACGGCGTCATGCTGGCGTGGGAGCGCGCGGACGGGCGCGGCTACGCACTGGGCGAGGTGCTGCTGGCGCTGGGCATCATCGTGGCCTCGAGCTGGCCGGGACTGCAGGCGCGCTTCGCCGGCCGCGGCAAGCGCCACGCCGCGAACGACTAGAATGCGCACCCGGCCCGCGCGATGCGGGTCACGGCTGCCGCAATCGAGGACACGCACGATGGAAGAACTGCTGATCGTCACCACCGGGGGCACGATCGACAAGGTCTATTTCGACGACAAGTCGGACTTCCAGGTGGGTGAGCCGCAGATCGGCCGGATCCTCGAGGAACTCGGCGTGGCCTTCCGCTTCCGCGTGATCCCGATCCTGCGCAAGGATTCGCTGCACATCGACGACGGCGACCGCGAGCTGCTGCGCGCCACCATCGCGGCGCAGGCCACGCGCCACGTGCTGGTCACCCACGGCACCGACACCATGGTCGAGACCGCGAAGGCGCTGGCGCCGCTGGCCGACCGCACCATCGTGCTGACCGGTGCGCTCAACCCGGCGCGCTTCCGCGGCTCGGACGCCGAGTTCAACATCGGCACCGCGGTGGGCGCGGTGCAGTCACTGTCCGCCGGCGTCTACATCGCCATGAACGGACGCATCTGGGACCCGCTCACGGTCCGCAAGAACGTGGCCGCGAACCGCTTCGAACCGGCCTGACCGCGCGGCCCACGCCGGCAGGCCGGGTGATCGGCAGGCCGCACGACCGAGCCGCTTCGGCTGCACGCTTGGACGGTCTTCCTCGGAGCTGCTGACTCGTGGCCATTGCTCCGGACACGGTGCGCCGCCGGCCGCAGATGCAGGGGGGATGCCCAGCCGGAATGTCCGCGCCCTGCTCCCAGTTCCGGCCGCCGGCCATCCATGGCCGGCTCTGGCCATCCCCCCTGCATCCGCGTCCGGCCCCACCGCCTCCGCGATCGGGAAGCCCCGACATCCCAAGCCCTCACGCCCCACCCCTGTAGGAGCGGCTACAGCCGCGATCGCCCTTGCGTAGCTGTAGCGGTGGCTGTGGCTGCAGCTGTGGCTGCAGCTCTGGCGGTAACCGTGGCTGCAGCTGCCGCTTTCGCTGCAGCCGTTGCCGTTGCCGTCGCTCTTCCCCGAAGCCGACCATGGCCACGGCCCGTCCCGCGCACAGGGGGTGTGCGTACAGCCGGCCATGGATGGCCGGCGGCCGGCCTTGGGAGCAGGATGCGGACAGGACGGGGAAGCACACCCCCTGTGCGCGGGACGGGCGGCGCGAACCCCGTCGGCAAAAAAAGAAAACGGCGGACGGGTCGCCCCGTCCGCCGCCGTCAGCCCGCCGTGGTCAGTAGCTGCCGACCAGGCTCAGGCCGGAGTACGCGCTGTAGCCGCGCACCATGACGTGCCAGGTCCCGGCCGCCGGATTGTTGATGGTGCAGGTCTCGTTGTTGCCACCCTGGTACGGACGGCAGGTGTAGGTGGTGGTGGTCGGTGCCGAACCCTGGCGCACATAGAGGTCGGCATCACCCGTGCCGCCCGATGTCTGCACCCGGAGCTGGGTACGGCCCGCCGGCACCTGGATGGTGTAGCGACGCTCGCTCGACGCCGCGCCCGACAGGCCGGTCACCGGCACGCCGTTCTGCAGCGTGTTGCCACCGCCGCCACCGCCCGTGGAGTAGCTGGCGGTGAGGCTCGCGCCCGAGAACGCCGAATAGCCGCGCAGCATGACGTGCCAGGTGCCGGCCTGCGGCGTGGCGAAGCTGCAGGTTTCGGCATTGCCCGACCGGTAGGGGCGGCAGTCGTAGGTCGACGTGGTCGGCTGCGACCCGAAGCGCACGTACATGTCGAGGTCGCCGGTGCCGCCCGCGGTGGCGATGTTGAGGTTGGTCGCCCCGGCCGGCACGGTGACGGTCCAGTACTGGGTGCTGCCCGAGGCGCCGGCCACGCTGACGGGCGTGCCGTTCTGCAGGACGCCGCCCGGGTTCGGGTTGGGATTGCCGCCGCCACCCGCGGCCGCATCGACCGCCGCCTTGGCATCAAGGATGCCGGCGCCGATCGGCTGCGACGGCGTGGACGGGAAGGCGCGGGCGGTGCTCTTGATCAGCGCCTCGACCTGCGCCGGGGTCTTGGCCGGGTTGGCCACCGACTGGATCAGGGCGACCACGCCGGCCACGTGCGGCGCGGCCATCGAGGTGCCGCTGTAGCTGGCATAGCTTTCGGCGCCCGGGCCCTGGCTGCCGCTGTTGAGCGTGGACTGGATGCTCGAACCCGGCGCGGCGATGTCGACGATGGCGCCGTAGTTGGAGAAGCTGGAGCGCGCGCCGGTGCTGGTGATCGAGCCGACGGCGATCACGTTGCCGCAGTTCGCCGGCGAGAAGCCCGAGGTGTTCGCGTTGCTGTTGCCCGCGGCGATCACGATCGTGGAGCCGCGGCCGACCGCGCCGTTGATCGCGCTCTGCATCGCGCTGCCGCAGCTGCCGGAGCCGCCGAGGCTGAGGTTGATGGCTTCCGCCGGGTTGGCGTTGGCCGGCACGCCGCTGACCGAACCGCCCGAGGCCCAGATCACCGCGTCGGCGATGTCGGAGTCGTAGCCACCGCCACGGCCGAGCACGCGCACGGGCACGATCCTGGCGCCATACGCCGTGCCGGCCACGCCCTTGCCGTTGTTGGTCAGCGCGGCCACCGTACCGGCGACGTGGGTGCCGTGCCAGCTCGAGGCGTTGCCGCCGTAGTAGTCGCCGGGATCGCTGGCGTCGCCGTCGCGGCCGTTGCCGTCGCCGGCGACCGCGGTGTCGGCGATGAAGTCATAGCCGGGCAGCACGTTGGCATTGAGGTCGCTGTGGCTGGCGATGCCGGTATCGAGCACTGCGACCACGGTCCCGGCGCCGCTGGTGGTGTCCCAGGCCTGGGTGGCGCGGATGCCGCCGGCTCCGGTGCCAAAGCCCCACTGCTGCGAGAACTGGGGATCGTTCGGCGTCATGACCAGCGTGTTGAGCTTGTCGACCTCGACGTACTCGACGTTCGGATTGGCCGCGATTTGCCGCATCAGGGTTTCGGCCTCGACGCGGTCGAGCTTGCGGCTGGTGGTGATCACCTCGGCGCCCACGGCCATACGGCGCTCGTGGCGCAGCACCAGCGGCGCGGCGCGGCGCGAGGCCGGGACCACGCCGGCCGCGGCGCGCAGCGCGGCGTCGCGCTCCTTGGGACTGGCCTGTTCCGGGCTGCCATCGACGTACTTCACGATGAAGCGATCGTGCTGCTGCGAGGCCTGGAGGCCGCTGAGCTCGACGCGCTCGGCGGCGAGGGCCGGCAACGCGACCGCAAGGGACGACAGGACCGCGGTGGTGGCGACCGCGAGGGCGTGCAGGCGCACGCGGCGAAGCTTGGCGTCGGACATGAGTGGTTTTTCCCGGAGTGAACGAGGTGCCGCGCGCGCGGCGGGACGGCGCCGCCGCTCCGGGAACCCCTCCCCGTCTGTGGCAGCCGCCGGATGCGGACTGACACTTTCCGTCCGCAAAGTGACGCTAAGCGACACCTTCGGGGCCCGCAAGCGGAAACAGGTTGCACTTGGCAGCACGGAATGTGCGGCCAGTCACAGATCCTGACATTGGCTCTGGAAAACAGGCAAGACGGGCCTTGCGCCCGCCGTTCAGAACATCCCGGTTTCCAGCCGCGCGGCCTCGGACATCATGTGCCGGGTCCACGGCGGGTCGAACACCAGTTCGACGTCGGCCTCGACCACGGTCGGGATCATTTCCAGCTTGATGCGGACGTCGTCGACCAGGATGTCGCCCATCCCGCAGCCGGGCGCGGTGAGGGTCATGCGCACCTCGACCAGCCGCTGGCCATCGTCGCGGTGCAGCACGTTCGCCTCGTAGACCAGGCCGAGGTCGACGATGTTGATCGGGATCTCCGGGTCGAAGCAGGTGCGCAGCTGGCTCCAGACCAGGCGCTCCACCGCGGCGTCGTCCGCGCCCTCCTCCAGCTGCAGCGGTTCCGGCGGCTCCTTGCCGATCGCGTCGGCGTCGTTGCCGGCGATGCGGAACAGGTTGCCCTCGACGAACACCGTGAAGCTGCCGCCCAGCGCCTGGGTGATGTAGCCCACGCTGCCCGCGGGCAGGGTGACCTCGTCGCCCTGCGGCACGAGCACGGCGGCGCAGTCGCGCTCGAGGCGGACGGGTTCGCTGTTGCGGGAATACATGCGGGATTCGGCTGTGGCGACTGGACGCTCATTCTACCGCCCGTGGCGGACGCTATCCTGTACCACCCCGAACGGTGCTGCGTTCCATGCCCCCTTTCCGCTCCCGGCCGACGACGGCGCTGGCATTGGCGCTGGCCGGCAGCATCGGCATCGCCGCGGCCTGGATCCTGGTCGCGCAGGTGACCGGCCGCCAGTCGAGCTGGATGGCCGTGGTGGCCGCGGTCGATGCGCTCTTGCTGCTGCGCATGGGCGGACACCGGCCCGGCGCCGCGCGCGCGGCCTGGGCGGTGCTGGCGACGCTGGTGGCGATCGCGCTGGCCAACTGGGGCATCGCCGCGGACCAGGTCGGGCGGATGCTGGGCCTCACCCCTTGGAGCTCGATCATCCGCATGGGCCCGGAGCACGGCTGGCTGCTGCTGCGCATGGCCAACGACGCCGTCGACCTGGCCTGGCTGGCGGCCGGCCTCGTGGTCGCCGCCGCCTGGGGCCGCTGAGCACCTACGCCCGCCGTCTGCAGGAGCGGCTACAGCCGCGATCGCCCTGCGCGAACTCCGTTTTCGCGGCTGTAGCCGCTCCCACAGGCCCGACCGGCTAGTGCCCGCCGTCGAGCGCCTTGAGCTCGCTCACCAGCGCGCTCGCCATCTCCGATCCGTCGCCATAGAGCATCCGCGTGTTGTCGGCGTAGAACAGCGCATTCTCGATGCCGGCGAATCCGCGGCCCTTGCCGCGCTTGATGACGATCGTGTTCTTCGACTCGACCACGTCGAGGATCGGCATGCCGTAGATCGGGCTGGCGGGATCGGTCTTGGCCACCGGGTTGACCACGTCGTTGGCGCCGATCACCAGGCTGACGTCGGTGTTCTTGAACTCCGGATTGACGTCGTCCATGTCGACGATCAGATCGTAGGGCACGCCGGCCTCGGCCAGCAGCACGTTCATGTGCCCGGGCATGCGCCCGGCCACCGGGTGGATGGCGAACTTCACCTTCACCCCGCGCTCGATCAGCCGCTGGCTCAGCTCCCAGATCTTGTGCTGCGCCTGGGCCACGGCCATGCCGTACCCGGGCACGATCACCACGCGCTCGGCGTAGGCCATCATCGCGGCGACGTCGGCGGCCTCGATCGGCTTCTGGCTGCCGGTGATCTCCGCCGCCTCGCCGGTGGCACCGAAGTTGGAGAACAGCACGCTGGAAATCGAGCGGTTCATCGCCTTGGCCATCAGCCGGGTCAGCAGGATGCCGGCCGCGCCGACCATCATGCCGGCGATGATCAGCGCCTCGTTGCCCAGCACATAGCCCTCGAAGGCCACCGCCAGGCCGGTCAGCGCGTTGTACAGCGAGATCACCACCGGCATGTCGGCGCCGCCGATGGGCAGGGTCATCAGCACGCCCAGGGCCAGCGCGGCGACGAAGAACGCCACCACCAGCGGCACGCCCAGCGAGCGCAGCAGCAGCCCGCCCAGCACCAGCGCCGCCAGGAGCACCGCGGCGTTGAAGAGCTGCATGCCCGGGAAGCTGTAGCGCTTGTCCATGCGCCCGTCGAGCTTGGCCCAGGCGATGATCGAGCCCGACAGCGCCACCGAGCCGATCAGCGCGCCCAGCAGCGCGAGCACCGGCACGACCACGCCAGGCGCCTGGCCGGCCGAGGTCCAGCGCAGCAGCTCGACCGCGCCGATCGCCGCCGCCGATCCACCGCCCAGGCCGTTGTACAGCGCGACCATCTGCGGCATGTCGGTGATGGCCACGCGCTTGCCCGAGACCCAGGCCATCACCGTGCCCAGGGCCACCGCCACCGCCATCAGCGCGATGTTCTGCAGCCCCGGGATGAAGAAGGTGACCACCGTGGCCAGGACCATGCCGACGCCCGCCCACTGGATGCCGCTGCGCGCGGTGCGCGGCGAGGCCATGCGCTGCAGGCCGAGCAGGAACAGCGTGGCCGCGACCAGGTAGCTCGCCTGGATGACCAGCATCAGCACGGACGCGCCGCTCATGCGCCACCCTCCGGGCTGCCGGACTTGCCGCCTTTGGCGCGGTCGCTGGGCTTGAACATCTCGAGCATGCGCTCGGTGACCACGTAGCCGCCGGCGGCATTGCCCGCGCCCATCAGCACCGCCACGAAGCCGATCGCCTTCTCCAGCGTGGTGTCGGCGTGCCCCAGCACCACCATCGCGCCGATCAGCACGATGCCGTGGATGAAGTTCGACCCCGACATCAGCGGCGTGTGCAGGATCACCGGCACCCGCGAGATGATCACGTGGCCGGCGATCGCCGCCAGCATGAAGATGTACAGCGCAACGAATCCATCGGCCACACGCGTTCTCCCCGGGCTGCCCGCTCCGATCATAACCGGCCCTGACCGCGGCGCCACGGGCACCTGTCAACCGCGCGCGCCGGCCTGCGTTCCCATCCACGACCCGACTGGAATGCCTGGATGGACGGCAGCAGCAACCCACAACACCACGGCACCGCGCTGGCTATGCTGGATCCCATGCCAGCTGACGCCAACAGCGTGTACGCCGCCGCGGCGCAGACCGGGGCGACGGCCGACGCGATGACGCTCGAGACCTTCCTCGACGGCATCGCCGCGCGTGCGGTGCGCTTCGCCGAAGCCGGGCTGCGCCACCGCGAGGACGCCCTGGACGCGGTGCAGGACGCGATGGTGCGGATGCTGCGCTACCGCGATCGGCCCGCCGACGAGTGGACGCCGCTGTTCTGGACCGTCCTGCGCAGCCGCATCGTCGACGTGCAGCGCCGGCGCACCCTGCGCCTGGGCTGGATGACCTCGGCCGACGAACGCCAGGAGGCGGGCGTGGAATGGGCCGGCGACGAGCCGGACCCGTCCCGCGCGCACGACGGCCGCGAGGCCTGGAGCGAGCTGGTGCAGGCGCTGCGCGCCCTGCCGAGGCGCCAGCGCGAGGCCTTCACCCTGCGGATCCTGGAAGAGCTCGACGTGGCGACCACCGCGCGGGTGATGGGCTGCAGCGAGGGATCGGTCAAGACACACCTGTCGCGCGCACGCGACGCGCTGCAGAAGCGACTGGAGGATTTCCGATGAGCGACACACACGACGCATTCGACCGCCGGCTGCGCGCCGTGCATGTGCAGGCGGTGGCACAGGTGCCGCCGCGCACCCTCTATGCCCTGCGGGTGCGGCGTGGCCATGCCGCCTCCGCCGCCACGCCGGCACGGCCGGAGCTGCGGTCGGGCGGCTGGTGGGCGGCGGCCGGCCTGGCAGCCGTCTTCGCGCTGGCCATCGGGCTGCGCCAGCCGGCGCTGGACGGTGGGCCAACGGATGCTGCGCCACCGTCGCTGGCCGCGGCCGGGACGGCCATCGAGGCGGCAGCCTGGGACGAGGGCCTGGCCACGCTCGAGGAAGACCCTGATCTGTACCTGTGGGTCGCCTCGCAGGACAGCCTGATCCTGGCGATGGAGTGAGGACCATGCCGAATCCCACGATCCGCTCGACCACCACCGCGCTGCTTCTGGCGCTGGCCACGTTCACCCTGCCGGCCGCCGCACAGACGCCCGCCGGACCGGCACTCCCAGCCTGGGACCAGCTGAGCGACGCGCAGCGCGAGGCCCTGGTCGCGCCGCTGCGCCAGCGCTGGGACGACCATCCCGAGCGCCGCGCGCGCATGCTCGAACATGCCGAGCGCTGGCAGCAGATGCCGCCCGAACAGCGTGAGCGTGCCCGCCGGGGCGCCGAGCGCTGGCGACAGATGGATCCGGAAAAGCGCGGCGCCCTGCGCGCCCTCTATGCGCACATGCGAACCCTGCCCGAGGCCGAGCGCGAGGTCCTGCGCAAGCAGTGGGGCGCGATGACGCCGGCGCAGCGGCGCGCGTGGGTCCAGGCGCATCCGGCGCCACCGCGGGCGCCCAGGTCCCCCGAGCCGCCGCGCGACCGCTGAGCGCGACTCAGGCCGCGGGCTGCGGTTGCGGCCAGACGGTCCTGGCCAGCAGCTCGTCGTTCCAGTCGAAGGCGAGCGCGCCGTCGGCGACCAGCAGGCTGGCGAAGTTGAAGACGTTGCGCGCGAACATCTCGCTGGCGTGCACCGCGCCGCTGCTCGCAAGGTCGAGCGGCCCGGCCACGGTGACCCCGCCGGCGTCGATCGTCTCGCCCGGCCGCGTCAGCTCGCAGTTGCCGCCGGTCTCGGCGGCGAGGTCGACGATCACGCTGCCGGGCGCCATGCCGCCGACCATGCCGGCGGTGATGATCTTCGGCGCCGGCCGCCCGGGAACGGCGGCGGTGCAGACGATGGCGTCGATGTTGCGCAGGTGCTCGCCCAGGCGCTTCTGCTGCTCGGCGCGCTCCTCGTCGGTGAGCGCGCGCGCATAACCGCCCTCGCCCGCCGCGCTCACGCCGAGGTCGAGGAACCGGCCGCCCAGCGATTCGATCTGCTCGCGGGTTTCCGGACGCACGTCGAAGCACTCCACCTGGGCGCCCAGCCGGCGCGCGGTGGCCACCGCCTGCAGGCCGGCGACGCCGGCGCCGATCACCAGCACCTTCGACGGCCGGATGGTGCCGGCCGCGGTGGTCAGCATCGGGAAGAAGCGCGGCGCCAGCTGCGCGGCGATCAGCACCGCCTTGTAGCCGGCCATTCCGGCCTGGGAACTCAGCACGTCCATCGCCTGCGCGCGCGTGGTGCGCGGCAACCGCTCCAGCGGGAACGCGACCACGCCGTGCGCGCGGATCGCTTCGCCACGCGCCGGGTCGGCCTCGGGCTGCAGCTGGCCAATGAGCGCGGCGCCTTCGCGCAGCGTCGCCAGCAGCGCCGGCGGCGGCGCCTGCACGCACAGCACCAGGTCGGCTCCGGCCAGCGCGCCCGGTGCATCGTCGGCAAGCACGGCACCCGCGGCGGAATAGGCGGCGTCGGCGAAGTGGGCGTGGTGGCCCAGGCCGCGTTCGATGGTGACCGTCGCCCCGAGGGCGACCAGCTTCCTGCAGGTTTCGGGGGTCAGCGCGACGCGCCGCTCGCCCGGCGCGGTTTCCCGCGCGATGCCGATCCTCACTGCCATTCCCGACTCCCCGCGATGCCTTCGCTCCATCCTAGCGGTGTCGGCGGCGATGCGCGACGGCAGCGCTCAGCCGGCCGGCGGACCGGCGAGTCGCTGCAGCACGGCTTCCGCCGCGCCTTCCGCCGAGCGCGCCACCAGCTGCGCGCCTGCCAGCGTCGCGGCCAGCTCCGCCGGTCCAAGCAGCGCCGTGCGCGCACCCTGGCGGTTCACCAGCAGGTGGCGTCCGGTGACCGGGCTGGTCCAGGCCAGGCGCAGCCAGGTCGGTGGCTCGCCCCCAGCGGCATCCCCGACCAGCACCTGTCCGACGGCTGCCGCCGCGTCGTCGCCGACAGACCCGGCGGACGTATCGAATCCTTCCGGCTCGGCCAGCGGCACGAAGGCCGCCGGCATGCGCGGCGCATCGGGCCGTGCCAGGGCGGCCACCAGCCGGGCCAACTGCTCGTCGGCGCCGGCATCGGCGATACCGCCGGCCAGCAGGCAGGCGCGAAGCTGCGGGCCGAGTGCGATCAGGCGATCGGCAACGTCGCGTCCCTCGGCCGCGGCCGCCGCGGCGTCGATCTCCAGCAGTTCGTCACCGACGGCCAGCGCCTCGCCGTGGCGAGCCGACCCGGGGCCGTCGCGCAGCCAGGCCATGGCCAGCGACTGGCGCCAGGCGCCGGAGAGGAAGCCGGCCACCTCGACCAGCAGTGGCGCGCGCCCAAGCCGCGCGGCGAGGTGCGCATCGGCGTCGCGGCGCGCCTCCTGCAGGCGCTCGCCGCCGAGGATCGACTGCCAGGCCCGGCGTTCGCTGATCGCCGCACGCCGCTCCAGCGGCGCGCGCGTGGCATCGAGTTCCTCCAGCGCCGCGGCGAACACGCCCGCGTCGTCGTGGTAGTCGTTGGCCACGCGGTCGGCCAGCCCGTCCGCCAGGACGTGCAGCGCGGCCTCGTCGTCGCTGCGCGCCAGGTTGGCGTCCCAGCACGCCACCAGGCCCGAGAGCAGGCGCATGGCCGGATGCGCGGGGTCTTCGAACAGCGCGGGATCGGCCAGCGCCAGCCGCAGCCATGGCCAGGCGAGCCTTGCCAGCCGGCCGCGGGCATCGGGTGACAGTGCGGCGTCGGCGCGCAGGCCGTCGAACAGCGCACCGACCGCGTCGATCGCATCGTCCTGGGCCGGCGATGGCGCCGCGAGGTCCGCAGGCAGGCCCAGGCCTTCGGCTCCGTTCCGCAGCGCATCCCTGAGGTGCACGCCGATCGAACCCGGCACCTGGACCGGCTGCTTCGGCGTCTCGTTGCCCTGCAGCAGGGACAGCACCGAAAAAAATTCCTGCTCGCTGAAGTCGCGGGCCGACGCGGCCCGGGAACTGGCCTCCGGGCCGCGCGCCGCGCGCAGGCGGTCGCACAGGATCCTGCGCCGCCCGGTGCCGTGCTCCACGGCTCCGGGCGCGGACTCGCGCCAGGACGACGCCTGGGGTTTGAGCGCGTCGTGTCCGGCCCAGGCCGGCTGCCCGCCCTTGCCCGCCACCGGTTGCGAGACCAGTGCGGCACCGCCGCTGGCGCCATCCAGCGCGTGTCCACCTTCGGCCAGCGTGGTGTTGAGCCAGGCATAGGCCTCGAGCAGGCGCGGTCCGCACAGCCGCTCGTACTGGCGCAGCAGCGCCGAGCGCAGGATCGGATCGCATTCGGTGGCGCTGAAGGTCTCGAGGAAGGCGTCGATCACCGCGCGCGGCGCGAACGGATTGACCGGCCGCGCATGGCCGCCGAGCGACGCCGCCATCGACCAGAGGCGCCCATCGATGATGCCGAGCACGTCGGCGAAGCGCCGCTCCAGCGCCTCGACCGCGGGCTGCCCGATCAGCTGCGCATGCAGCTCCCCGTCCGAGACCAGGGCGAAGCCGCGCGCGAGCCTGGCCGCATCCGGCGGCGTGGGCCAGCCGGCGAAGCCCTGGGCGAGATGGCCTTCCCAGCTGCGCTGGTGGCGGCTGGCGTCGTGCTGCAGGACGACGGCGTTGGCGAGCGCTTCGGCGAGTTCGTCGTCGGGCGCCTCGGCCGCGAGGCGCCTCAACTCGGCCTCGGTGGCTTCGCGGGACTCGGCCAGCAGCGGTAGCAGGCGGGCGCGGAAGCCCTGGTGCAGCGCCTCGAGCTGGCGGGCCGGCGTGTTGGCCGACGCTGTCCGGGCAGGACCTGCATCGCCGGGACTTGATCGCGGTCGCATTTCTAGGAGATGCCTGAGACTGGGCGGGCGCGCCACGATATCCCAACACCAGCACATGGCGCATGACGGCAACCGCGGCGGTCATCCGCCGGCAGGCGCCACGGCCATCCGCCAGCAGGCGTCAGCCGTTGACCGCCCTCTCGTCCCGCGCGTTGGACGCGGCCTTGGGATTGAGCTGTTGCCACACCTGGCGCATGGCCTCGTCGAACGGTGCATCGGTCGAACGCACCGCCACCCGGCCCGCCGCGACCAGGGCGGTCAGCTCCTCGGGCGACACCACCATCCGGCGCATGCCGCGGCGGTTCACCACCAGGAAGCGGCCGGTCAGCGGGCTCACCCAGGCGATCCGCGCCGCGGTCTCGTGTCCGTCCTCGTCGATCAGGCGCAGGCCCTGCCCGACCCGCAGCCGGCGCATCCGCGCGGCGACCTCCGGGTCGAAGTCCAGGGTGTCGGTGCCGCCCGCAAGCTGCAGCCCCGCCAGCGGGCCTTCGGCGGCGCCGGTGTCCGCGTCCTCCAGGCCGGCCTCCGGCGCATGCACGCGCCGGGGGGCGTCGGGCAGGCCGAGCGCGGAGATGATGCGGGCCATCCCGTCGCGCGCCGCGGTCGCGTCCATGCCGCAGCTGGAATAGCACTCGCCCAGCGGCACCTGCAGCGCCAGGAGTTGCTCGGCGACCACCCGGCCGCGCGCGTGCGCGGCGTCGACGTCGACCTGGACCATCGCGTCACCGAGCGCGATGGCCTCGTGGTGGCGACTGCTGCCCGGGCCGTCGCGCAGCCAGGCCTGGGTGAGGTGGTGGCGCCAGTGGCGGTCGAGGAACTGCGCCACCGGCGCGGTCAGCCGCCGCTCCGACAGACGCGAGCCGACCAGGTCGGCGGCATGGGCGCGCGCCTGCTGCAGCCGCTCGCGACCGTGGATCGCTTCGGCGGCACGCTTCTCGGCCAGCTCGGACCGGCGGCGCTGCTGCTCCAGCTGGTCGCGCAGTTCGCTGGCGGCGAGTTCGAAAATCGCCTGGTCGTCGTCGTATTCCTCGACCACGCGGTCGACGGCACGCTCGGCGCGGTCCAGGGTCTCGCGGTCCTGCGGCGTTTCCCCGGCGTTGCCGTCGCAGGCCTCGGCCAGCACGTCGAGCAGGCGCCGCGCGGGATGGCTGCGGCGGTTGAACATCGAATCGTCGGTCAGCGCGACCTTCAGGTAGGGCACCACCAGCCGGCCGAAGAAGTCGCGTGCGCGGCCCTCCAGGTCGTTGGCGTCGCTGATCGAGCTGAAAAGCATGCCGACGAGGTCGATCGCATCCTCCTCGTCGACGCTGAAATGGGTCACGTCGGCGTCGAGGCCGAGCTGGCGCACACCGCCGCGGATGGCTTCGCGCATCACCCGGCTGAGCTCACGCGCGTCCGACGCCGCGAGTGCGCGGGTGTAGGGGGCGCTGTCGTCGCCCTGCAGGATCTGCGCGACGTTGAGCAGGTCCTCGGTGCGCAGCACGTGCGCGTCGCCAGGCGATGCATCCTGCTCGAACGGGTCACCCGCGCGCGCCGTACCCGTGGCCGTGCCGCCGCCCGAGGCGCGCCAGTGCGCGAGCTGCTCGCGCACGACGTCGCGATAGCGCGGTGGACGGCCTTCGGACGCCGCGGCGTGCATCGCGCCGCCGGCGATCGGCGCGCCGATGCCGTAGCCCATCGGCACGGCGCCGAAGCCACCGCCCGGCCCGCCCGATCCGCCCGCCGCTCCGGAGACACCGCCACCACCACCGCCGCCGCCGCCACCACCGCCGTGCTCGACAACCCCGCCCTCGGGCACCCAGCCACCGCCGACCTCGGCCTGTCCGCCGAGGTCGGCGCCGGCTGCCCCGTGGCCCTGCCCTCCGCCCGTGCCCGGGCGCCCGCGCACCGCGCGCGTGCCGCCGCCCGCCTGGGAGCCGAAGCCGGCCCCTTCGAGCATCGAATTGAGTTTCTCGTACAGGTCGCCGAGCACCTCCGGCAGGCGCTTGTCGAACTGGTTGAAGACCAGCGGACGCAGCCCGCGGGTCAGGTCTTCGGCACCGAAGAGCTCGACGAAGGCGGCCACCGCGGCCTCGGGGCGCACGGGATTGGCCCGCGGACCTTCGACGCCCAGCGCGGAGGCCAGGGCCTGCAGCCGTTCCTCCAGCTGCTCCAGCGGATGCAGGAACTGGTGGTCGAGCAGCTCGGTCGTGTGCTGTCCCGCGAGGTGGATCTCGAGCTCGCCCTCCGACATCAGGCTGAGCGACTTGTCGCTGAGCGGTGGCGACGCGGGCTTGCGCCAGGCATCGAAGCCGCGCTCGAGCGATTCGCGGTAGCGCGTGGCCAGGTCCAGCGCGCGATGGCCGAGCGCCATCACCGCCATGCGGTCGTCCTGGGCACCGCTGTAGTCGTGGCCGGCCAGCGCCTCCAGGCGCACCTGCTCTTCGATCGTGCCCCAGAACCCCGAGAGCACGCCGCCGAGGGCGGTCACCGATTCGCGCCGCAGGGCGTCGAACAGGCGCACGGGATCGCGCATCGCGCCGGAGCGTGACGGGGAGGGGGAGTAGCCGGGGGCGTCTTCTGCGATCATTCGGGATGCGATCGGTGCCGGGGGATGCACCCACGCATACCATCCCTGAATGGAGCCATCGAGGTCTGTGACTGCAATCCCACTTAGCCAACACTCCGCCGCGCTCGAGGCCCTCGACGCCCGCCGGTCGGTGCCCGCGCGCCAGCTGGAGGCGCCCGCGCCGACGCAAACCGAGCTGCGGCGCATGCTGCGTTCGGCGGTCCGCGTGCCGGACCACGGCAAGCGCGTGCCGTTCCGCTTCCTGTCGATCGCCGGCGACGCGCGCCACGCGCTGGGCGAGGCGGTCGCCGCGCGTGGCCAGGTCCTCCATCCCGATGCCGGCGAGGCGGCGATTGCCAAGGACCGCGCGCGCTTCTCGCATGCCCCGCTGGTGGTCGTGGTGGTCGCGGTGTTCGATCCGGCGGACGAGGCCATCCCCGCGCAGGAACGCCTGCTGACCGCCGGCTGCGCCTGCTTCGCCCTGCTGCAGGCAGCGCAGGGCATGGGCTTCGGCGCGTGCTGGCTCACCGGCTGGCCGGCCGTCGATCCCGGCGTGGCGGCGCTGCTCGGACTGGGCCCCGACGAGCGGATCGCCGGCTTCATCCATATCGGCACGCCCAAGCTGGTGCCGCCCGAGCGCGAGCGACCCGATCCCGACGCGCTGCTGCGCGCCTGGACGCCGCCGGCGTGACCCTGCCCGCGCCGGCCCCGCCGCTCTACCTGGTCGACGCCAGCCTGTACGTCTTCCGCGCCTGGCACTCGATGCCGGCGGAGGGCTTCCGCGACGCCGACGGCTGGCCGACCAACGCGGTGCACGGCTTCGCCCGCTTCCTGCTCGACCTGCTGGAGCGCGAGCGCCCGCGGCACATCGCCATCGCCTTCGACGAGGCCCTGGACTCCTGCTTCCGCAACGCGCTGTACCCGGCCTACAAGGCCAACCGCGACCCGGCGCCGGCGGAGCTCAAGCGCCAGTTCGCCTACTGCAAATCGCTGTGCGCGGCGCTCGGGCTGCCGGTGCTGGCGCACCGCGAGTACGAGGCCGACGACCTGATCGGCACCGCGCTGGTGCTGGCGCGCGATGCCGGCTTCCGCGGGGTGATCGTCTCGGCCGACAAGGACCTGTCCCAGCTGCTGCAGGCGCACGACGAGCAGTGGGACTACGCACGCGGCCAGCGCTGGGGCGCGGACGGGGTCAAGGCGCGCCAGGGCGTGCATGCCCACCAGGTGGCCGACTACCTGGCCCTGTGCGGCGACGCGGTCGACAACATCCCGGGCGTTCCCGGCATCGGCTGCAAGACGGCGGCCGTGCTGCTCGGGCATTTCGGCAGCCTCGACGCGCTGCTCGGGCGCATCGACGAGGTGGCCTTCCTGCGCATGCGCGGCGCCGCGACCGTGGCCGCGCGCCTGCGCGAGCACCGCGAACAGGCCCTGCTCTGCCGGCGACTGTCGACCATCGCCTGCGACGCCCCGCTCACGGATGCGACGGTGCCGTTCGAACGCGCCGCCGCCGACGCCGCGACGCTGGCCGCGTTCGCCGACGCGCTGGGGTTCGGACCGATGACGCGCCGCAGGCTCGACGCCGCCAGCGGCATCGCGGCGACGGCAAACGGTGCTTCGACCATGTCGGAAGGCTAGGATCGAGGGCATGGACGACACCCGCACCCGCGCCGGCGGCGAACAACCGGAAATCCTCTACCAGGGCGAATGGCTGCGCATGGTCCGGCGCGGCCACTGGGAATCCTGCGAACGCACCCACGGCAAGGACGGCCTGGCGGTGCTGGTGATCGCGGTGACCCCCGATGACCACGTGCTCTTCGTCGAGCAGTACCGGGTGCCGCTGGGCGCGCGCACGATCGAGATGCCGGCCGGCCTCGTCGGCGACGATGTCGACGACGACACCCTCGAATCCGCCGCGCGGCGCGAGCTGATCGAGGAGACCGGCTGGGACGCGGGCCGCATCGACGTGCTGCTGGTCGGCCCCACCTCGTCGGGCATGAGCAACGAGCGGATCGCGTTCGCCCGCGCGCTGGACCTGCGCAAGGTCGGCGACGGCGGCGGCGTGGCCGACGAGGCCATCACCGTGCACGCGGTGCCGCGCGCCAGCGCACCGGCCTGGCTGATGCGGAAATACGCCGAAGGCTACGAGCTCGACCTCAAGCTCTGGGCCGGGCTGTGGATGATCGAATACAACCCGGACGGCACGAAGGCCTGAGCCGCGGCGCGGCGGCCCCACGCATGCCCCGCCGGCTCATCCAGCTGTTCCTGGGCCTGGTCGCCTACGGCCTGTCGATGGTGCTGCTGGTGCAGGCCGGGCTCGGGCTGATGCCCTGGGACGTGCTGCACCAGGGCATCGCGCTGCAGGGCGACTGGCCGATGGGCCGGGTGGCGATCGTGGTCGGCTTCGCGGTGCTGCTGGCGTGGATCCCGATCCGCCAGCGCCCCGGCTTCGGGACCGTCTGCAACGTGGTCGTGATCGGCCTGGTGTTCGATGCGGCGATGGCCTGGATCGGCGGCGCGCTCGCCGACCTCACGCTGCCGGCGCGCGTCGGGCTGCTGGTCGGCGGCATCGTGCTCAACGGCGCGGCCACCGCGGCGTATATCGGCGCGCGCTTCGGCCCCGGGCCGCGCGACGGCCTGATGACCGGGCTGGCGCGGCGCACCGGATGGTCCGTGCGCCTGGTGCGCACGCTGATCGAAGGCGGCGTGCTGCTGGCCGGCTTCCTGCTGGGTGGCAGCCTCGGGCTCGGCACCCTCGCCTACGCGCTGACGATCGGCCCGCTGATCCAGCGCATGCTCTTGCTCTTCAACCGCCCGCCGCGCCCGCGCGCGGCGAGCGTGGCCTAGCCCGCCGGGCCGGGACCGCGCAGCCGCTCAGGCGAAGCGGTCGGTCGCCTGCACCAGCGCGTCGACGGTCTCGTCCTCGAACGCGGAATGACCGGACGTCGGCGTCACCACCAGCTCGGCCTTCGGCCAGACCTGGTGCAGGTCCCAGGCGTTCTGGATCGGGCAGACCACGTCGTAGCGGCCGTGCACGATGACGCCGGGAATGTCGACCATGCGGTAGGCATCGCGCATCAGCTGGTCGTCGCACTCGAAGAAGCCGGCGTTGGTGAAGTAATGGTTCTCGATGCGCGCGAAGGCCAGCGCGAACTGCGGGTCCTCGTGGTCGGACATGAAGCCGGGGTCGATGCGCAGGAAGCTCGTGGCCGCTTCCCAGACGCTCCACGCCCGCGCCGCGGCGAGGCGCGTGGCCTCGTCGTCGGACGTCAGGCGGCGGTGGAAGGCCGCGATCAGGTCGCCGCGCTCGCTCTCCGGGATGGCCGCGATGTAGTGCTGCCAGGCCTCGGGGAACAGGCGCGAGGCGCCTTCCTGGTAGAACCACTCCAGCTCCCAGCGGCGCAGCATGAAGATGCCGCGCAGCACCAGCTCGGTGACCTTCTTCGGATGGCTCTGCGCGTAGGCCAGCGCCAGCGTCGAACCCCAGGAACCACCGAAGACCTGCCAGCGCTCGATGCCCAGGTGTTCGCGCAGGCGCTCGATGTCGTCGACCAGGTGCCAGGTGGTGTTGTCGACCAGGTCGGCGTGCGGGGTCGAGCGGCCCGAGCCGCGCTGGTCGAACAGCACGATGCGGTACTTCGCCGGGTCGTGGAAGCGGCGCATCTTGTCGGTGCATCCGCCGCCCGGGCCACCATGCAGCATGACCACCGGCTTGCCCTCTGGATTGCCGCACTGCTCGTAGTAGAGGACGTGGCGATCGTCGACGCGGAGCGTGCCGGCGTCGAAGGGCTGGATCTCGGGATACAGCGTGCGCATGCGGGCGGAACCTCGTGCGGGATGAACGTGGCCAGTCTACCAGCGGGCTCCCCGGGCCGACCCCAGGCGCCCCAGGCTGACCCGGTCGCGGTGTTCGAGGTCGGGCACGGTGGCGACCTCTTCGAAGCCCGCGGCGGCCAGCAGCGCGCGCACGGCCGGACCCTGGTCCCAGCCGTGCTCGAGCAGGAGCCAGCCGCCGGGCACGAGGAGGGCCGGCGCGTGCGCGGCGAGGATGCGGATCGCGTCCAGGCCGTCGGCGCCGGACGCCAGCGCATCGGCCGGCTCATGGCGGAGGTCGCCGCGTCCCAGGTGTGGGTCGGCCGCGGCGATATAGGGCGGATTGCTGGCGAGCAGGTCGAAGCGATCGCCGGCCAGCGGCGCGAACCAGTCGCCCTGGCGGAAGTCGACGCGGCCATCCAGTCCGTGCGACCGCGCGTTTCCGCGCGCCACCGCCAGCGCGGCCTCGCTGCGGTCGGTCGCGACCAGCTGCGCGAGCGGACGCTCGCTGGCGATCGCCAGGGCGATGGCGCCGCTGCCGGTCCCCAGGTCGGCGACGCGCAGCGGCCGCCCGGTCGGCAGCCGCTGGAGCGCCTGCTCCACCAGAAGCTCGGTTTCGGGGCGCGGAATCAGCGTGTCCGGGGTCACCGCAAGGTCGAGGGTCCAGAAGCCGCGGCGTCCGACCAGGTAGGCCACCGGCATCCCCTCGGCGCGACGTGCCACCAGGGCATCGAAGCGGCGGGCCTCGGCCGCCGGAACCTCGGCGTCCGCGTGCGCGAAAAGCCAGGCCTGTGACCGCCGCAGGACGTGCTGGAGGAGGAGACCGGCCTCGGAGGCTTCGATCCGCTCTGCGGCCTCCGACAGGCATTGGGAAACAATGTGCTGGCTCATGATAGTTTTAGCCTATCGATTGAATAACTATAATCAACTTTACCGATTGATAGGCCTGGCCTAACATTCCCTTCGTCCGGCAGCCGCCGGTTTTCTCCCACCTCGCGAGGATTCCCATGTCCGTCATCAACACCGAAATCAAGCCGTTCAAGGCTACCGCCTTCCACAACGGCGAGTTCGTCGAAGTCGACAGCGCCAACCTGAAGGGCAAGTGGTCCGTGTTCGTGTTCTACCCGGCCGACTTCACCTTCGTCTGCCCGACCGAGCTCGAGGACCTGGCCATCAACTACGACGAGTTCAAGAAGCTCGGCGTCGAGATCTACAGCGTGTCGACCGACACCCACTTCTCGCACAAGGCCTGGCACGACAGCTCCGACGCGATCGGCAAGATCCAGTATCCGATGATCGGCGACCCGACCCACGAGATCTCTAAGAACTTCGAGATCCTGCGTCCGTCCGGCCTGGCCGACCGCGGCACCTTCATCGTCGACCCCGAGGGCGTGATCCAGTCGATCGAGATCACCGCCGAGGGCATCGGCCGTGACGCCCTGGAGCTGCTGCGCAAGGTCAAGGCCGCCCAGTACGTCGCCGCCCATCCGGGCGAGGTCTGCCCGGCCAAGTGGAAGGAAGGCGAGAAGACCCTGAAGCCGTCGCTCGACCTGGTCGGCAAGATCTAAGAACGCCGGTTTTTCTGTGGGAGCCGCTATAGCGGCGATCCCTCCGGCCTCAGGAAGCGATCGCGGCCATGGCCGCTCCTACAGGTGCAAGACCCAGCCCATCCCCGCTTCGGCGGGGGTGGGGCTGGACCGGAGTCCGTGCAGCGCGCGCGGCCTGCGGTCCATCCCCACGCCGGTGGCGGCCCGTCCCGGGACGGGCTGCAGGCCCCCGCCTTGCCGTTATCCAGGAGTCCACCATGCTCGAAGACGATCTCAAGACCCAGCTCAAGGCCTATCTCGAGCGGCTGCAGCGCCCCGTGGTGCTGGTCGCCAGCGTGGACGACGGCAGCAAGTCGGCCGAGATGCTCGAGCTGCTGGAAGACATCCGCGCGCTGTCGGACAAGGTGAGCGTCGAGGTCTCGCGCGACGACGCGCAGCGCAAGCCGTCCTTCGCCGTGACCTCCCCCGGCCATGACATCGACCTGCGCTTCGCCGGCCTGCCCATGGGCCACGAGTTCACCTCGCTGGTGCTGGCGCTGCTCCAGGTCGGTGGCCATCCGTCCAAGGCGGCGCCGGAGCTGCTGGAGCAGGTCCGCAACCTCGAGGGCGAGTACCGCTTCGAGACCTATTTCTCGCTGTCGTGCCAGAACTGCCCGGACGTGGTCCAGGCGCTGAACCTGGCCGCGGTGCTCAACCCCGGCATCCACCACGTCGCGATCGACGGCGCCCTGTTCCAGGACGAGGTCGAGGCGCGCGAAGTGATGTCGGTGCCGACCGTGTTCCTCAACGGCGAGGTCTTCGACCAGGGCCGCATGAGCCTCGAGCAGATCGTCGCCAAGCTCGATACCGGCGCCGCCAGGCGCGACGCCGCGGCGATCGCGAAGAAGGACGTGTTCGACGTGCTGGTAGTCGGCGGCGGCCCCGCCGGCGCGGCGGCGGCGATCTATGCGGCGCGCAAGGGCATCCGCACCGGCGTCGTCTCGGAGCGCTTCGGCGGCCAGGTGCTGGACACCATGTCGATCGAGAACTTCATCTCCGTGCCCGAGACCGACGGCCCGCGCTTCGCCGCGCAGCTCGAGGCGCACGTGCGCCAGTACGACGTCGACATCATGAACCTGCAGCGCGCGAAGGCGCTGAGCCAGGACGGCGACGGCGTGACCACCGTCGAGCTCGAGAGCGGCGCCAGCGTGCGCGGCCGCACCGTGGTGCTCGCCACCGGCGCGCGCTGGCGGCAGATGGGCGTGCCCGGCGAGGACCAGTACCGCAACAAGGGCGTGGCCTACTGCCCGCACTGCGACGGCCCGCTGTTCAAGGGCAAGCGCGTGGCGGTGATCGGCGGCGGCAACTCCGGCGTCGAGGCCGCGATCGACCTGGCCGGCCTCGTCAGCCACGTCACCCTGGTCGAGTTCGATTCGAAGCTGCGCGCCGACGAGGTGCTGCAGCGCAAGCTGCGCAGCCTGGCCAACGTGCGCATCATCACCTCCGCGCAGACCACCGAGGTGCTCGGCGATGGCAAGCGGGTCAACGGGCTGGTCTACCGCGACCGCGTCGGTGGCGACGCGCACCGCGTGGAGCTGGAAGGCGTGTTCGTGCAGATCGGCCTGCTGCCCAATACCGAGTGGCTGAAGGGCGCCATCGCGCTCAGCCCCCGCGGCGAGATCGTGGTCGACGACGCCGGCCGCACGTCGCTGCCGGGCGTGTTCGCGGCCGGCGATGCCACCACGGTGCCGTACAAGCAGATCGTGATCGCGATGGGGGAAGGCGCCAAGGCATCGCTCAGCGCGTTCGACCACCTGATCCGCAGCAGCAGCCCGGCCGCCACGGCCGATGCCGAGGCGGCCACGGCGTAAGCCGCGGCCACCTCCTCCACAGCGAGGCTCCGCCATGAACCTGCGCGACCTGGGCTACTTCGTCGCCCTCGCCGACCACCTGCACTTCGGCAGGGCGGCGGCGGCGAGCTTCGTCAGCCAGCCCACGCTGTCGACCCAGATCCGCAAGCTGGAGGAGGAGCTGGGCGTGGCGCTGGTGGAACGGGCGCCGCGCAACGTGATGCTCACGCCCGCCGGGCGCGAAGTCGCGACGCGCGCTCGGCGGGTCATGGCCGACATCGAGCAGATGCGCGAGGCCGCCCGGCGCAGCCAGGACCCCGAGGCCGGCACCGTCCGCCTGGGCCTGTTCCCGACCCTCGGCCCCTACCTGCTCCCGCACGTGGTGCCGGCGATCCGGAAGCGGTTCCCGGAGCTCGAGCTGCTGCTGGTGGAGGAGAAGAGCGATGTCCTGCTCGATCGCCTGCAGCAGGGCCGGCTCGATGCCGCTCTCCTCGCGCTGCCGGTAGGCGACGACCAGCTCGAGGTCGAGTTCCTGTTCGAGGAGCCCTTCGTGCTCGCGGTGCCCGAGGCGCACCCGCTCGCCGGCCGCGGCCGCATCTCGCTGGGCGACCTGGTCGACGAGCGCCTGCTCCTGCTCGCCGACGGCCACTGCCTGCGCGACCAGGCGCTGGACGTCTGCCATCTCGCCGGCGCCGGCGAGAAGGGCGAGTTCCAGGCCACCAGCCTGGAGACCCTGCGCCAGATGGTCGCCGCCAACGTCGGCGTGACCCTGCTGCCTTCGCTGGCGGTGAAGCCGCCGGTGGCGCGCTCGGACAACATCCGGCTGGTCGACTTCCACGCGCCGGCGCCCAGCCGGCGCATCGCCATGGTCTGGCGCCGCAGCACGGCGATGGCCGGCTTCCTGCACGAACTCGCCGACGTGCTCCGCGGGCTGCCGGCCGGGCTGCTGGAGCCGCACGTGTCCGAATCCACCGCGACGGCCCACGTCCCGGGCGCCCCCGGCCTGTAGCCGCAACGGCGTCCGTTCCTGCGCGCGGCCTCAGCTGGCGACGCCCACCTGGCAACTCACCCCGGTGCCGCCCAGGCCGCAGTAGCCGCGGGGATTCTTCGACAGGTATTGCTGGTGCTCGTCCTCCGCGTAGTGGAAGGCGGGCGCCGGATACACGATCTGGGTGGTGATCGGCCCGTGGCCTGCGTCGGCAAGGCGCTGCTGGTAGGCGTCGCGACTGGCCACGGCGGCGCGGTGCTGCGCCCCGGTGTCGCAGTGGATCACCGAACGGTACTGGCTGCCGACGTCGTTGCCCTGGCGCATGCCCTGGGTCGGGTCGTGGCCCTCCCAGAAGCGTGACAGCAGGGTCGCGAAGTCGACCCGCTCCGGGTCGTAGACCACCAGCACCACTTCGGCGTGGCCGGTACGTCCGCTGCACACCTCGCGGTAGGTGGGCGCGTCGGCGTCACCGCCGGCATAGCCGACGGCCGTGGTCTCCACGCCCGGCAGGGTCCAGAACAGCCGCTCCGCACCCCAGAAGCAGCCCATCCCGAACTGCACGCGCTCCGCGCCGGAAAACACGCCGCGCAGGGGGCGGCCATGGACATGGTGGACGGTGTTCATCGTTGACGCCTCGCGCGGACCGGCCTTCCATGATGTGGCCTGCCCCGGCACGGTCCAAGCCACGCCCGGGCGCGGCGTTCAGCCCGGCCACCGCCCGCGCGCCGCTCCGCTACACTGCCCGGTCCACGGCGCAGCCGCGCCGGACTCCCCGACGACACGCATGACCGCACCCCACGACACCACGGCCGGCTCCGATACGGCGCCCGTGAAGCAGGACTTCATCCGCCAGATCGTCCGCGACGACCTGGCCAGCGGCAAGCACACCGCCATCCGCACGCGCTTCCCGCCCGAGCCCAACGGCTACCTGCACATCGGCCATGCCAAGGCGATCTGCCTGGACTTCGGCATCGCCGAGGAGTTCGGCGGCCGCTGCAACCTGCGCTTCGACGACACCAATCCGGCGAAGGAGGACCCCGAGTTCGTGCAGGCGATCCAGGACGACGTGCGCTGGCTGGGCTTCGAGTGGAACAGCCTGCGCCACGCCTCCGACTACTTCGAGGTGTTCTACCTGGCCGCCGAGAAGCTGATCCGCCAGGGCGATGCCTTCGTCTGCGACCTGTCCGCCGACGAGGTGCGCGCGTACCGCGGCAGCCTGACCGAGCCCGGCCGCGCGTCGCCGTATCGCGACCGTGGCGTGGAGGAGAACCTCGGCCTGTTCCGGCGCATGCGCGCGGGCGAGTTCGACGACGGCGCGCGCACGCTGCGCGCGAAGATCGACATGTCCAGCGGCAACATCAACCTGCGCGACCCGGCGATCTACCGCATCAAGAAGGTGCCGCACCAGAACACCGGCGACGCCTGGCCGATCTATCCGATGTACGACTTCGCGCACGCCCTGGGCGATGCCGTCGAGGGCATCACCCACTCGCTGTGCACGCTGGAGTTCGAGGACCACCGTCCGCTGTACGACTGGTGCGTGGACCGGGTCGATCTCGCCGGCAACCCGGAGCTGCTGGCGCCGCTGGTCGGGAAGGACCTGCCGATCGAGGCCGCCAAGCCGCGCCAGATCGAGTTCTCGCGGCTCAACATCAACTACACGGTGATGAGCAAGCGCAAGCTCACCCAGCTCGTGGCCGAAGGCCTGGTGGACGGCTGGGACGACCCGCGCATGTACACCCTGCAGGGCCTGCGCCGGCGC
Organism: Luteimonas sp. MC1750; assembly: GCF_016615955.1. Lineage (NCBI taxonomy): Bacteria > Pseudomonadati > Pseudomonadota > Gammaproteobacteria > Lysobacterales > Lysobacteraceae > Luteimonas > Luteimonas sp. MC1750. The sequence continues at coordinate 2,308,300 of NZ_CP067113.1, forward strand.
GGCTACACCCCGGGTGCGCTGCGCCTGTTCGTCGACCGCATCGGCATCAGCAAGCAGAACTCGATGATCGACTTCTCGGTGCTGGAAGGTGCGCTGCGCGAAGATCTCGACGCGCGCGCCCCGCGCCGCATGGCCGTGGTCGCACCGCTGAAGCTGGTGCTCACCAACCTCCCGGAGGGCCACGCGGAGACCCTGCGCTTCGCCAACCATCCGAAGGACGACGCCTTCGGCGAGCGCGCGGTGCCGTTCTCGCGCGCGCTGTGGATCGAGCAGGACGATTTCGCCGAAGTGCCGCCCAAGGGCTGGAAGCGGCTGGTGCCGGGCGGCGAAGTCCGCCTGCGCGGCGCCGGCATCGTGCGCTGCGACGAGGTCGTCAAGGACGCCGATGGCGCGATCGTGGAGCTGCGCGGCACGCTCGATCCCGAATCGCGGCCGGGGATGGAAGGCGCGAACCGCAAGGTCAAGGGCACCATCCACTGGGTCGACGCGACGTGCGCGGTGGAGGCCGAGGTCCGGCTCTACGACCGCCTGTTCTCAGTCGCCGACCCGGACGACGAGAGCGGCGGCCAGACCTACCGTGACCACCTCAATCCGGACTCGCGCGTGTCGGTGCGCGGCTGGATCGAGCCCTCGGCCGCGGATGCGGCGCCCGAGACCGCCTTCCAGTTCGAACGCCTGGGCTATTTCGTCGCCGACCGGCGCGACCACCGCGCCGGGGCGCCGGTGTTCAACCGCAGCGTGACCCTGCGCGACACCTGGGCCGCCAAGGCCTGACCGACCCGCGGCCCCGGCCTTCGCCGGGGTCCACGCCGTCCGGGGCTACCATGCCCGGCGACGTCCACGACCGGAGACCTCCATGCGCCGGATCTTCCAGCCCGCATCCATCGCCCTGGCCGCGCTGCTGCTCGCGGCCTGCACCGCCCCGCAGCCGAATGGCGGTGCGGTGATGCCGCCAACCGCCGAAACGCGTCCCGCGGCCCCGACCGCCCCGGTCGCGCCCGGAGTCGCTTCGCCCGATGTCGCTCCGCCCGCCGATGTCGCTCCGCCCGCCGGTGTCGCCGCGCCCGTCCGCGGCGCGATGCCCGGCGTACCCGACCTCGACCGCAGCTGCCGCGTCGACAGCGACTGCGCGGTGAAGGACGTCGGCAACTGCTGCGGCTACTTCCCGGCCTGCGTGAACACGGCCGCCCGGCCCGACCCCAAGGCCGTGCAGGCCGCCTGCGCCGACTCGGGCATGGCCGGCGTCTGCGGCTTCCGCGAGATCGAGGCCTGCGCCTGCGTGTCCAACACCTGCGAGCCGGCCCAGTCCGGCGGCGCGGTGGCCCGGTGACCGCCATGCACCTTCCCGCGCGCGTGGGCCTCGAGCTCCCGGCCTGGGTCGACGGACTGGTCGACCGCGAACGCGCCTATGCCGGCGATGACGACAAGGTCGCGCTGGCCATCGCGCTGGCGTCACGCAACGTCGACGAGGCGACCGGAGGCCCGTTCGGGGCGGTGCTGTTCGGCCCCGACGACCGCGTCGTCGCCGCCGGCGTCAACGTGGTGCTGCCGCAGTCGACCTCGCTGGCCCACGCCGAGAACCTGACCTACATGCTGGCCCAGCAGGCGCTGGGCCGCGCGCGCATCAATCTCGACGACGCCGGCCGCCCGTGTGGCCCGTACACGCTGGCGACCTCGGCCCAGCCCTGCTGCCAGTGCTATGGCGCGACCGTCTGGGCCGGCATCGACCGCCTGCTGATCGGCGCCCGCGCCGAGGACGTGCACGCGCTGACCGAGTTCGACGAAGGCCCGCTGCCGGCCGACTGGCCGGGCGAACTGGCCCGCCGCGGCATCGAGGTGGTGCGCGACATCGCCCGTGGGCAGGCCCGCGAGGTGCTGGCCGCCTACGGCCGCGCCGGCGGACAGCGCTACTGATGCACGCCGGAGATGCGCCCGCGGCGGGCGCGACCGGACTGCTCTGCTACTGCCGCGGCGGCTTCGAGCCCGAGCTCGCGGCCGAGCTCGGCGAGCGCGCCGCCGCGGCCGGCCACCACGGCTACGCCGCCACCGAGCGCGGCAGCGGCTTCGTGCGCTTCCTCGCGCCCGGCGCCGACGCGCACGCGCTGTCGCGCGCCCTGCCCTGGCGCTCGCTGGTCTTCGCGCGGCAGAAGCTGAGGCTGCTGGCGGAGCTCGACGGCATCGACACCAGCGACCGCGTCACCCCGATCGTGGCCGCGCTGCAGGCCCACGCCGGCAGCGCCGCGTTCGGCGCCCTGGTCGTCGAGCACCCCGACAGCGACGCCGCGCGGCCGCTCGCCGGGCTGGCCCGCGCGCTCGGCAACGCGATCCGCCCGGTGCTGCGCAAGGCCGGCCTGCTGGCCGCGAAGGACGATCCGCGGCGGCCCGCCCTGCACGTCTGCCTGCTGGACGGCGACCACCTGCTGCTGGCAGTGGCCGATTCCGGCGATGCCTCGTCCTGGCCGATGGGCGTGCCGCGCCTGCGCCTGCACCGCGACGCCCCGTCGCGCTCGGCGCTGAAGCTGGAGGAGGCCTTCCTCGTCCTGCTCGACGAAGGCGAACGCGCGCGCCTGCTCAGGCCCGGGATGACCGCCGCCGACCTCGGCGCCGCGCCCGGCGGCTGGACCTGGGTGCTGCAGCGCTCGGGCCTGCACGTGACCTCGGTCGACAACGGGCCGCTGCGCCAGCACGTGCTCGACGCCGGGGGCGTCGACCACCTGCGCGAGGACGGTTTCCGCTGGCAGCCGCCGCGCGCCCTCGACTGGATGGTCTGCGACATGGTCGAGCAGCCGCGCCGCGTCGCCTCGCGCATGGCGACCTGGTTCCGCGAAGGCTGGTGCCGGCAGGCGGTGTTCAACCTGAAGCTGCCGATGAAGAAGCGCTGGCTGGAGACGGCGCTGTGCCTGGACCTGTTCGCCCGCGAGGCCGGGCGTCCGCTGGAGCTGCGCGCGCGCCAGCTCTACCACGACCGCGAAGAGATCACGGTGCTGGTGCTGCCGGCCCGCGGCTGACGCGCCCGACCGCCGTTCAGCGTCCAGCAGGCGGATCCTGACCGGGGCTTCATGGGCCCCGGACTAGCGTGGCGCCCCGACCCAACACGACGGGAACCACCATGGACACTCGCATGCTCAAGCACCCGCTCGGCCTCGCCCTGCTCGCGGCCGCCATCGGCGCCAGCGGGCCGCTGTTCGCACAGTCGGCCGAAAGCGTCGGCCTGCAGACCGTGACCGACCAGAAGACCCGTGCCGCGCAGCAGGATGCACGGACTGCGGAACAGGATGCCCGGATGGCGCGCGAGGCTGCCGAGCAGGCCGAAGCCCAGCGCCGCGCCGGCGCCGTGACCGCCGAAGGCCAGGCGCAGGCGGACTACAGCGCATGGCAGGCCGACCAGGCCTCGCGCCGGGCCGAACGCGCCGCGCATGCCGCCGGCCACGCCGGCAACCGTGCCGGGGGCGCCAGCGCCGCGGCGTATGGCGGCGCCGCCCAGCCGAGCCAGGTGGCCGCCCAGTCCCACGGCGCCGCCGCCGATGCCAGTGCCGCGAGCAGCGCGGCGCGTGATGCCGCGATGGAGGCCCGGGCCGCCGCGGAGCGCGCGCGCGCCGCCGCGAGCGAGCCACCCGCCCCGCCCCCGCGCACGCGTCCGGCCGAGACCTACCCGAGCGAGCCGCAGGTGACGATCACCTCCAGCGCGCCGGATTCAGTCGTGGGCGAATACCGCATCGACATGGCCGCGCTGGACACCAACGGCGATGGCCGGCTCAGCCGCGCCGAGGCGCGACCCAATGCCACCCTGACCGCGGAATTCCGCGCGGTCGACAGCAACGGCGATGGCGCGCTCGACGCCACCGAACTCAGGGGCTGGACGCGCTGACCGTCCTGCGGCGCGCCGGCGGCCTCAGATCCCCGCCGCGCGCCGCCACAGGGCCGCCGCCACCGGCGGCACGCGCCCGGCGGCACCCAGGGCCGGGCCGCGCAGCAGCACGGCGGGCGCGGAGTCACTGCTGTAGACGCGGTTGATGCCGTCGAAGGCCCGCGCCGCCAGTGTCGCTTCGCTGCGCCGGGTGCGCGCCCAGCGCGCGATCCGCTGCGGGGTATCCCAGGGCTGCCGCCGCGCGAGCGCGGCGCTGACCGACTCGCGCAGCAGGGCGACATCGCGCAGCCCGACGTTGACCCCCTGGCCCGCCAGGGGATGCATCACGTGGGCCGCGTCGCCGACCAGCAGCACTCGCCCCTGCGCATAGCGCTCGGCCAGCTGGAGCCGCAGGGGAAACGCCGCCCGCGGCGAACAGGGCTCGATCCGGCCAAGCCGGCGATCGAAGGCCCGTTCAAGGATCGCGGCGAAGGCGGGGTCATCCATCGCCAGCGCGGCTTCGGCCTGGGCCGTGGGCATCGACCAGACGATCGAGCAGCTGCCGTCGGCGAAGGGCAGGAAGGCGAGCGGACCGCCGGGCAGGAAGCGCTGCCAGGCGGTGGCCTCGTGCGGGTGCCCGGTGCGCACGAAGCCGACCACGCCGGACTGGCCATAGCCATGGCCGGTGACGTCGATTCCGGCCAGCTGGCGCAGGGTCGATCCGGCCCCGTCCGCGGCCAGCACGATGCGCGCGGCCACCCGACTGCCGTCGTCGAGGCGCAGGCGCACGCTCTGCGCGTCCTGTTCGAGCGCCTCGACCCGCGCGGGGCAGCGCACATCGACGCCGGCGCCGGGAAGGCGCGCCCACAGGCGGTCGACCAGCAGGCCGTTCTCGACGATCCAGCCCAGCTCGCGGCGGCCCAGGCGGTCGGCGTCGAAGGCCAGCTCGCCACCACCGGCCGCGTCCCAGACACGCATGCGCCGATACGGCTGCAGGCGCGTGGCGCGGCCGTCGCGGCCGTCGATGCCGGCCCAGACGCCGATCGCCTCGAACAGGGCGGCATTGTCGTGGGCGAAGGCGAAGACGCGCAGATCCGGGCGTGCCTCGGACCAGGGCGCCGGTGCCCGGCCTTCGACCAGCACCACCGACAGGCCGAGTCCGCCGAGGGCCAGCGCCGCCGTGGCCCCGACCACCCCGCCGCCGACGACGGCCACGTCGACCATGCCGCGGCTCACCGAACGGCTCCGGCCCGGCAGGCATCCGGCACGTCGCCGCGATAGCCCATCGCGCCACCGGCCACGCCGGCCTGCAGCCCGGGCAGCGCCGCCAGCGCCACCAGCCCGGCGCTGCGCAGCAGCGAGGCGCCGTGCTCCGGATTCGAGCTGAGCCGCGCCAGGCCGTGGGAGAAGTCGAGGGTGCGGGCGCGGTCCTCGCGGCGGCGCCCGGCATAGGCCGACAGCAGGTCGGCATCGCCCGGATCCGCACCCTGGCGCGCCGCGGCGACCAGCAGTTCCGCCAGCACCAGCGCATCGCGCAGGCCGAGGTTGAAGCCCTGTGCGCCGACCGGGTGGATGCTCTGTGCGGCGTTGCCGACCAGCACGGCGCGCGCCGCGGTCGTGGTCGCGGCCCGCACCGCCACGGCCGGGTAGGCGCTGCGCGGACCCACCGACAGCAGCCGGCCCACGCGCCAGCCGAATGCGTCCTGCACGCGGGCGAGGAAGCCGGCGTCGTCCAGCGCCTGGACGCCCGGCGCATGTTCGGCCGCCACGCCGTGGACCAGGCCCCAGGCACGGTCGCCCCGCGGCAGCAGCGCGGTGGGGCCGTCGTCGCCAAGGCGCTCGTAGGCGGTGCCGTCAGGCGCGCGGGCGGCGCGCAGGCGCGCGACCAGCAGCACCTGGCGGTAATCGTGGCGGCTGGCCTCGATCCCCAGCGCATCGCGCACCCCGCTGGCCGCGCCATCGGCGGCGACCACCAGGCGCGCGCGCAGCTGCGAAGGCCCGGCCCCGGCCAGGTCGAGTACGCGGCAACCCCCGGCATCGGCGGCGAAGCCGGTGAAGCGGGTCCCGCGGTGCCGCACCAGTCCCTGCACTTCGGCCAGCCGCGCCTCGAGCGCCTCGCCGAAGTCGCGCGCCACGACCACCTGGCCGAACGCCGTGCGGCCGTGGTCCGCGGCCTGCATCAGCACCCGGCCGAAGTCGCCGCGGCGGCTGACGTGGATGCGCGCGATCGCACCGGTGGGCGCGCGCAGGCGCTGCATCACCCCGAGCCGGGTCAGTGCATTGACCGTGGCCTCGGCGAAGCTGAGGTTGCGCTCGTCGAAGACCGCCGGCATCGCCGCCGCCGGAGCGGCTTCGACCATCGCGACGTCCAGGCCGCTGCCCTCCAGCGCGATGGCCAGGCTCGCACCCACCAGCCCGCCACCGATGATCACCACGTCGTGAGTCGCCGTCATCCACGCATGATACGGCCGCCCGGCGCCGCGGTTCGCTAGAATGGCCGCCGACCTGCAATTCCCGGAGCCGCCAGCGCCCATGAACACCACCCTGCACCGCGCCATCGTCCTGTCGCTGCTCGCGCTCCTCATGGCCGCCACGCGCAGCCATGTCTTCACCCACTTCACCCCGGTGCCGGATGCGTCGTGGGCGGTGTTCCTGATCGGCGGCTTCTACCTGCGCGACTGGGCCCGCTGGGCCTTCCCGGCGCTGATGGCGCTGGCGGTGGCGATCGACTGGATGGTGATCCGCGGCCAGGGCATGGACTTCTTCGCCCACTACTGCGTGTCGCCGGGCTACTGGATGCTGGTGCCCGCGCACGCGGCGATGTGGGCCGGCGGCCACTGGCTGGGCCGCCATTACAGTGGCGCCAGCCTGGGCGCCCTGGTGCGCCTGGCGGCGGTGGTGGTCGCTGCCACCGCGACCTGCCACCTGTTCGCGCAGGGCGGCTTCTACTGGCTGTCGGCGGCGGTCGCCGAGCCGACGCTGGCCGGCTGGGCCGCCAACTACGGCCACTGGATCGGACCCTACCTCGGCTCCACCGCCATGTTCGTGGCCGTTGCCGCGGCGGCGCAGGCGGTGTCGGAGGTCGTGGCCCGCCATTCGGCGGCCACCCGGCAGCAGACGCGTCGCTGAGCACGATGGGCAACCGCCTTTCGAAGATCTACACGCGCACCGGCGATGACGGCAGCACCGGCCTGGGCGACGGCAGCCGCACCGGCAAGGATTCGCTGCGCGTCGAGGCCTATGGCACCGTCGACGAGGCGAACGCCTGCATCGGCGTGATGCTGGCCGCCGGGGTCCCGGCCGCGGTGCAGGAGCTGCTGACCGCGGTGCAGCACCAGCTGTTCGACCTCGGCGGCGAGCTCTGCATCCCGGGCCATGCCGCGATCGACGATGACGACGTGGCCCGCCTGGAACAGCACCTCGACCGCTTCAACGCCGACCTCCCGCCGCTGAAGGAGTTCATCCTGCCCGGCGGCGGCGAAGCGTCGGCGCGCTGCCACGTGGCGCGCACCGTCGTCCGTCGCGCCGAGCGCTGCACGGTGGCGCTGGCGCGGGTCGAAGACGTCCGCCCGCAGGCGGTGCGCTACCTCAACCGCCTGTCCGATCTGCTCTTCGTGCTCGGTCGCGTGCTGGCACGCGAGGGCGGCCACGGCGAGGTCACCTGGCAGCACGAGCGACGCCGGGGCTGAGCGTGGGCGCGAAGCCGCTGCCGGTGTTCACCCACGCAGCGTGCTTCGGGCATGACACCGGCCCCGGACACGTCGAGGTCCCGGCCCGCCTGGGCGCAGTGGTGACCGCGCTGCGCGACCACCTCCCGGACATCGAATGGCTGGAAGCCCCGCGCGCCACGCGCGGCCAGCTGCTGCGCGTGCACGACCCCCTGCTGCTGCACGCGATCCTCGAGTCCGCGTCCGACGCCACGGTCCGGCTGGATCCCGACACCGTGCTCTCGCCGGGCTCGCCCGAGGCCGCCCTGCGCGCGGCCGGCGCCGTGGTCGCCGCGGTCGACCTGGTCATGGGCGGTGTCGCCGAGGCGGCCTTCTGTGCCGTGCGCCCGCCGGGCCACCATGCGACCGCGGCCCATGCGATGGGGTTCTGCCTCTTCAACAACGTCGCCGTGGGCGCCGCGCACGCGCTGGAGCGCCATGGCCTGGCCCGGGTGGCCGTGGTCGACTTCGACGTGCACCACGGCAACGGCACCCAGGCGATCTTCGCGGCCGAGGACCGGGTGCTCTATGCCAGTGCGCACGAGATGCCGCTGTTTCCCGAAAGCGGCGACCCGCGCGAGCGCAGCGCCGGCCTGCACGTGCACAACGCCGCGCTGCGCGCCGGAACCGGCAGCCACCGCTTCCGCGAGGCCTGGCGCGAGCGCCTGCTGCCGGCCATCGACGCGTTCGAGCCTCAGCTGGTGATGGTGTCCGCCGGCTTCGACGGCCATCGCGCCGATCCGGTGGCGCACATCGAGCTCGAAGCCGACGACTTCGCCTGGCTGACCGCCGAGCTCGCCGCGATCGCCGAACGCCATGCGGGCGGCCGGATCGTCTCGGTGCTCGAAGGCGGCTACGACCTCGGTGCGCTGGCCGAATGCAGCATCGCCCACGTCCGCGCCCTTGCCGCCGGAGCGCCCGGGTGACGCGCCAGCGTTCACGGGCCATGCATTGCCGCTGCACGGGGGATGCGGCAAGCTAGCCGCCGCTTCTTCCCCCCCGGAAATCCTGCGTGCGCCAAGCCTCCCGCCTGCTCCCGCTGCCGCTGTGCATCGCCTCGGTCCTGGCCATGCACCACCCCGGCGCGATGGCGCGCGACGACATCGAGCCCGACTGGGGCCTGTGTCCGCTGGTGGAGTCGGTGCCTGCGTTCCCGGACGCCCAGCCGGCCACCGGCGCGCCGGCCGACCGCGCGGCTCAGCCCACCGACATCGCCGGCGACACCCTTGCCGGCGTCGACGGCGAAAGCGTCGAGTACTCCGGCAACGTCACCCTGCGCCGCGGCGACCAGTTCCTCGGCGCCGACAACCTGGAATACCGCGCCGGCGATTCCACCTATGTCGCCAGCGGCCGCGTGCGCTACCAGGACTCGGGCATGCGCCTGGTCGCCGAGCACCTGGAAGGCGACCAGGAGGCCGATACCCACCGCGTCGACAACGTCACCTACCAGCTCACCGAGCGCCGCGGCAACGGCGGCGCCGAGCGCATCGAGATGAAGGGCTCGCAGGGCGCGCTGTACGGCTCCACCTATTCAACCTGCCCGCCGGACGACCGCTGGTGGGAGCTGCGCGCCGAGCGCATCGAGATCGACAACGACAAGGGCCAGGGCGTTGCCCGCAACGCGACGCTGCGGGTGGGCAAGGTGCCGGTGCTGTACGTGCCGATCTTCGCCTTCCCGACCGACAGCCGCCGCAAGACCGGCCTGCTGTACCCCGCCATCGGGTACTCCAGCCGCAACGGCTTCGACTGGCGCCAGCCGATCTACCTCAACCTCGCGCCGAACTACGACATGACGCTCGAGCCCCGGCTGATGACCCGGCGCGGGCTGCTGCTCGGCACCGAGTTCCGCTATCTCACCAAGGATGGCGGCGGCAACCTGGAAGTCGAGTACCTGCCGTCCGACCGCCTCGCCGAAGACGGGCGCCAGGAAGAGATCGACCTCGGCATCCGGCCCGAGAACCGCCGCAAGGAGAACCGCGGCATGCTGCGCTTCCAGGCCGTCGAGGGGCTCGACGCCAACTGGCAGGCGCGCACCTTCCTGGCCTGGATCAGCGATCCGCGCTACGTCGAGGACTCCACCAGCAACCTCAACGGCGCCACCGACTTCTCGATCAAGAGCGACATCGGCGTGTACGGCCGCGGGCGCACCTGGGACGCCGGCCTGATGGCCGACTACTGGCAGCTCGGCGACTACACCCAGCCGGAACTGATTCTGCCCTACAACCGCCTGCCGCGGCTGTACGCGAACTGGGAGGACCGGTTCGGCCGGTTCGTCGCCGGCGCCTCGGTGGACGCCACGCGCTTCGAGCACATCGACAGCCGCAGCCGCCCCGGGGGCAGCCGCGTGGACGTCCGGCCGTGGGTGTCGATGCCGCTGGAAGGCGCGGCCTGGTTCGTCACGCCCACCCTGGCCTGGCGCTACACCGGCTACCAGCTCGAGGACGAGCTGGCGCAGGGGCTGACCGCGTATACCGGTGCCGCGCCCGACACCTCGCCCTCGCGCAGCCTGCCGATCGCCACGGTCGATGCCGGCGTGTACTTCGACCGCACCACGATGTTCCGCGGCGAAGAACACGTGCAGACCCTCGAGCCGCGCCTGTTCTACGTCAACACGCCCTACCGCGACCAGTCCGGGCTGCCGCTGTTCGACACCCAGGCGATGTCCTACAGCTGGGGCCAGCTGTTCCGCGACAACCGCTTCACCGGCGCCGACCGCCAGGCCGACGCGAACCAGCTGACGCTGGCGCTGACCACGCGCCTGGTCAGCGCCGAGACCGGTCGCGAGAAGCTGTCCGCCAGCATCGGCCAGATCCGCTACTTCGAGGACTCCCGCGTGGGCCTGGTGCCCGGCTCGCCGGTGATCCCCGAGGGCAAGTCCACCTGGATCGCCGATGCCGACTACGAGGTCAACGACCGCTGGAGCGTCGGCGCCACCTACCACTGGAATCCCGCCAGCCAGCAGGAAGACCTCGCCAGCCTGCGCACCCGCTACCTGCTCGGCGACGACGGCATCGTCAACCTCGCCTACCGCTACCGCCGCGACGCCGGCAGCGGCGCCGACCTGCTGGAACAGGTCGACTTCTCCTTCCTGTACCCGCTCAACCCGTCGTGGAGCCTGGTCGGGCGCTACTACTACTCGCTGCTCGACAACCAGCTGCTGGAAGGCATCGCCGGCGTGCAGTGGGACAGCTGCTGCATGGCCGCGCGCCTGGTGGCGCGCCGCTACGTGCGCAACTTCCAGGGCGAAATGAACGACGCCATCCAGCTCGAGATCGAGTTCAAGGGCCTCGGTTCCGCCGGCCCGAAAACGACCGACCGACTGCGCCGTGCTATCCTCGGCTATCACCGCGAGGACCTGTACCTGGTGCCTCCGCCCGAGGTCCGCAGCGACGTCGGCGCCCCGCCACCGGCCGACAATCTCCCATGAAGAACCGTTTCCTGACCGTTGCCCTCGTCCTCGCCGCGTGCCTGCCGCATGCCTACGCGCAGGACGTCCAGCCGATCGACGGCATCGCCGCGATCGTCGACGAGGACGTCATCCTCCAGAGCGAACTCGACCGCGCGGTGCGCAACATCACCGCCCAGTACGGCGACCGCGCCGGCCAGCTGCCGCCCGAGGCGGTGCTCCGCCGCCAGGTGCTCGAGCGCCTGATCCTGGTGCAGCTCCAGACCTCGCGCGCCAAGTCCACCGGCGTGCGCGTCGGCGAGGACGAGATCGACTCGGCGCTGGCCGCGATCGCGCGCCAGAACAACATGACCCCCGACCAGCTGCGCCAGCAGCTCGCCGCCGACGGCATGTCCTTCACCGAATTCCGCGGCTCGCTGTCCGACGAGCTGGCGATCCAGCGCCTGCGCCAGCGCTTCGCGCAGTCCTCGATCGTGGTGACCGATGCCGAACTCGACTCGGCCCTGGCGAGCCAGGCCGGCGGCACCCAGTACCAGCTGGCGAACATCCTGGTCGCCCTGCCCAACGGCGCCACGCCGGAGCAGATCGCCACCGCGCAGGAGAAGATCGACGGCGTCAAGGCGCTGCTCGACCGTGGCGAGATGGATTTCCAGGCCGCGGCCGTGCGCTATTCCGACGGTCCCAACGCGCTTGAAGGCGGCGACCTCGGCTGGCGCAGCGCGGACGAGATTCCCTCGGCCTTCGCGAACGTCGTCGGCGGCATGCAGTCGGGCCAGGTGTTCGGTCCGGTACGCGGCCCCAGCGGCTTCCAGCTGCTGCAGCTGCGCGAGACCCGCGACGCCGGCGCCACCGGGTCCGGCGCAACGGTCACGCAGTACCAGGCGGCGCACATCCTCGTCCGCGGCGACGACGCGGCGGCCAGGACCAAAGTCGACGCGCTGCGCGCGCGCATCACCGCCGGCGAGGACTTCGCCGCCGTGGCGAACACCGGCTCCGACGACGCGGTGACCCGCGGACAGGGCGGCGACCTCGGCTGGTTCATGCAGGACGACTTCGGCGCGCAGTTCGGCACCCAGGTCGCGGCGCTGCAGGACGGCGAAGTCTCGCAGCCCTTCCGCACCGAGGCCGGCTGGCACATCGTGCGTCGCACGGGGACGCGCCAGGCCGACGTCGGCGCCGAGAACCGCCGCAACCAGATGCGCGAGACCATCGGCCAGCGCAAGCTGGAAGACGAGTGGAACCGCTTCCTGCGCCAGATGCGCAGCGAGGCCTATATCGACATCCGCCCCGCTTCGGGCGCCGCCGGCGTCTCCGACGGCAGCTGAGATGCAGCGACCCCGGCTCGCGCTGGTCCCGGGTGAACCGGCCGGCGTGGGTCCGGAGCTGTGCGTACGCGCACTGCAGCGGTCGTGGACCGCGGACCTCCAGGTGTTCGGCGACCCGCGCGCGCTGCTGACGGCCGCGCGCCGCCTCGGGCTGCCGCTGGAGCAGCCGGCCCCTGACCTCCTGGTGGCGCCCGGCGGCCGCTTCGGACTGTGCCCGCTGCCGGCGGCCGTCGCCGTCGATCCGGGCTGCCCCGCCCCTGCCAACGCCGCCTCCACCGTGGCCGCCCTGCTGGCCGCCGCGGATGCCTGCAGCCGCGGCGACTGCCATGGCATGGTCACCGGGCCGGTGCACAAGGGCGCGGTCAACGACGGCGGCATCGCCTACACCGGGACCACCGGCCTGCTGGCCGCGCATGTCGCACGCGATGTCGTGATGATGCTGGCCAATCCGGCCATGCGCGTGGCGCTGGCGACCGTGCACCTGCCGCTGCGCGCGGTCGCCGACGCGCTGACGCCGGCCCTGCTCGAACGCACGCTGCGCATCCTGCACGCGGCGCTGCGCGAGGATTTCGGCATCGACGCCCCGGCCATCGCCGTGCTCGGCCTGAACCCGCACGCCGGCGAGGATGGGCATCTGGGCCGCGAGGAGATCGAGGTGGTGATCCCGGTACTCGAACGCCTGCGGCTGGAGGGCATGCGCCTCGAGGGCCCGCTGCCCGCCGACACCGCCTTCCTGCCGGCGAAGCTCGCGCGCTTCGACGCGATCCTGGCGATGTACCACGACCAGGGCCTGCCGGTGCTCAAGCACGCGGGCTTCGAACAGGCGGTCAACATCAGCCTCGGCCTGCCCTGGCCGCGGGTCGCGGTCGACCATGGCACCGCCTTCGACCTGGCCGGCAGCGGCCGCGCCGACCCCTCGAGCCTGTTCGCCGCCATCGACACCTGCACCCGCCTGGCCGCCACGCGCGCCGCACGGAACCCCACGCCATGAACCAGCACGACGGCCACGACGGCCGCTTCCGCGAACCCGCCAAGAAGGCGCTCGGCCAGCACTTCCTGCACGATCGCGGGGTGGTCGACCGGATCATCCTCGCGGTGGATCCCAGGCCGGACGAGCACATCGTGGAGATCGGCCCGGGCCAGGGCGCGATGACCTTCCCGCTGCTCGAGCGCCACGGGCGCCTGACCGCGATCGAATTCGATCGCGACCTGCTGGCACCGCTCACGGTGCGCGCGCGCGCCCACGGCGAGCTCACCCTGGTCCACGCCAACGTGCTCGACGTCGACTTCACCGCGCTGGCCGCGGGCACGCCGCTGCGCCTGGTCGGCAACCTGCCCTACAACCTGTCTTCGCCGATCCTGTTCCACGCGCTCGACCATGCCGCGGCGGTGCGCGACATGCACTTCATGCTGCAGAAGGAAGTGGTCGACCGCATGGCCGCCGGCCCCGGCAGCAAGGTCTACGGCCGACTCAGCGTGATGCTGCAGGCCTGGTGCCGGGTCACCGCCCTGTTCGACGTCGGCCCCGACGCATTCAGGCCTCCGCCGAGGGTGGACTCCGCGGTGGTCCGACTGGTGCCGCGCGATCCCGGCGAGGTCGGCATCGACGACCCGGCGCGCTTCGCGTCCGTCGTGCGCGCGGCCTTCGGCCAGCGCCGCAAGACCTTGCGCAACGCGCTCCAGACCCTGTGCGATGCGGACGCGATCAGCGCCGCGGGCATCGATCCGACGCGTCGCGCGGAGCAGCTGGACGTCGCGGATTTCATCCGCCTGGCGAACTCGCTTCCGCGCGCCTAGTCCCGTCATTCACGCGCAGCGCTTACACTCGTGACATGGACGACACCGCCGACTACACACTGGAGATCCAGATCGCGACGCGCTTCCTCGCCGAGGAATCGGCGCCGGAAGACGACCGTTATGTCTTCGCCTACACCATCCGCATCCGCAACCTCGGCCGGCACGCCGCGCAGCTCCTGGATCGCCACTGGGTGATCACCGATGGCAACGGCCACGTCGAGGAAATCCGCGGCGACGGCGTGGTCGGCGAGCAGCCGCGCATCGAACCGGGCGACCAGTACACCTACACCTCCGGCGCTGTGCTCGAGACCGCGGTCGGAACGATGGAAGGCAGCTACGGCATGGTGGGTGACGACGGCACCCGCTTCGACGCGCCGATCCCGCCCTTCACCCTCGCCGTCCCGCGCACCCTGCACTGACATGGCGGTCTGGGCGATCGGCGACCTCCAGGGCTGCCTGGGGCCTACCGAGCGGCTGCTCGAGCGCATCGCGTTCGATCCCGCGCGCGACCGGCTGTGGTTCTGCGGCGACCTGGTGAACCGCGGCGGCGAATCACTGGAAACCCTGCGCCTGGTGCACTCGCTGCGCGACAGCGCGGTGACCGTGCTCGGCAACCACGACCTGTCGCTGCTGGCGATCGCCGAGCGCCGCGAAGCCGACCAGCGCAAGGTCAATCCCGACCTGCAGCGGGTGCTGTTCGCGCCCGATCGCGACCAGCTGCTCGACTGGCTGCGCACCCAGCCGCTGGTCCATGCCGACCGCGAACTGGGCTGGATGATGGTGCATGCCGGCCTGGCGCCGAAGTGGACCGCGGACGATGCGCTGGCGATGTCCGGCGAGGTCGAACGCGTGCTGCAGGGGAACAACCGCCAGGGCCTGCTGCGCAACATGTATGGCGACCGCCCGGCGTGGTCGCCCGGCCTGCGCGGCACCGACCGCCTGCGCGCGATCATCAACATCTTCACCCGCATGCGCTACTGCAGCCCGCGCGGACGCATCGCGTTCGAGGAAAAGGGCGCGCCGGGGACCCAGCAGCCGGGCCTGTACCCGTGGTACGAGGTCCCGGGCCGGGTCGACCGCGGGCTGAAGCTCGCCTGCGGCCACTGGTCCTCGCTCGGACTGTTCATCGGCCACGGCATCCACGCCCTCGACACCGGGGCGGTCTGGGGCGGCACGCTCACCGCGCTGCGCCTGGACGGCGACGCGCTGTGCGTGGTCCAGGTGCCCGGGCGGCCGAAGCCGGACTGAGCCAACCCGGCCGTCAAACGCGACCCGCGCGCCTGTTGTTGCGCGCCCGCGACCCGCTCAGGTGCGCCGGTACTCGACGAACTCGAAGGCGAACGCATGGCGGCCATCGGCCGCATGCGGCTCGCGCGACACCGCCTGCCAGCCGCCTGCGTCAAAGGCCGGGAAGAAGGCATGCGCGTCCTCGACCACCGTATCGACGTGGGTCATGTGCAGCACGTGGGCACGCGGCAACGCCAAGGCGTAGATCTCGCCGCCGCCGATCACGGCCAGCTCGCCCGCGCCGTCGCCGGCCGCCAGCGCCAGCGCTTCGTCCAGCGATGCGACCGCCTGCATGCCGGCGAAGGGCGCGCGGCCGCTGCGCGTCAGCACCAGATTGCGCCGCTTGGGCAACGCCCGGCCCAGCGAGTCGGCGGTCCTGCGGCCCATCAGCAGGACCTTGCCCAGCGTCAGGGCCTTGAACCGCGCGAGGTCGTCGGGCAGGTGCCAGGGCAGCCCGTTGTCGCGGCCGATGGCGAGCCTGCGGTCGACCGCGGCGACGAGGCTGATCACGGGCGCGGGGCCGCTCACGGAGACACTCAGACCGCCACCGGCGCCCGGATCGCCGGCATCGGGTCGTAGCCTTCGATCGCGATGTCGTCGCCGGTGAAGGCGAAGACGTCGTCGATCGCGGGGTTGAGCACCAGCTTCGGCAGCGGCCGCGGCGCGCGCGCAAGCTGCTCGCGCGCCTGTTCGTCGTGGTTGGAATACAGGTGCGCGTCGCCGAGCGTGTGCACGAAATCGCCAACACCCAGGCCGGTCACCTGCGCCACCATGTGGGTCAGCAGCGCATAGCTTGCGATGTTGAACGGCACGCCGAGGAAGATGTCGCCGCTGCGCTGGTAGAGCTGGCAGCTGAGCCTGCCGTCCACCACGTAGAACTGGAACAGCGCGTGGCAGGGCTGCAGCGCCATCGCCGGCAGGTCGGCGACGTTCCAGGCGCTCACGACCAGCCGGCGCGAGTCGGGATTGCGGCGGATCTCGTCGACGACCCAGCGGATCTGGTCGATCTCGCCGCCGCGGCCGTCGGCCCAGCGCCGCCACTGCTTGCCGTAGACCGGGCCGAGTTCTCCGTCGGCGTCGGCCCACTCGTCCCAGATGGTGACCTTGTTGTCGCGCAGGTAGGCGGTGTTGGTCTCGCCCTTCAGGAACCACAGCAGCTCGTGGATGATCGAGCGCAGGTGGAGCTTCTTGGTGGTGACCAGCGGGAAGCCTTCGGCGAGGTCGAAGCGCATCTGCCAGCCGAAGATGCTGCGCGTGCCGGTGCCGGTGCGGTCGGACTTTTCGCTGCCGTGTTCGAGGACGTGGCGGAGGAGGTCTAGGTACTGGCGCATGGTCGGTCCTTCCGGGGATCGTTGAAGAGAGGGCCGATCGCGGCTGTAGCCGCTCCTACAGGGGCGCGGCAGGGGCGACCGGGGCGGCGGGGGTGGGCTGCAGGGTGGGGCTGCGGTGCGAGCGCCACAGCCAGTAGAGGCCGAGCAGGATCAGCGGGGTGCTCAGCACCTGGCCCATGGTCAGCCAGCCGAAGGCGAGGTAGCCGAGGTGGGCGTCGGGCTCGCGGACGAACTCGACCAGGAAGCGGAACGCGCCGTACAGCAGCGCGAACATGCCCGACACCGCATGGCGCGGCCGCGGACGGGCCGAAAACCACCACAGCAGCGCGAACATCGCCACGCCTTCGAGGAAGGCCTGGTAGAGCTGCGAGGGGTGGCGCGCATACTGCTCGAGCTCGCCGGCCTGGTGCAGCGCCCGCAGCGACGCAGCGTCGAGCCAGGCGAGGTCCTGTGGCAGCGCGCTGCGGAACACCGTCGCCCACGGCAGGTCGCTCGGCTTGCCCCAGAGCTCACCGCCGATCCAGTTGCCGATGCGGCCGAAGCCCAGGCCCAGCGGCACCAGCGGCGCCACGAAGTCCATCGTGTCCATGAAGTGCAGCCGGCGCTGGCGCGACCACAGCCAGCTGGCCAGCAGCACGCCGAGCAGCCCGCCGTGGAAGCTCATGCCGCCCTCCCACACCCGCAGCAGCATCAGCGGATTGGCGAGGAAATCGGCGAAGCCGTAGAACAGCACGTAGCCGATGCGGCCGCCCAGCACCACGCCGAGCATGCCGTAGAACAGCAGGTCGCCGAAGCCGTTCTCGTCGACGCCGGGCAGGCGGCCGGCGCGGATCCGCGCGCGGCCCAGCAGCCAGGCGCTGAGGAAGGCCAGTGCATACATGAGCCCGTACCAGTGGATGCCCGGCTCGAAGCTGCGCCCGAACAGCTCGAAGGCCGGCGACTGGACCGCGATCGGATCGACCAGGTGCAGGAGGCTCATGCCGTGCGACTCACTCGCTGGCCACGCCCCTCAGGGCGCGGCGCTTGGCCCAGAGGTTCAGGCCCTCGACGAAGGCCGAGAAGGCCATCGAGCCGTAGATGTAGCCGCGCGGGATGTGCAGGTCGAAGCCTTCGGTCAGCAGGTAGACGCCGATCAGCACGATGAAGGCCAGCGCCAGCATCTTGACCGTCGGGTTGTTGT